>JBIOUF010000042.1:0-23983 GCA_044866695.1 Nocardioidaceae bacterium | reverse complement strand
CCCCCCGCGAGCCGGCGACCGGTTCCACAGTGGGGTCATGACGCCAGAACGCGGCCGGCCCGACCCCTCCCCGCTCTTCGACCCGTCCGGGATGCCTCGGGTGACCCTTCGCACGCCGCTGGACGTGCTCGCCCTGGTGCCGTTCGCGTTGGGGTTCCATCCGGAGCGGTCGCTGGTGCTGCTGACCACCACCCCGGAGGGCCGCCCGTTCCACGCCCGGGTGGACCTGCCCGAGCCCTGCGCGGCCGGCCCCGTCGACCCTCGGCAGGCGGGTTCGGGGGGTCCGGCGGACCCCGACCGGGTGGCGTCGGACCTGCTGGACCGGCTGTCCGCGCTCGAGGCGGCTGGCGACCAGGTCGCCGCGGCCGCGCGGGCCAACCGGGCCGTGGTGGCCGTGGCCGTCGCGTACACCGCCGACCCGCTGCTCGGCGAGGTCGCCGTGTCGATCCTCGCCGAGCGGCTCGCGGTCCGCGGGATTCCGGTCGACGTGGCGCTGCGCGCGGACGGCCGGCGGTGGTACCCCGTCGACGACCCGCACGACCCCGGGGTGGCCTACGACGTGCGGGACCACCCGCTCACCGCTGCGGGCGTGCTCACCGGTCGGGTGACCTACGAGAGCCGTTCCGCGCTCGCGGAGTCCCTGGTCCCGAGCGATCCCGACGACGTCGAGCAGGTCGCCCGGGCCGCCGCGCGCAGGCTGCGCCGGAGGCCCGGCCCGGCGCAGGGCCGGGGCACCGGCGACCCGGGCGTCGACGCCACGGCCGAGGCGGCCTGGTTCCGCGCCCTGCTGACACGGACTCCCCGCCTCCTGGCCGCCGACGAGGTGGCCCGCGCGCTGGTGGACCTGCGCGACAAGACGACGCACGACCGGGTCTGGCAGGACATCACCAGGGCAGCCGCGCCCCGGTGGGTGGAGCTGCTGCGCGAGGTGGTCCGACGCACGCCCGCCGAGCTCGCCGCGGCTCCGGCCGGCCTCCTGGCGTTCGCCTCCTGGCAGGCCGGCGACGGGGCGCTGGCCTGGTGCGCCGTCGACCGCGCTCAGGCGGCCGACCCGGGGCACCGGCTGGCCGGGCTCGTGGCCACGATGCTCGAGCACGCCGTTCCACCCGGCGTTTGGACGCAGGACGACGGTGACCCAGTCACGCCCGCCGGGGCCTGACGTCATGGGCGCGTGGGCCGGGCGCGAGGGCGAATCTCGGCGGCCCGGGGCATCAGGAGAGCTCCAGGACCCCGTCGTCGACCGGACGGCGCCGGACGTCGAGCAGGTCGCGCAGGTAGCTCGTGCGCATCCGCCACGCGCCGCGGTCGCCCTGGCGCGGGAAGGCGTCGAGCGACCGCAGGACGTACCCGCTGGTGAGGGGCATCAGGGGGCGGGTGGCCATGCCGGGCTCCGGACGGGGGACCGCGACGCGCGCGCCGGTCCGGTCCAGGTGGCGCAGCAGGCGCACGACGTACTCCGCCACCAGGTCGACCTTGAGCGTCCACGACGCGTTGACGTAGCCCACCACGAACACCAGGTTGGGCACGCCGCCGAGCATCATGCCGCGGTAGACCAGCGTGTCGGCCAGCCGCACCGGCGTGCCGTCGACGACCAGGGCCACGTCACCCAGCGCCAGCAGGGCCAGGCCCGTCGCGGTGACCACGACGTCCGCCGTCAGGTGGCGCCCCGACGACAGCAGCACCCCGGACTCGGTGAAGGTCTCGATGGTGTCGGTGACCATCTCGGCGCGGCCGTCGGCCAGGCAGCGGAACAGGTCCGCGTCGGGCACCAGGCACAGCCGCTGGTCCCACGGGTCGTACCGCGGCCCGAAGTGCACGTCGACCGGGTAGCCCTCGGGGAGCAGGCGCACCGTGGCCGCGCGGAGCAGCCGGCGCACCGTCCGCGGCCGCCACCGCGCGAGGCGGTAGGTCGCGCTCTGGAGCAGGATGTTCTTCCACCGCAACAGCCAGCCGGCGGTGCGTGAGGGCGCTCGCCGCAGCCGCGCGGCGAGCGGGTCGGTGGCCGGTCGGGACAGCACGTACGACGGGGAGCGCTGCACGATCGTGACCTTCGCGGCGCGCTCCGCCAACGCCGGCGCGAGGGTCATCGCGGTGGCGCCGCTGCCGATGACGACGACCCGCCGGCCCGCATGGTCGAGGTCGGAGGGCCAGTGCTGCGGGTGGACCACCGGGCCCGTGAAGCGCTCGAGGCCGGGAAGTGGCGGGGTATGGCCCTCGTCGTACCGGTAGTAGCCGGTGCACATCAGCAGGAGGGAGGTGGTGAACCGGACGGCCCGCTGGGTGTCGAGGCGCTCCACGTCCACTGTCCACAGCGCCTCGCCGGAGCTCCATGCGGCTCCGAGGACCTTGTGCTGGTAGCGGATGCGGTCCCCCACGCCGGTCTCTCGGGCGGCCTGGTGCAGGTAGGCCAGGATGTCCGCGCCGGCGGCGAGCGACCGCTCGCCGCGCCAGGGACGGTCGCGGTAGGCCAGGGTGTACATGTCGGAGTCCGACCGGACCCCGGGGAAGCGGAACAGGTCCCAGGTGCCACCCAGCGCACTCCGGGCCTCGAGGACGGCGACGCTGCGCGACGGGAACGCGGTGAGCACCCGGCCGGCCAGACCGATGCCGGCCAGCCCGGCCCCCACCACCAGCACGTCGACGTGCTCGGGCTCCGTCACCGCCGCGCCGCTCCCACGCCGCCGCGGGAGAGCACGGCCACGGTGCGCGCGCTCGCGGAGCGGCCGAGTCGTGCGACCTGCCGGTCCGACCGAGCCAGCACCCCGGGGGCGTGCCGGCGGTACGCCAGGTCGCCGAGCGGGGAGCCGAGCAGGCCGCGGGCGGCTGCTGCGACCCGCACCCAGCCCGGCAGGTAGACCCGCCGGCTGCGTCGGCGCAGCGCGCGCACGAACGCGTCCGCGCAGGCCTCCACGGGCTCGGTGCGGACGACCCGCCCCGGCAGGGCGGGCTCGTCGGAGCCGGGCTCGGCGAGGTCCTCGCGCGCCTCGCGGACCAGGGGCGTGTCGATCCAGGACATGTGGGCGCATCCGACGGCGACGCCGTGGTGGGCCTCCTCGAGCCGTATCGCGTTGGCGAGGTGCTCGACGCCGGCCTTGCTGGCGTCGTACGCCGCCATGCCCGGGGTCGCGGCGAAGGCCGCCAGCGACGACACCACCAGGACGTACCCACGGCTGGCCCGGATCGCCGGCAGCGCCGCCCGGACCGTGTGGAACACGCCGACGACGTTGACGTCGACCACCCGGCGGAACATCTCGGGGTCGACGGCCAGGACGGACCCGTAGCTCGCGATGCCGGCGTTGGCGACCACGTGGTCCAGCCCGCCGAACTCGGCCAGGCCACGCGCCACGGCCCCCTCCAGCGCCGGCAGGTCGAGCACGTCGGCCTCCACCGCGACCACCCGGTCGCCCAGCTCCGCGGCCACGTCGCGCAGGGCGGGACCGTCGAGATCGACCAGGAGCAGGTTCACGCCCTCCGCGCGCAGGGCGCGGGCGGTGGCCGCACCGATCCCCCGGGCGGCTCCCGTGACCAGCGCGGTGGTCCCGCGAAGGTCGGTGTGTCCGGGGTGAGCGCGCAGGACCATGGCGCCAACGGTGGCAGACCCCAGGTGTCGTGTCGACGAACGGGCCGGGGACGCCCTTGGTACCGCGTCCGCCAACCCTTGCCCGCTCCGCGCCGCCCATCACGCATGCTGGCTGCGGTGCCGTCGGCCGACGGGTCCCGGCCGACTTCGCTCCGGCGCCACGCCAGGTGCCCGCGCCGGACGCCGCCCGCCAGGGCAGACCTTGGCGGCCGCGGCACTAGAGTGCACACATGGGCGAGGAGGTCGACCAGCAGGAGTTCACCCGCGCGGACCGGACCCGGTACCGGGAGAAGGTGCACCGGTGCCTGGACGCGTTGGAGCGGATGCTGCGCGAGATGGCGTTCGACTCCGACTTCCCGGCGACCGGGCTGGAGATCGAGCTGAACCTGGTCGACGAGCACGAGGACCCGGCGATGCGCAACGCCGACGTCCTCGAGGCGATCGCCGACCCTGACTTCCAGACCGAGCTCGGGCGGTTCAACCTCGAGATCAACGTGCCGCCCCAGCTGCTGCGCGACGAGGGCATCCAGGCGTTCGAGCAGGGCGTCCGCAACAGCCTCAACGCGGCAGAGCAGAAGGCGGCCGCCCTGGGCGCGCACATGACCATGATCGGCATCCTGCCCACGCTGGACCGGCACCACCTGATCCGGGAGAACCTCAGCAGCAACCCCCGCTACCAGCTGCTCAGCGACCAGATCCTCACCGCCCGTGGCGAGGACATCGTGCTGGACATCGCCGGGCCCGAACGGCTCCAGGTCACCGCCGACTCGATCGCTCCCGAGGCGGCCTGCACGAGCACCCAGCTGCACGTGCAGGTGAGTCCGGAGAGCTTCGCCGCCTACTGGAACGCGTCGCAGGCCGTCGCAGCGGCCCAGATGGCCGTGGGCGCCAACTCGCCGTACCTGCTCGGCCGCGAACTGTGGCGGGAGACCCGGATCGCGCTGTTCACCCAGGCCACGGACATGCGGGCGCACGAGCTGAAGGCACAGGGCGTCCGGCCCAGGGTGTGGTTCGGCGAGCGCTGGGTCACCTCGATCTTCGACCTGTTCGAGGAGAACGCCCGCTACTTCTCCGCGCTGCTGCCGATCGTGACCGACGAGGACCCGATCGCGGAGCTCGACGCCGGGAAGGCTCCCCAGCTCTCCGAGCTGCGGCTGCACAACGGCACCATCTACCGGTGGAACCGGCCGGTGTACGCAGTGGTCGAAGGCCGCCCGCACGTGCGCGTCGAGAACCGGGTCCTCCCGGCCGGGCCGACCGTCGTCGACACGATGGCCAACGCCGCGTTCTACTTCGGCCTGGTCCGCGCCCTGGCCGCGCAGGAGCGACCGGTGTGGTCGCAGATGTCGTTCAGCGCAGCCGAGGAGACCTTCTTCGTCGCCGCGCGGGACGGCTTCGACGCCCAGCTGTACTGGCCGGGACTCGGCCAGGTGCCCGCGGCCGAGCTGGTGCTACGGAGGCTGCTGCCGATCGCGGCCTCGGGGCTGGCGGACGCGGGGATCACCGACGCCGAGTCCGGCCGCCTGCTCGACATCATCGAGGGCCGCTGCATCGCGCAGCGCAACGGGGCGTCCTGGTTCGTCGACCAGGTCCACGCCCGCGGGGACGTCGAGCGGTTCGGCGCCCTTCGGGAGGTGCTGCGGGAGTACCGCGCCCGCATGCACTCCAACGCGCCGGTCCATACCTGGGACTGAAAGCGGTGGGCCGGCCAGGCCGGCTCATCCCACTGCTGCCCGAGGGGTGATCACCGTCGGGGTGGTGGGGGACCAGGCCGGTGGCGGACTCGGTGGTCAGGGTGTCGGCCCGCGCCCTGGCGATGGCGTCAGCACTCTGCCTGAGGGCCTCCGCGGGCCTGGGGCCGGAGCCGCAGCCGTTTCCACACCCGGCGCTCACCGGACCGCGGGTCCAGCCAGCCCGTCCGGGTGACCACGTAGAAGCCGGCCGGCCTGAGGCCGTGCATGGCGAAGGCGGTGTCCGCGGCGGCCAGCCAGGCAACGTCGCAGTCCTGAGGCTCGGTGTCGCCGGGCCGGGTGAGCCAGGCGCAGCATGCGGCCGGTACGTCGGAGGGCACCAGGTCGAGCAGCCTGGAGGCGACGTCGGCCCGCAGCCCCGCGTCGTAGGACCGCAGGTCGGCGAGCTCGGTGCTGACCCGCGGCCCAGCCGGGGCGCCGGCGTGCAGCCCGGCCGGGAACCGGCGCCGCACCTGTCCGGCGCGGAACCGTCCCACCTCCGTGCGCAGGTCGGCGAGCAGTGCGCGGGATGGCTCGGGGCACGGGGCGGTGGACACCGGCCCAGCCTGCCTCGGTCCGCGTGCCCCGCGCCGGTCGTCCACAGGCCCCGCCGGGCGCACTGCGATAGCGTCTGCGCAAGACAGCGCCGCCGCGTCTTCGCACACCGCAGGAGGAGTCGATGGGGACCATCGTCGTGGGATACATCCCGAAGCCCGAGGGTCAGGCCGCGCTGCGCCGCGCGGTCGACGAGGCGCGGTTGCGCGGGTCCCGGCTCGTGGTGGTGAACTCCCACCGCGGCGGCCGGGAGTACGGCGAGGAGGAGTCCCACGAGTCCGAGGAGCAGCTCGGCGACGTGGCGGCGACACTGGAGAAGGAAGGCGTCGAGCACGAGGTCCGCCAGCTGGTCCGGGGCCTGGACCCGGCCGAGGACCTGATCCACGTCGCCGAGGAGGTCGGTGCGGAGATCATCGTGATCGGCCTTCGCCGGCGCTCACCGGTGGGCAAGCTGATCCTGGGCAGCAACGCCCAGCGGGTGCTGCTCGACGCGCCCTGCCCGGTGCTGGCGGTCAAGGCCGTCGAGTAGCTGGTCGCCGGCCCCGGAGAAACGTGGGGGCACCACCTCCGACGGCCCGTGCCAGCGCACCGCTCCCCGGTGGCCGTCCGGACGTCACGGGGGCGACGACCGCAAGGAGCGGATGCCGGGGACGGTCAGGAGATACTCGGGGGCATGGGGTTCCACATCACCGGCGACCGCGACAGCGACGCCGTCCTGGACGAGCATCCGTTCGCGATCCTGCTCGGCATGTTGCTCGACCAGCAGTACCCGATGGAGCACGCCTTCCGCGGGCCGGCGAAGATCCTGGCCCGGTTCGGCACCCTCGACCCCGCGGCCGTCGCCGCCGCGGACCCCGAGGAGTTCGCGGCCTTGTGCGCGGTGCCGCCGGCAGTGCACCGGTTTCCCGCCTCGATGGCCGGACGGGTCCAGGCGCTCGCCCGAGTCGTGACCGAGCAGTACGGCGGCGACGCGGCGCGGCTCTGGCAGGAGGCCGCGACCGGCCGTGAGCTGCTGGCCCGGCTGACCGCCCTGCCCGGCTTCGGCCGGCAGAAGGCGCAGATCTTCGTCGCGCTGCTCGCCAAGCAGCTCGGGGTCCGCCCCGCCGGCTGGGCGGCGGTGGCCGGGGACTACGCCGAGGAGGGTTCCTACCGGTCGGTAGCCGACGTCGTCGACACCGAGTCGCTGGAACGGGTGCGCAGCTTCAAGGCGCAGAAGAAGGCCGCGGCCCGCGCCTGATCTGCCCGACCGGTCTTGGATTCGTGGTGCACCGTGCCACAATGATCCGTGCGGCACTTGACGAGAACGGGACGCGCCGCGCCCACTTTTCGATCCGGACGAGAGGCTGTTCGTGTCTTCTGGCCCGTCGCGCAGGACTCCCGCTGAGGTACTCCACCACCCCGACGTGACCGCGCCGACGGAGCCCACCGAGCAGCCCGCCACTCGGGCCACGCGGGGCACCGGCCAGGCCTCGCGCGCGGGCAAGCACGCGGTCGCCGCGACCCAGGCACGGGCCGGCGTGCGGGCCGGTGTCGCCAAGGCGCCGGCCAAGAAGGCCGCGGGCGGACGTCGCCCGCCTGGCGCCGCCGGCCCCGCGGCTCCGGTGGAGGGCGCGCCGGCGGACCCGCCCGCCGCGCCGGGCGCGCCGACGGTCGACGCCGACGGCAAGAAGATCCTGCCCGACATCCCCGACGCCGAGTTCGAGCGCGACCTGGCCCAGGACCCCACGCTGCGCGAGGAAGAGGACGAGAGCAAGGGCTTCGTCATCTCTGCGGCCGACGACACCGACGAACCGGTGCAGCAGGTCATGGTGGCCGGAGCGACCGCCGACCCGGTCAAGGACTACCTCAAGCAGATCGGCAAGGTCCCGCTGCTCAACGCCGAGATGGAGGTCGAGCTCGCCAAGCGCATCGAGGCCGGGCTGTTCTCGGAGGAGAAGCTCGCCCAGGGCGGCAAGCTCCAGACCAAGGTGCTCGAGGAGCTGGAGTGGATCGCCGAGGACGGCCGGCGCGCCAAGAACCACCTGCTCGAGGCCAACCTGCGGCTCGTCGTCTCCCTGGCCAAGCGCTACACCGGCCGCGGCATGCTGTTCTTGGACCTGATCCAGGAGGGCAACCTCGGCCTGATCCGCGCCGTGGAGAAGTTCGACTACACCAAGGGCTACAAGTTCTCGACCTACGCCACCTGGTGGATCCGGCAGGCGATCACCCGCGCCATGGCCGACCAGGCCCGGACCATCCGGATCCCGGTGCACATGGTCGAGGTGATCAACAAGCTGGCCCGGGTGCAGCGCCAGATGCTGCAGGACCTCGGGCGCGAGCCGACCCCCGAAGAGCTCGCCAAGGAGCTCGACATGACCCCGGAGAAGGTCATCGAGGTCCAGAAGTACGGCCGTGAGCCGATCTCCCTGCACACCCCGCTCGGTGAGGACGGCGACAGCGAGTTCGGCGACCTGATCGAGGACTCCGAGGCGATCGTCCCCGCGGACGCGGTCTCGTTCACACTGCTGCAGGAGCAGCTGCACGCGGTGCTGGACACTCTCTCCGAGCGCGAGGCCGGCGTGGTGAGCATGCGTTTCGGGCTCACCGACGGGCAGCCCAAGACCCTGGACGAGATCGGCAAGGTGTACGGCGTGACCCGCGAGCGGATCCGCCAGATCGAGTCCAAGACCATGTCCAAGCTCCGCCACCCCAGCCGCTCCCAGGTGCTCCGGGACTACCTGGACTGACCGCCGCAGGCCCGTCGTCCCCCTCGGTGCATGGGTGCGTCGCCGCGGCGGCGTCCTCCACCCCTTCCTCCTGCGTCGCCGCGCTTGCGCTGGCCTGGACCCACCAACATTGACGGCTCGGCCGACCAACATTGACGGCTCACCGTCATGGGGTTGAGCCGTCAGTTGTTGCGGGCCGAGCCGTCAGTTGTTGCGGGCCGAGCCGTCAGTTGTTGCGGGTCGAGCCGTCAATGTTGGTCGAGCCGTCGGCTGTGGCGCGGGCTCAGCCCCCGGCGACGAGGGCGACCGCTCCGGCGCAGACGGCCAGGCCCGCGGCCTGGGCCCGGTGGATGGGCTCGCGGAGCAAGGTGGCGGCCAGCAGGACGGTCACCGCGGGGTAGAGCGAGGTGATGACCGCGGCGACGGTGAGCAGCCCGGTCTGGGTGGCCAGCAGGAACAGCGCGGCGGCCGCCGCGCCGAGCGGGCCGCACACCAGCCCCCACGCGGCGTGCGGCTCCCGGGGCAGCCAGCCGGCACCGAGGGCGACCGCGAGCAGTGCCACGGCGGGCACCGAGAGGGACTGCGCGAGCGCGAGCGGCCACATGCCGGCCTCCTCGGGCACCTGCCCGAGGCTCGCGAAGAGGACACCGAACCCGACCCCGGCGAGGACGCCGTCGAGCAGCCCGGAGTCCGTGCGGCGCGCCGTCGCGGCCGCCTCGGTGTCCTGGTCGGAGTGGTGCAGCGGGTCGACGGGGGTGCTGGAGACCAGCCAGATGCCGGGCAGGGCGGCGAGGATGCCGAGCCACACCAGCAGCCCGGGGCGCTCTCCGACGGCGACGCCCACGACGACGGGCACCACCGCGGCCCCGACCGCCGAGACGGGGGCCACCACGCCCATCCGCCCCGCGGCCAGGCCGCGGTAGAGGAACCCGGTGCCGACACCGGTCGCGACGCCGGCGACCGCCGCCCAGGCGAAGTCGGCGCGCGTGGGCGAGCCGCCGCCGAGCAGGGCCAGCAGCACGGTGCTCAGCGCGGACGAGAGCTGGGCCAGCAGCGCCACGGACCAGACCGACGCGCGGCGGGAGACCAGCCCGCCGGCGAAGTCCGACAGCCCGTAGCCGACCGCGGACAGCAGCGCCAGGAGGACCGCCATCAGGTGGCCACCACCCCGGCGGCCCACACCGACGTGGCCAGGAGCGCCGCCGCGAGCTCGACCAGGATCGAGAGCCCCACCGCCTTCAGCGCGGCGATCGTCGTGGGGGTGGCGTCGCGGACGCCGACCCGGCTCAGCTCCACCAGGTAGACGCCGAGCACGAAGCCGAGGAACAGGCCGACCACGGGGACGACGAAGAAGCCCACGATGCCGAGCAGGCCGCCGGCGACGACGGCGCGGGTCGGCACGCCGCTGGCCCGCAGCCGTCGGCCGGGGACGACGTACTTGACCACGTTCCCCACGACGAGCACGCCGGTCGCGGCCAGCGCGTACGCCCACCCCTCGCCGGTGCCCGTGACCAGCGCCCAGACCAGTACGGCGGCGAGCACCAGCAGGGTCCCGGGCAGGACGGGCACCACGATGCCGACCAGCCCGACCACGACGGCCAGGCCGGCGAGCAGGTCGACGGGGTCCACCGCGTCATCCCATCACGCGCCCGAGCCGGGCCGGCGCACTGCCCGCAGGACGCCTCAGGCCCCGGACGAGCCGGGGCCTGAGGGAGGTCGGTCGGGTGGGGCGTCAGCGCTCGTCGTCCGAGGCCTTCGACGGCACGCCGTGCAGCCTGTGGGTCTCGTCGTGGACCGTCACCGCGACGGAGCGCAGCTTCTCGCCGTGCTCGCGGGCGTGGTGGGCGCAGAAGTGCAGCTCACCGCCACCGGGCAGCTCGACGCGAAGGTAGGCCTGGGCACCGCACCGGTCGCAGCGGTCACTGGCGTTGAGGACACGAGGGGCTACGACTGTGGTCACGGGTGCCTTCCTTCCTGTTGCCTGTTCGACGACCGGGGGTGCTCGGATGGTTCCCGCCCCGGACGTCTCACCTGGTCAACAATCAGATCACGTCCAGTGTTTCCTGCCAGTCAGGTCTCTCCTGGTGAGAGACGCGTGAGTCCTCTCACAAGCGTGCCGTGCCGCCGCCATGCTTGGTCTGGATCGCCTGCTACCCCGACTGTGGCACGAAGAGTCGGGAGGCGGGTGGGTTGATACAGCATCGTGACCCTGCGTGTCGCCCGGCCGCCCGGCTCCACCATGGCGTGGCAGCCGCCCCGCCCAGGGCGGCTCTGGTTGGATGACCCCAAGGTCAGGACCGACCCGCCACCATGCCCACCAGTGTCCGCGACAGGAGTCCCGTGCCCGCGCGCTCGTCCGGAGGCACCGCCATCGACAGCTCCTACAACGCCCACCACCTGCTGGTCCTCGAGGGCCTCGAGGCGGTGCGCAAGCGCCCGGGCATGTACATCGGCTCCACCGACACGCGCGGGCTCATGCACTGCCTGTGGGAGATCATCGACAACTCCGTCGACGAGGCGCTGGCCGGGGTGTGCACCACGATCACGGTGACCCTGCACCCCGACGGGTCGGCCGAGGTGGTCGACGACGGCCGGGGCATCCCGGTGGACAAGGAGCCCAAGACCGGCCTGTCCGGGGTCGAGGTGGTCTTCACCAAGCTGCATGCGGGGGGCAAGTTCGGCGGCGGCTCGTACGTCGCCACCGGGGGACTGCACGGCGTCGGCTCCTCGGTCGTCAACGCGCTCTCGGCGCGGCTGGACGTCGAGGTGGACCGGCCGCCGGCCACGCAGCGGATGTCGTTCCGGCGCGGCGAGCCCGGCGTCTTCGACGGGCCCGGCCCGGGCGCGGGCTTCGCCGTACAGTCAGGACTGCACCGCGGCGGCCGGGTGACCAAGGGCCGCACGGGCACGCGGGTGCGGTTCTGGCCGGACCGGCAGGTCTTCACCCGGGACGCCCGGTTCGGGTTCGACGAGCTGGTCACCCGGGCCCGGCAGACCTCCTTCATCGTGCCCGGCCTGGAGCTGGTGATCCGCGACCTGCGCGGCGACGAGCCGGTCGAGGAGCGGTTCAAGCACGACGGCGGCATCACCGAGTACTGCCAGTTCCTGGCCCCGGACCCGCCGGTGACCGGCGTCGTGCGGCTCACCGGTCGCGACTCGTTCACCGAGACGGTGCCCGTGCTCGACGAGAAGGGCCACATGACCCCCGCCGACGTCGACCGCGAGCTGACCGTCGACGTGGCGCTGCGGTGGGGCACCGGCTACGACACCGAGCTGCGCTCCTACGTCAACGTCATCGCGACGCCCAAGGGCGGCACCCACGTCGCCGGCTTCGAGCAGGCCGCCACCCGCACGTTCAACGACGTCCTGAAGGCCACCAAGACGCTCAAGGTGGCCGAGCCGGACGTGCTGAAGGAGGACGTCCTGGAGGGGCTCACCGCGGTGGTGACGGTGCGGCTGGCGGAGCCGCAGTTCGAGGGCCAGACCAAGGAGGTGCTGGGCACCCCGGCGGTGCGGACCATCGTCCGCAAGGTGGTCGCCCGCGAGCTGACCGCCTTCCTCACCTCCACCCGGCGCACCGAGAAGGCCCAGGCCAAGGTGGTCCTGGAGAAGGTGGCCAACGCGTCACGGGCCCGGATCGCCGCCCGCACCCACCGGGAGACCCAGCGCCGCAAGAACGCGCTGGAGTCCTCGGCGCTGCCCGCCAAGCTGGCCGACTGCCGGTCCTCCGACACCGACCGCACGGAGCTGTTCATCGTCGAAGGCGACTCGGCGCTGGGTACGGCGAAGCTGGCCCGCAACTCGGAGTTCCAGGCGCTGCTGCCGATCCGCGGCAAGATCCTCAACGTCCAGAAGGCGTCGATGAGCGACATGCTCAAGAACGCCGAGTGCGCAGCCATCCTCCAGGTGGTCGGAGCGGGGTCGGGGCGCAGCTTCGACATCGACCAGGTCCGCTACGGACGCATCGTCTTCATGGCCGACGCCGACTCCGACGGGGCACACATCCGCTGCCTGCTGGCCACCTTGTTCTTCACCTACATGCCCGAGCTGGTCACCCGGGGCCGGGTCTTCTCCGCGGTGCCGCCGCTGCACCGCATCGAGCTGACCAACCCCAGGAAGGGCATGGACAGGTACGTCTACACCTACTCCGACCCCGAGCTGCAGCGCCGGCTCGCCGAGCTCTCCAAGCGCGGGCTGCGCTGGAAGGAGCCGGTGCAGCGCTACAAGGGCCTCGGGGAGATGGACGCCGGGCAGCTGGCGGAGACCACCATGGACCCGCGCCGGCGGACCCTGCGCCGGATCACCGCGGACGACGCAGAGGCGGCGACGCGGGTCTTCGAGCTGCTGATGGGCTCGGAGGTGGCGCCGCGACGGGAGTTCATCGTCCAGGGCGCCTACGAGGTGGACGCGGACCTGATCGACGCGTGAGCCGCACCACCGGTGGTTTCGAGACGCTCGCAAGCTCGCTCCTCAACCACCGAAGCCCCGCTGGTTGAGGAGCCGGAGCGCTAGCGGAGGCGTCTCGAAACCAGCGGGACCGTGGCGCAGTCTCAGCCCGGGCGCCGCTGGTTTCGAGACGCTCGCAAGCTCGCTCCTCAACCACCCGGGGGGGGCTGGGGGCTGGGTGCGGGTCACTCCGCCAGCGGCTCCAGCAGGCCGGTGTCGACGTCGTAGAGGAAGCCGCCGACCTTGACGGTGTCGGGGACCAGCGGATGGGACCGCACCCGATGGAGGTCCTCGCGCAGGGCCGCGGTCTGGTCGGTGATGACGGAGAACTCCTGCCAGGTCGAGTCCTGCCCGGTGGACGCGGTGACCGCCTCGTGCAGCTCGGCCTCGGTGTGCGAGGCCATGGCACAGCGGGTGTGCGGGATGACCAGGACCCGGTTCACGTTCAGCAGGTGCGTCGCGAGGACCAGCGCCTCCAGCGCCTGCGGGGTGACCCGGCCGCCCGGGTTGCGGAAGATCTTGGCGTCGCCGGGGGACAGCCCCACCATGCCCAGCGGGTCGATCCGCGAGTCCATGCAGGTCACGATCGCGACGCCGGCGCGCGCGACACCGTCGAACCCGGCGAGGGCGAAGGTCTCGGCGTAGCGCCGGTTGGCCTCCAGCAGGTCGTCGAAGTCACCCATGCCGCCCGAGGCTAGCGGGCTAGTCCTCGGGGAACCGGTTCGGGTAGGGGTCGGCCACGACGGCCTTGCCTGCGGCGCCGCGCATGCGGAGGGCGCGGGCCGGCGGCGCGGGGTCGTGCTCGATGCCGTGGGCGGTCGCGACGGTCTGGACCAGTTCCCAGGCGGCCCGGGCGCTCGCCGCCCCACGGACGAAGCGCCACCACCGGAACGCGCGTACGGCGCGGCCGGCGAGCTCGTCGGCGGCACTGAGCTGCTGCGCCTCCGCCTCGGTGAGGTCCACGTCCTGCAGGTCGCCCAGCAGCGCGGCCGTCCAGCCGAGGTACCCGGCCAGCTGCCAGCGGCTCATGTTGTCGGAGTCGAAGACGCTGAAGGAGCTCGACAGCGCGTTGTAGGACATCACGGTCGCGGACTCGTCACCGACGTTGGCGAAGTAGAGGTCGCCCGTGGGCTGGTAGTCGGTTCCGGTCGCGGGGTCGAACCCGTCGTGCGGATGCGAGAGGCCGAGGTGGTGGCCGACCTCGTGGGTGCTGGTGGTGGTGAACCCGTACCCGGTGGTCCGGTTCGCGGGGTAGCCGAAGGTGAAGACGTAGCTCGGGGTCCCGTCGACCCAGTTGTCGTCGGCCAGGCCGAGCGCGCCCAGGCGCGCGCCCATGTCCGCGTCGGTCGTGCTGAACGAGAACACGCCGATGATGTGGTCGAGCTCGGAGGAGGGGAGGTAGGCGTCCCGGTTGGCGTCCGCCCAGCAGAACAGCTGCGCCTCACGGGTGCCGTACTGCTGCCAGCAGTCGGCCTCGGTCGAACGACGGGTCCACAGCGCGAGCGCCTGCGCCGCGTCGGCCGGCATGGGGTCGTGCTCGTCCAGGCCGACCCGCCACCGGTGGTACGGCTCGAGCGCCTGCCACTCGCGCAGCGCGGCCTGGGTGTCGATCAGGGAGCTGCCGTCCTGGGCGGGGTTGCCCTCGAGCATCGCCACCCGAACGTCCTTGGCCCCGCCCGGGCGCGGGGCGCTGGCCAGCGGGTCGTAGTACGCCGAGGAGGTGAACAGCAGGTTCACCGCGACGTAGCGCACCACCCGGCCGAGGTCCGCGCCGAGGGCCCCCGGGGCGCGGTTGCCGCCCTTGACGTACTCCCACGCCGGCGGCATCCGGTAGTTCGGGTTGGGCTGGCCGTCCGGGCCCGGGTCGACCAGCCAGTTGTTGGTCCAGGCGTGCGGCCCGGCGGAGAGGTCGTAGAACCAGGACCGGCCGGAGTCCCCGCCCCAGGCGATCTGCGCGCGGGACGTCTTCTGTCCGAAGTCGACGCCGGTGTCCGGGTCGACGGCGGTGGTGCGGTAGACGTGGAACCGGAAGTCCGAGCGGCCCCACCAGTTGACCAGGAAGACGGTGTAGCCGCGGCTCGGGTCCAGCCCGAGCCCGCTCTGCGCGGCCTGCTCCAGGTAGCGCTCGGTGGCCGGCGCGTCGATGTTGAGGATCGGGCCGGTGACGTCCCGGACGTTGGTCAGCTGGGCGTTGTAGGCCTGCTGCACCGACGTCGGGGCGCTCTCGGTGCCGGTGCTCGCCAGGTAGGAGAAGAAGCCGTCCTCGAAGTCGCGGGGGGCGTCGACGACGCGGTAGTCGTAGTCGAAGCGCAGCCCGAGGTCGCGGCCCTCCAGGCCGTAGTAGCGCGGGACCCGCACCACCGGCTGGCCGCTGCCGGCGAGCTGGCTTCGCAGGCCGTAGCCGACCCGGCGGGCGTCGTAGCCGACCAGCACGATGTTGACCGGCACCCGCTGCCGCAGCACGACGGGCTCGCCGGGGGGGAGGACCGGGTCCCCGGTGCCGCCGTCGCCCGAGCCGCGGTGCGCCGGCACCGGGCCCGCCGTCGCGGCCGGTGCCACGCCGATCGCCAGGCCCAACGTCAGACACAGGGCGAGGGCCGAGACCAGCAGCGAGAACAGGTTCCGTGGGCGCACGGGCCCGACGCTAGGGGAGCACCGCCCGGCCGCGCAGATGAACCGGTGCAACCTTCACGTACCCCGGCCGGAGGTCTAGTCCTGCCCCGCCTAGAGCCCCGCCTCGAGCGGGGAGGCCCGGATGTCGCGGGTGTCGGCGGTGCGGAACACGACCAGGGCCACCAGGCCGGCGACCAGGCAGCAGAACGCCGCCCCGAGGAAGATGGTCTGCAGCTGGGTGAGGCTGGCCTCGCGCAGGATCAGGCTGAACTCCGGACAGCGGCTGGCGCCGCCGGGGCAGACGTCCCGCGGCGACGGCAGGTCGGCCTGCTCGGTGTAGTAGCGGCGCAGCCCGGCCGTGGTGAGCACGCTGATGCCGACCAGCTTGCCGACGGTGCGCGCGACGACCAGCAGGGCGCTGGCCACGCCGTGCGCCGTGTCGTGGGTGGCCGAGAGCAGGGAGGCGTTGACGGGGGCCATGGCCAGCCCGACCCCGACGCCGGCGAGCACGAGCGGAACGTTGGCCAGCGGCCCGTGCAGGCTGTCCAGGCCCCACCGGGACATCCAGGCGAAGCCCGCGCCGGCGGCCGCCATGCCGGCGGCCGTGACCAGGCCCGCCGGCAGCCGGTGGGTCAGCCAGCCGCCGAGCAGCGCGCCGGCCGGAAGTCCGAGCAGGAACCGGACCAGGACCAGGGCGGCCAGGAGCTGGGAGTCGTCGTAGACGGTGACCCTCGCGAAGATCGGGATGTCGACCAGCGCCGCGATCAGCGCCGCCCCCACGAAGAAGCTGACCACCAGGGCGCCCCAGGCCGGGGTGGCGGTCAGGGCCCCGCTGGGGACGAGCGGGTTGCCCACCGACCGGTTCCGCAGCCAGAAGCCCCCGGCGGCGAGCGCGCTCAGCAACAGCAGCCACGGGCCGGCCGGGGAGAACACCTGCACCTGGGGGTCCGCCGTCGCGAACGCCAAGATGACCCCCGCAAGGGCGGTGGCGAGGAGCAGAGCGCCGAGGACGTCGACCCGGGCCAGCGTCCGGCGCCAGTCGCCCATCCGCAGCAGCGGGTCCGACGCGGTGAGGCAGCGGACCACGAAGAGCACTGCCAGCACCCCGGCGGCGAGGCCGGCCGGGGCGAGCCAGCGGGACTCGCCGGCGACCGGCAGGAGCACCAGGCCCAGGGTCACCCGGGAGGCCAGCCAGGCGGGCTGCAGCATCACCAGCAGCACGCAGGCGATGGTGCCGGCGAGCAGGGCCAGCCCGGCCGGGTCCGGCAGGCCGCCGCGTGGGGACCCGTCGGGTGCGGTACGACGCCGGATCACGGCCGCCAGGACGAGCCCCGCCGTCAGGTTGACCCAGAAGATGTCCCGCCAGGTGCCCAGGGCGAGCACCACCGCGCCGTACAGAGGGCCGAGGACGTTGCCCAGCTCCTGGACCGCGCCGACCACGCCGAGCGGGACGCCGCGGCGGTGTGGCGGGAACAGGTCGGCGACCAGGGCCAGGGTCGTGGGCACCAGACCGCCGCCCCCCACGCCCTGCAGGACCCGGCCGACCACCATCGACGGCAGGTCGTAGGCCGCCGCTGTGACCAGCGAGCCGAGGGCGAACACGGTCAGGCAGCCGACCAGCACCGGGGGACGGCCGCGCACGTCGGCGATGCGGCCGATCAGCGGGAGCACCGCGACGTAGCCGAGCAGGAACCCCGAGACGATGGGAGCGGCCCGCTGGAGCTGCTCGGCGGACAGCCCGGCCGCGCCCATCATGTCCGGCAGCGCGAGGACGACCACGTAGGTGTCGGCGGCGGCGAACATCACCGCGACCGCCGCCAGGCCGAGCAGCACCCGGCCGGCCCGGTCGTCGCCGGCTTCCCGCGCCCCGGGCGCGGTCACGGCGCGCTCACGGGTGTCGTCACGGTGCCGTCACGGGGTCGTCACGGGGCGGTGATGTCCGGCTCGATGCCGTAGTCGGACAGCCCGAGGGTGTAGTCCACCTCGCCCGCGTCGCCGTAGAACGGGCCGGACAGGTCCGCGGAGACCAGCCGGTCGTCGTCGTCGACGTGGAAGGTGACCGGGAACGACGCCGCCTCGTCGGCCGACGGGATGACCGCGGCGACGGTCTCGCCGGGCAGGGTCCCGGAGTACTCGGTCAGCACGACGTCGCCGTCGCGCACCCGGTCGCCCTTCTCGACGTCGGT
The DNA here is from genome assembly GCA_044866695.1 of Nocardioidaceae bacterium. Lineage (GTDB taxonomy): Bacteria > Actinomycetota > Actinomycetes > Propionibacteriales > Nocardioidaceae > JBIOUF01. The sequence continues at coordinate 6,168 of JBIOUF010000042.1, read as the reverse complement.
GGCCTCGGTGAGCCACGTGGACACACCGCCGTCGGGGTCCATCAGGTCGGCGGGGTCGGGTGCGCCGTACTCCGACGGGTCGATGTCGGAGAAGCCGGTGGTGAAGGGGATCTTGGCCCAGACCTTGCCGTCGACGGCGACCACGGGAACGTCGACCGTGACGTCGTTGAACAGCAGCTTGATGTCGCCGTCGAAGGCCGGGTCGTGCGTGCCGACCCCGTCGGCGTCGAGCACGCCGTCCACGCCGTCGGGGAGCTCCTCGGTGGCCAGCCGGATCCGCACGCCGGAGGTCTCGTCGAGCTGCTTCTTGGCCGAGGCCAGCACGTCGCCGGGGTCCTCGCCGTCGTCGGAGGAGCCCGAGCAGCCGCAGAGCGCGAGCAGCGCCGCGGCCAGCAGGGCGGTGAGGACCGGCCGCGGGCGGGAGCGCGTCATGCCCCCAGCCTGGCAGACACCGGTCCGGCCGCCGCGGCGATGGGCTGGCTGCCCGGTGTCCCGGAGCCGTCCCGGCGCCGGTCCGGCTCGGGCAGGTCCACCGGCGCTCCCGAGGCCGCCGCGGCCCGGGCCGGCGCCGGGCCCGCCCAGGCGAACACCAAGGTGTCCTCCCCCTTCAGGAACCGGTGGCAGCGGACCCCGCCCGTGCCACGTCCCTTGGCCGGGTACTCGCCGAAGTCGGTGACCTTGACCGAGCCGGCCTCCGTGCCCGGCAGCGCCGACGCCGATCCCGCCGCGGTGACGACCGCCGCCCCGCCCGCGTCCAGGGCCCCGAAGAACACCACCTGCCGGCCGGGGGCCAGCCGGACCCCCGACATGCCGCCCCCGGAGCGGCCCTGGGGCCGCACGGAGCCGGCGCCGAAGTGCAGCAGCTGCGCGTCGGAGGTCACGAAGCACAGCTGCTCCTCGCCCGTGCGCAGCTCGACCGCGCCGACCACGCGGTCCTCGTCGCCGAGCCGGATGACCTCCCAGGAGTCCCGGGCCAGCACCTCCGGATGCACCCGCTTGACCACCCCCAGCCGCGTGCCGAGCGCCAGCCCCGGCCCATCAGCCTCGAGCGTGCACAGGGCCAGCACGCGCTCGTCGGGGTCGAGGGTGAGGAACTCGCTCACCGGCGCGCCGCCCTGCAGGTGCGGGGCCGCCGCCGTGCCCGGCAGGGTCGGCAGGTCCAAGACGTCGAGCCGGAGCAGCCGGCCGGTGGTGGTGAGCGCGCCGACCTGGCCCCTGGCCGTGGCCCGGACCGCGGACACGACCACGTCGTGCTTGACCCGTCCGCCGCCGTCGCCGGGCGGGTCGGTGTCCGCGGTGCGGGCCAGCAGCCCGGCCGAGGAGAGGTAGACGAAGCACGGGTCGTCGGCGACCTCCAGCGGCACCGTCCGGGTGGCCGGCTGACCCGCGGACTCCAGCAGCACCGTGCGTCGGGGCGTGCCGTGGGCCTTGGCGACGCCGGCGAGCTCGTCGGCCACCACGCGGCGGAGCTCGGCGTCGTCGGCGAGGATCGCGTCCAGCCCGGCGATGGTCTGCTCCAGCTCGGCCCGCTGCTTCTCCAGCTCCAGCCGGGAGAACCGGGTCAGCCGGCGCAGCTGCATGTCCAGGATGTGGGTCGCCTGCGGCTCGGACAGGTCGAAGACGGCCATGAGCCGCTCGCGCGCCTCGGCGGCGCTGTCGCTGCCCCGCACCAGCTGGATCACCTCGTCGATGTCCAGAATCGCCACCAGCAGCCCCTCGACGAGGTGCAGCCGCTCGGCGGCCTGGTCGCGCAGGTACGTCGACCGCCGGCGGACCACCTCGAAGCGGTGCTGCAGGAACACCTCGAGGAGGTGCTTGAGGCCCAGCGTCCTGGGCTGCCCGTCGACGAGCGCGACCGCGTTGATGCCGAAGGAGTCCTCCATCGGGGTGAGCCGGTAGAGCTGCTCGAGGATCGCCTCGGGATGGAACCCGCCCCGGACCTCGATGACCAGCCGCAGCCCCTTCTCCAGGTCGGTGAGGTCCTTGACGTCGGCGATGCCCTGGATCCTCTTGCCCTGGACCAGCACCTTGATCCGCTCGATGACCTTCTCCGGGCCCACGCCGTACGGCAGCTCGGTGACCACGATGCCCTTGCGGCGCGGGGTCACCGCCTCGACCCGGGCGGTTGCGCGCATCCGGAACGTGCCGCGCCCGGTCTCGTAGGCCTCCCGGATCCCGTCGAGCCCGACGATCTTGCCGCCGGTGGGCAGGTCGGGGCCCGGTACGAACCGCATCAGCGCGTCCAGGTCCGCGTCGGGGTGGGTGACCAGGTGCCGCAGCGCCTGCACCACCTCCACCAGGTTGTGCGGGGCCAGGTTGGTGGCCATCCCCACGGCGATCCCCGACGCGCCGTTGACCAGCAGGTTCGGGATCGCGGCCGGCAGCACCGTGGGCTCCTGCTCGCGGCTGTCGTAGTTGGGCCGGAAGTCGACGGTGTCCTGGTCCAGGGACGCGGTCATCGCCAGCGCCGCATCGGCCATCCGGCACTCGGTGTAGCGCATCGCCGCCGGTCCGGCGTCGGGGGAGCCGAAGTTGCCGTGTCCGTCGACCAGGGGCAGCCGCATGGACCAGGGCTGGGCCATCCGCACCAGGGCGTCGTAGATGGCGCCGTCCCCGTGCGGGTGCAGCCGGCCCATCACCTCGCCGACGACCCGCGCGGACTTGACGTGGCCACGGTCGGGCCGCAGGTTCATGTCGGCCATCGTGTACAGGATCCGGCGCTGCACCGGCTTCAGCCCGTCCCGGGCGTCGGGCAGCGCCCGGCTGTAGATGACCGAGTAGGCGTATTCGAGGAAGCTCGCGCGCATCTCGTCTGCGACGTCGATGTCGACGATGTGCTCCTCGAGGTCACCGGGGGCGGGCGTGGTGGTCCTGCGGCGTGCCATGCCGCCGATTCTCCCCACCTCGGGGAGCGGGCGGGCCGGGGCACGCCGCATGACCGGCGTCGGCGGCTACATTGCCCGTGTGAGCACGGGCGAGCAGACGACGGCCCCCGACCGGACCCAGGCCTACCCCAAGCAGTGGGAGGCCGACGTGCTGCTGCGCGACGGCGGCGTCGCGCACCTGCGGCCGATCACCGGCGACGACGAGCAGCGGCTGGTCGAGTTCTACGACACGGTCTCCGACCGGTCGAAGTACTTCCGCTTCTTCGCCCCCATGCCGAAGCTCTCACCCGCCGACGTCAGGCGGTTCACCCACGTCGACCACCAGGACCGGGTCGCGCTGGTGCTCACGGTGGCCGACCGGATCATCGCGGTGGCGCGGTTCGACCGGATCCCCGAGCGGCCCGGCGAGGCGGAGGTGGCCTTCCTGGTCCAGGACGCCCAGCAGGGCCGCGGCGCCGGCCAGCTGCTGCTGGAGCACCTCGCCCAGGCCGGCCGGGAGCGCGGCGTCGAGCGGTTCGTCGCCGAGGTGCTCCCCGAGAACGGCCGGATGATCGGGGTGTTCCGCGACGCCGGCTACCAGGTGCGCAGCGAGTTCGCCGAGGGCGTCGTCGAGCTGGAGTTCCCGATCGACGCGACCGACACCTCCATCGACGTGATGCAGGCCCGCGAGCACCGGTCGGAGGCGGCCTCGATCCAGCGGTTCTTCAGCGCGCGCAGCGTGGCGGTCGTCGGCGCGTCGCGTCGCCAGGACACCGTCGGCCGAGCCATCGTCCGCAACCTGGTCCTCGGGGACTACCAAGGCAAGGTGTACGTCGTGAACAACGCCGCCGAGGCGGTCGCCGGGATGCCGGCCTACCCGTCGGTGACCGACATCCCCGACCCCGTGGACGTGGCCGTCGTGGTCGTGCCCGCCGACGCCGTCGCCGACGTGGTCCTGGACTGCGCCAACAAGGGCGTGCACGGGCTGGTTGTGGTGTCCTCGGGGTTCGCCGAGACCGGTGAGGAGGGCCGGCTGCGCCAGCGCCGGCTGGTCTCTCTGGCCCGCAGCTACGGGCTGCGGCTGGTGGGGCCGAACTGCCTGGGCATCATCAACACCGCCGGCGACGTCTCGCTCAACGCGTCCCTCGCGCCGGTCATGCCGCCCCGCGGCCGGGCCGGGTTCTTCTGCCAGTCCGGCGCGCTCGGCGTGGCGATCCTGGAGAACGTCTCCCGCCGCGGCCTGGGCCTGTCGTCGTTCGTGTCGGCGGGCAACCGCGCCGACGTCTCGGGCAACGACCTGCTGCAGTACTGGGAGGAGGACGACGCCACCGACGTGGTGCTGCTGTACCTGGAGTCGATCGGCAACCCCCGGAAGTTCAGCCGGATCGCCCGCCGGGTCTCCCGGCGCAAGCCGGTCGTCGCGGTCAAGTCCGGCCGCACCACCCAAGGGGTCCCGATGGGCCACGCGGTGCGCTCCTCCGAGGCGGGCCGGGCTGCCGTGGACGCGATGTTCCGGCAGGCCGGGGTGATCCAGGTGGACAGCCTCGACGAGATGTTCGACGTGGCGCAGCTGGTTGCCCACCAGCCGCTGCCGCGGGGCCGGCGGGTCGCCGTGGTGGGGAACTCCGACGCGCTCGGCCTGCTCGCCGCCGACGCGGCCGCGGAGCTGGGCCTCGCCGTACGCCCGCCGGTGGCGCTGGGCGCGGACGCCACCGCCGACGACTTCGAGGACGCGCTGGACCGCGCCATCGACGACGACGAGGTCGACGCCGTGCTCGCGGTCTTCATCCCGCCGCTGAACACCACCGGCGCCGAGGTGGCCAACGTGCTGGCCGTGGTGGGGGAGCAGTCCGACAAGCCGCTGGTGTCGACCTTCCTGGCCACCGCCGGCATCCCCGAGCTGCTCCGCGTGCCCGACGCGGCGGGCAGCACCGCCGGGTGGGGGTCCGTGCCGTCCTACCAGTCTCCCGAGGACGCCGTCCGGGCGCTGGCCAGGGTCGTGGAGTACGCCGAGTGGCTGGCCGCCCCCGAGACCCAGCGCGCCCAGGTCACCCGGGCCGACGACGAGCGGGCCCGCCGCTGCCTCACCCGGGCGCTCATGTCCGCGCCGCAGGGCCGCGCGCTCGACCACGACGAGCTCACCGAGGTGCTGGCGGCGTACGGGATCGAGCTGTGGCCCCGGCTCCTGGTCCGCACCGAGGACGAGGCCGTCTCCGCGGGCGAGGAGCTCGGCTGGGACGTGGTGCTCAAGGCGACCGCCGAGCGGCTGCGGCACCGCCCCGACCTCGCCCACGTGCGCCGCGACATCGACGACGCCGACGAGATGCGCGAGGCCTGGCGCGACGTGCAGGCCGAGCTGGACTCGCCCGGGTCGGCCGACTTCATCGTGCAGCGGTCGGCCGGCCCCGGCGTCGCGGTGGTGGTCAGCGGCAAGGAGGACCCGCTGTTCGGGCCCGTCGTCTCCTTCGGTCTCTCCGGCCTGGCCACCGAGCTGCTCGGCGACCGGTCCTACCGGATCCCTCCCATGCACGCCGGCGACGTCACCGCCATGGTCCGCGAGATCAAGGCGGCGCCGCTGCTGTTCGGCTACCGGGGCGGCCGCGCGGTCGACACCGGAGCGATCGAGGACCTGCTGCTCCGGGTCGCGGCGATGAAGGACGACCTGCCCCAGCTCCGCGAGCTGGAGCTGCCGCTGGTCATCGCCGGGACCGAGGGGGTCAGCGTGCTGACCGCCACCGGCCGGGTCGCGCCCACCGCGAACGCCCGGTCGGACTGGTTCGCCCGGCGGCTGAGCGTGCAGGCCGGCGACACCATGCCCGGATGACGTGCCCTTCCACCGGTCGCCCGCTCGGAACCGGCGCCGGTCACCCACATGACACACTGACCGGCATGACCGACAGGCACCCTCATCGAGCGGAGACCACCGTCGGCTCGACCCACACCGAGCTCGAGGTGAGGCAGCGTCATGAGTGACGCCTCCGACCGGTCCCGGGACCTGCGCGAGACCATCGACGCGTCCGGCTACTACCCAGACGTCGTGGCCGAGGCGGTCTTCGCGGCCGTGGCCGGGGAGAACGTCGAGGCGTTCCTGGTCCACCACGAGCCGACCATCGACGAGCGCGACGAGGTGCGCCGGCACGTCACCGTCCTGGTCCTCACGCCGAGCCGGCTGATCCTCGGGCACACCGACGAGCACGCCCCCGACGACCTGCTGCCCGAGCCGTACACCTCCTCCTCCACCGAGGCGGTCGCGCTCAGCGCGGTGAGCTCGGTGGTGGTCAGCCGCATGGTCGCCAACCCCGAG
>JBIOUF010000041.1:0-14785 GCA_044866695.1 Nocardioidaceae bacterium | reverse complement strand
CGCCGGCCTGGGTGGCGTCGGGGTCCACCGAGCCGACTGCCGCGTCGGGGTCGCCGACGACGAGGGCTGGGCACCGCGGGCCGACAGCCGGCCGCGGGCGGACCGGCCGGACCCGCCCCGCGACGAGCGCCGCGACGACCTGGCCCGGCCCCCGCCGGCTCCGCGCCAGGCCGCGTCGTTCACCGGGCTGGGCGTCGGCGCCCTGCCGCCCGACTGGGGCCCGGACGACCGGCCGCATGCGGCTCCGGCGCAGCCGGCCCCAGCCGACGCCGACCGGGCCGGTCCGGGGCGGAGCTGGCTGCGCCTCGCGGTCCTGGTCGCCGCCGTGCTGCTGCTGGCCGTCGCCGTGGTGGTCGCCTTCCAGCTCGGCCGCGACGCCGGCGACGGGTCGGACTCGCCGTCCTCCGGCCCGGGCGCCGACCGGACCACGGTGGTCCCGGTCCGCGCGGCCAGCGACTTCGACCCCGAGGCCGACCCGCCCGAGGAGAACCCCGCGGAGGCGCCGCTGGCCGTCGACGGCGACCCGGCCACCTCGTGGTCGACGGTGACCTACCGCGGCCGGCCCGACCTGGGCGGCCTCAAGGACGGCGTCGGCCTCCTGCTGGACCTCGGCGACGAGGTCGGCGTGGCCCAGGTCCGGGCCACGCTGGTCGGCCGGCCCTACGACCTGAGCCTGCTCGCGGCGCCCGAGGGCACCAGCCGGCCCCCCACCGACCTGGGCGGCCTGCGCGAGGTCGCCTCGGCGGCCGGGGCCGGGCCGCGCGTGGACCTGGCCCCGCCGGACCCGGTCACCACCCGGTTCCTCGTGGTGTGGCTCACCTCGCTGCCCCCGGCCGACGGCGGCTACCAGGGCCGGGTCGCCGAGATCGTCGTACGGTCGTGAGCGGCCGGCCGCAGGAGGAGCCCGACGACCGGGCTCTCCTGGACCGGCACCTCGCCGGCGACGACGACGCCTTCGGCGCGCTGTTCACCCGGCACCGGGACCGGCTGTGGGCCGTCGCGCTGCGCACCACGGGCAACCCCGAGGACGCCGCCGACGCGCTGCAGGAGGCGATGATCGCGGCGTTCCGCCGCGCCGGCTCCTACCGCGGCGACGCCGCGGTGACCACCTGGCTGCACCGGATCGTGGTGAACGCCTCGCTGGACCGGATCCGGCGCCGGGCCGTGCGCGCTGCCGACCCGCTGCCCGAGGACGACGACGGCCGGACCGTCGCGACGGCCCCGGCCGGGCCGGCCGCGAAGCAGGCGGCGGCCGACCCGGCACTGGCCGTCGAGTCCGGTGAGCGGCGCGCCGCGGTGCTCGCGGCCCTGCGCAGGCTGCCGGTGGAGCAGCGGGCGGCCCTGGTGCTGGTCGACATGGAGGGGTTCTCCATGGCCGAGGCGGCCGAGATCCTCGGCACCGCCGTCGGCACGGTCAAGAGCCGCTGCTCCCGCGGCCGGGCCCGGCTGCTGCCGCAGCTCGCGGCGTACCGCCCGAATCGTCCCGGTGCGGGCGGGAACGACCTGGCCGACTCGCGCGTCCCATCGTCGAGCCCCGCCGCAGCGACGGCGCCGGCACCCCCAGCCGACCCGCGGACCGAGGAAGGAGGTGGCCACCGATGACCGATCCCGAGATCGGGCCGGACGACGAGCAGGACGTCCGGCGCCTGCTCGCCGAGGCCGGCGGACCGGTGCGCACCCCTGCCGACGTGCGGGAGCGGCTGGACCGGACGCTGGCGGAGCTGGTGGCCACCCGCCACGAGGAGGGTCCCGAGCCCGCGCCGGCCGGAGCGCCGGAGCACGCCTCCGTCGCGGACATCGGGGCGCGGCGACGCCGGCGCTGGCCGGCCCTGGCGGCGGCCGCAGCCGCGGTGCTCGTGGCCGGATACGCCATGACCGTGGTCGTCCGCGGCACCGACGGCGACGCGGACTCCACCGGCGCCGAGGCGGAGTCCCAGACCGACGCCGGCGGGGCCGTCGCCGACCGGGCGGGCGGGGCGGCGCAGAAGCCCAGCGACCAGGCGCGCGAGGGCGGGCTCGTCGCCGCGCCGGACGTGACCGCGGCGTTCCGCGCCGAGGCGGGGACGGTCGTCGCGGTGGTGCCGCCCGCTGCGCTGCGCACCTGGGCGCTCGGCAGCGGCGACGTCGCGGCGGCGAACCCGCCCGACGCGGCCCCCGTCGTCGTCTGCGCGACACCGCCTACCGGCCCCGGCGAGCAGGGCTTCCGGGTGCGGTTCCGCGGAGCCCCCGCCACGATGGTGCTCGGGCCGGTCAGCAAGGGGCGGCGCGTCGCGGTCGTCTACGGCTGCGGTGCCGCGCGGCCGCTGGACGCGACCGTCCTGCGCGCTCGCTGACCCCGGGGGCGCCGAGCTCGATGCGGGTGCTCGTTGCGGGTGCGGGGAACACCGCGCGCCTAGGATCGGTTCCACCGAGTGTGGCCCGCCGGCCGTCGTCCGGTGCGGCCCCCCAGCCCTCGACCACGAGACGAAGGATGCGCATGCCCGACGTACGCGACGTCATCATCATCGGCTCCGGGCCCGCGGGGTACACCGCCGCGGTCTATGCCGCCCGAGCCGGACTCGCCCCGCTGGTCCTCGAGGGGTCGGTCACGGCGGGCGGCGCGCTGATGAACACCACCGAGGTGGAGAACTTTCCCGGGTTCCGCGACGGCATCCTCGGGCCCCAGCTGATGGAGGAGATGCGCGCCCAGGCCGAGCGGTTCGGGGCCGAGCTGGTCCCCGACGACGCGACGGCGGTCTCGCTGGCCGGCGACGTCAAGACGGTGACCGACGGGTCCGGCGTCGAGCACCGCGCCCGGACGGTGATCCTGGCGATGGGCTCGGGCTACCGCAAGCTCGGGCTGCCCGACGAGGACCGGCTCTCCGGCCACGGGGTGTCCTGGTGCGCGACCTGCGACGGGTTCTTCTTCCGCGGCCAGGAGATCGCCGTCGTGGGCGGCGGGGACTCCGCGGTCGAGGAGGCGACGTTCCTGACCCGGTTCGCCGACAAGGTCCACCTGGTGCACCGGCGCGACCGGCTTCGCGCCTCGCGGATCATGGCCGAGCGGGCCGAGGCCGATCCCAAGATCGAGTTCGTCTGGAACGCCACGGTGTCGCAGATCCACGGCGACGACCGGCTCACCGGGGTCACGCTCACCGACACGGTGACCGGCGAGACCCGGGAGCTGCCGGTCACCGGGCTGTTCGTCGCGATCGGCCACGACCCGCGCTCGGAGCTGCTGCACGGGCAGGTGGACCTCGACCCGAACGGGTACGTGCTGGTGGACCAGCCGTCGACCCGGACCAGCCTGCCCGGGGTGTTCGCCTGCGGTGACCTGGTCGACCACCACTACCGGCAGGCGGTCACCGCGGCCGGCACCGGCTGTGCGGCGGCGCTGGACGCCGAGCGGTTCCTGGCCGCGGCCGACCATGCCGCCTCCTCGGCCGGCTCGGTGGCCGACACCCTCGCCGAGGCCGAGGTGGTTCCGGCCTGACCCGCCGGGAATGTTCCGCCGCCCCGGCGGGTTGACCAGCCGGGACCATCCGCAGCAGGAAACCAGAACGGAGCAGCCGACGTGGCCGAGATGAAGCCCGTGACCGACGCCGACTTCGAGACCGAGGTGCTCGCCTCCGACAAGCCCGTGCTGGTGGACTTCTGGGCGGAGTGGTGCGGGCCGTGCCGGCAGGTCGACCCGATCCTGAAGGAGATCAGCGCCGAGCACGGCGACAAGGTCACCTTCGTGAAGATGAACGTCGACGAGAACCCGGTCACCCCGGCGACGTACCGGGTCACCGGGATCCCGACGCTCAACGTCTACTCCGGCGGCCAGGTGGTCAAGCAGATCGTCGGGGCCCGGCCCAAGTCGGTCATCCTCAAGGAGCTCGCGGAGTTCATCGGCTGACCGGCCGCTCTCAGAGCGGGTCGCGCGCGGACGGGCGGACCTGCACGGGACGCACGACGCCGAGGATCCGGTCCAGCGCGACCTCGAGCTCCTCGCGCCAGGTGAGGGCGGAGCGCAGCTCCAGCCGCATCCGCGGGTAGCGGGGGTGCGCCCGCTGGGTGGTGAACCCGACCCGGAGCAGGAAGTCGGCCGGCAGCACGCAGCCCTCGCCGTGGCGAGCCGGACGGCCTTGCAGGCCGAACGCCTCGACCGCCCGGATGCCGCCGCGGCGGAGCAGGTCCCCGGCCATCGCCTGCATGAGGAGGCGCCCGAAGCCGCCGCCGCGGTGGGCCGGGTCGACGTACATGGTCGCGAGCTGGACCGCGTCCTCGCCGACCGGCGCGGTGGGCAGCGACGCCGAGCCGGGCAGGTAGGCCGGTGGCGCGTAGAGGACGAACCCCGCGCCCCGGCCGTCGACCAGCACCACCCGCCCGCACGACCCCCACTCCAGGAGCACGCGGGAGACCCACGCCGCCTTCTCGGCCGCGGCCTCCCCGGCCTGCTCGGCGCGGCGGCGCGCCACCGGGTCCAGCTCCCAGAACAGGCAGCCACGCGCCGACTCCGGCAGCTCGGCCAGGGTGTCTCTCGTGAGGCGCACGATGCGACGGGCCATGACCCACCTATCCTAGGGTCCCTACCGCCCGCCATCGTCGCCGAGGACGCCTCCATGTCCGACCACCGTCTCGCACCGCACTCGGCCAGCACCCGCCTGGACAGCTACGTCGACCGGTACGCCGCCCGCACCAAGGGCATGACCGCCTCGGAGATCCGGGCCCTGTTCGCGGTGGCCAGCCGGCCGGAGGTGGTCAGCCTGGCCGGCGGGATGCCGAACATCTCCGGGCTGCCGCTGGACGTCGTCGGCGCGGCCATCGGCGACCTGGTGGTCACCAGCGGCGCGGTGGCGATGCAGTACGGCTCTGGCCAGGGCGACCCCAGGCTGCGCGACCAGATCTGCGAGGTGATGCGGCTGGAGGGCATCGACGGGCACCCCGACGACGTCGTGGTCACCGTGGGCTCGCAGCAGGCGGTGGACCTGGTCACGCGGGTGTTCTGCGACCCGGGTGACGTCGTGCTGTGCGAGGCCCCGTCCTACGTCGGCGCCCTCGGGGTGTTCCGCGCCTACGAGGTCGACGTGGTCCACGTCGAGATGGACGAGCACGGGCTGGTCCCCGACGCGCTGCGGCAGGCGGTCGCCGCGGTGCAGGCGTCCGGCCGGCGGATCAAGTTCCTCTACACGATCCCCAACTACCACAACCCGGCCGGGGTCACCTTGTCCGCGCAGCGCCGCAGCGAGGTGCTCGACATCTGCCGAGCGGCGGACCTGCTGATCCTCGAGGACAACCCCTACGGCCTGCTCGGGTTCGAGGGGGAGCCCCTGCGGGCGATGCGAGCCGACGAGGCGGAGGGGGTGATCTACCTCGGGTCGTTCTCCAAGACCTTCGCACCAGGCTTCCGGGTCGGCTGGGCCCTGGCCCCCCACGCGGTGCGCGAGAAGCTGGTGCTGGCCCAGGAGTCGGCGACGCTGTGCCCCCCGTCGTTCAGCCAGATGGCCGTGTCGACGTACCTGGACCAGCACGACTGGCTCGGACAGATCAAGCAGTTCCGGGAGATGTACCGCGAGCGCCGCGACGCGATGGTCGGCGCACTGGACGACCTCATGCCGGCCTCGGCCCGGTGGAACGTCCCGGCCGGCGGGTTCTACGTGTGGCTCACCCTCCCCGAGGGGCTGGACGCGAAGGTGATGCTGCCCCGAGCGGTCACCGCTCGAGTCGCCTACGTGCCGGGGACCGCGTTCTTCGCCGACGGGTTCGGCGCCCGGTCGATGCGGCTGTCCTACTGCCATCCGACCCCCGACCGGATCCGTGAGGGGGTCCGGCGGCTGGTCGGCGTCATCGAGGAGGAGCTGGAGCTGCGCGAGACCTTCGGCGCCGTGCTCCCGTCCGCGCCGCGGGGCTACGAGGCGCCCGCCACCGACCTGACCTGAGCCGCGCCTGGCAAGCCCAGCGGTCGACGGCGGCAAGGAGACCAAGGAGACACCGTGAGCCCACGTGACGGCCACCCCGGCCGCGTCCTCGTCCTCGCCGGAGGGCTGTCGCACGAGCGCGACGTGTCGCTTCGCTCGGGGCGCCGGGTGGCCGAGGCGCTGCGCGACACGGGCCTGGAGGTCGAGGTCCGCGACGTCGACGCCACGCTGCTCGGCTCCCTCACCGACGACCCGCCCGGCTGCGTCCTGCCCGTGCTGCACGGTGAGTCCGGGGAGGACGGCGCGCTCCGCGAGGTCCTCGAGCTGGTCGGGCTGCCCTACGTCGGCGCTCGGCCGGAAGCCTGCCGCGCGGCGTTCGACAAGCCGGTCGCCAAGGCCGTGGTGGCCCGGGCCGGGCTGCACACTCCGCACGGGGTGGCCCTGCCCGCCGAGACCTTCCGCGAGCTCGGGGCGGCCGGGGTGATGGCGGCCCTGGTCACCTCGATGGGCCTGCCGTTGATGGTCAAGCCGGCCAAGAGCGGCTCCGCGCTGGGCTGCACGCTGGTCCGCGACGCCGACGACCTGCCGAGCGCGATGGTCGGCGCCTTCGCCTACGGCGACACCGCCCTGGTCGAGCACCTGGTGGTCGGGACCGAGGTCGCCGTGCCGGTCGTCGACACCGGCTCGGGCCCGCAGGCCATGCCCGTGGTCAAGATCGAGGCCGACGGTGGGGTGTACGACTACTCCGCGCGGTACACCGCCGGGTCCACCGAGTTCGAGGTCCCCGCCAAGCTCGACGACGCGCTGACCGCGGAGTGCGGACGGGTGGCGGTGACCGCGCACCAGGCCCTCGGCCTGCGCGACCTGTCCCGGTCCGACCTGATCGTCGACGCGGAGGGCACGGTGTGGTTCCTGGAGGTCAACGTGGCGCCGGGGCTGACCGAGACCTCGACCGTCCCGCTGTCGGTCGCGGCGGCCGGCCTGGACCTCGGCGAGCTGTTCGCCGACCTGGTCCGAGCCGCCCGGGCCCGTCCCCTATGACCGCGAGACTCACCAGAACGGCCGGCTCGACCCACCACCGTTGACGGCTCGACCCACCACCGTTGACGGCTCGCGCCACCAACATCGACGGCTCGACCCACCACGCCGTTCCCTCCGCCCGGGGTTCGGTCTAACCTCGGCTCACCGCCCCGTGCCGAAGGAGTCACCGTGCATGCGTGACCTGACCTACCCGATCATCATCCCGACGGCGAAGCTGGGGTTCAGAGCGTTGGACTTCCGGTTCCGGCTGGCCGGCACGGACAACATCCCGCGCGAGGGCGGCGCGTTGCTGGCGTTCAACCACATCTCCTACGTCGACTTCATCATCGGTGGCTACGCCGCGCAGCCCGCAAAGCGGCTGGTGCGGTTCATGGCGAAGCGGGAGATCTTCGACAACCGGTACACCGGCTGGCTGATGCGGTCCATGCACCACATCAACGTGGACCGGGCGGAGGGCCGCGGGGCGGCCGACGAGGCGGTGCGCTACCTGCGGGATGGAGAGCTGGTCGGAATCTTCCCCGAAGCGACCATCTCGCGCAGCTTCTTGGTCAAGGAGCTCAAGACCGGAGCCGTGCGGATCGCCGCCAAGGCAGAGGTGCCGGTGATCCCGGTGGTGCTGTGGGGCACGCAGCGTTTGGTCACCAAGGACCATCCCCGCGACTTCTCCCGTCACAAGACCATCGCCATCTCCGTCGGCACACCCATGCGCCCGACCGGCGCCCAGGCGGTCGAGGAGACCCTCGAGCTGCGCCGGATGATGACCACGATGCTCGACGAGACCATCAAGGCCTACCCGGTCGGCGAGCAGCCGCCGGGCGCATGGTGGCTCCCGGCCGACTACGGCGGCGGTGCGCCCACGCCGGAGCAGGCGGCCGAGCTCGACCGGGCCGAACAGCGGGCCCGGGCAGAGCGACGTCGCGCCGAGCGGGAGGCCCAGCGAAAGGCACAGCGGGTCCGCGCCGACCCCTGACGACGTCGCGTCGACAGGTCGCTTGGTCGTCTCGCCGACTTGTCGACAAAGCGACTGTGGTCCTTGTCGCGGATCAGTCGCGCGCCGGCCGGTGGCTCGGGTCCATCACCGCCACGATGCGGTCCAGGTCCTCCCGGGACGCGAACTCGATCGTGATCCGACCCTTGGTGCGACCCACGTCCACCTTGACCCTGGTGTCGTACAGCTCCCCCAGCCGCTCGGCGAGCTCGGTGAGCCCCGGGTCGGGGGGGCCGGTCCGACGAGGACCTCGGGTCGGCGTCTCCTGTTCCGGGTCCCCCGGGAGGCCGACCGCGACCATCTCCTCGAGGCTGCGCACCGAGATGCCCTCGGCCACGACGCGGCCGGCGAGCCGGTCCTGGGCCGCGGCGTCCTCGACGCCGAGCAGCGCCCGGGCGTGCCCGGCCGACAGGACGCCGGCAGCCACCTTGCGCTGCACCGGCGGTGACAACCGAAGCAGCCGCAGGGTGTTGCTCACCTGTGGTCGGCTGCGGCCCAGGCGGCTGGCGAGCTCGTCGTGGGTGCACCCGAAGTCGTCCAGCAGCTGCTGGTAGGCGGCTGCCTCCTCCAACGGGTTCAGGTCGGCGCGGTGCAGGTTCTCCAAGAGCGCGTCGCGGAGCAGGACGTCGTCGCCGGCCTCGCGGACGATCGCCGGCAGCACGGCCAGACCGGCCGCACGGCTGGCCCGCCAGCGGCGCTCGCCCATCACGAGCTCGAACTGCCCGTCGGACGCGGCCCGGACCACGATGGGCTGGAGCAGGCCCACCTCACGCACGGAGGAGACCAGCTCGGCCATCGCGTCCGCGTCGAAGGCCTGGCGCGGCTGCCGCGGGTTGGGCCGGACCGCGTCGACGGCGATCTCGGCGTACCTGGCACCGTCGACGGCCCGGAGGGCCGCGGACCCGACGCCGTTGGTGCCGTCGGGCCCGGGACCGCCCTCGTGGTCCGCTGTCCCGACCGCGGCCTCCTGGGTGCCGGTGTCCGCGGGGGCCTCCCCGGGCTCCGAGCGGACCGGTGTCGTGGGGATCAGCGACCCGAGTCCTCGCCCGAGGCCTCGTCGGGGCAGCTCGGTCATCGGTCGCCTCCGGTCGTCGCGAGCTCGCGGGCCGCCTCCAGGTAGCTCAGCGCCCCGGGCGAGGCCGGCTCGTAGGTCATCACGGTCTGCCCGTAGCTCGGCGCCTCGGACAGCCGGACGGACCGGGGGATCGCGGTGCGCAGCACCAGGTCCCCGAAGTGCTGCCGAACCTCGTCCGCCACGCCTGCGGACAGGCGGGTCCGCGAGTCGTACATGGTCAGCAGCACGCTGGTGATCCGCAGCCCGGGATTCAGGTTGGCCCGCACCAGCTCGACCGTCTCGAGCAGCTGCCCGACGCCCTCCAGCGCGTAGTACTCGGCCTGGATCGGGATCAGCATCTCCTCCGCGGCCACGAGGGCGTTCAGGGTCAGCAGCCCCAGGGACGGCGGGCAGTCGATCAGCACGAAGTCCAGCCGGTCCACCCCCTCCGAGCCGACCAGGTCGTAGGCCGCCAGCGCCTTGCGCAGCCGGTTCTCCCGGGCGACCGTGCTCACCAGCTCGATCTCCGCGCCCGCGAGGTCGATGGTGGCGGCGCACACGAACAGTCCCGGCACGTCCGGGCTGGGCTGAACCACCTCGGCCAGCGGCACCGCGTCCACCATGACGTCGTACGACGAGCGCTCCCCCCGTCGGTGGTCCACGCCCAGCGCCGTCGACGCGTTGCCCTGGGGGTCCAGGTCGACCACCAGCACGCGGAGCCCGTGCTGGGCCAGGCCGGCGGCCAGGTTCACCGCGGTGGTGGTCTTGCCGACGCCGCCCTTCTGGTTGGCCACGACGAACACCCGGGTCTGCTCGGGGCGTGGTAGCGGGCGGCGGTGTCGCAGGCTCTCCCGAAGCCGCATCGCCCTCGCGACCGCCGCGGCCAGCGGCGTGGAGGAGTCCGCGACCGGACCGGCCTCGGCCAGCTCGGCGGCCGAGACCACCTGCCGGCGCGCACCGGCACCGTCCGACGGCTGGGTGGGGACCGGCGTCGCGGTCAGGCCGCGGCCCGACATCGAGGCCGACGTGGGGGTGCTTGGCTGGGCTGGTTTCACGTGAAACGTCCCTCCGAGGGGTGGACGGAACGGGACCAGCAATGCTGGCAGGACCGGACCGGTCCCCACGGCCCCATCCACGAGGTTGTGGACAAGGTTGTGGAAACTGTGGGTATCTCGACGCCAGAAGTCGTCCTTGCCGAGACCCGCCGTGTGACAAGGCGGCTACGAGCCCCCATCTTCCGCACGTCGTCCCCTGTCGCGCGTCGCACGCTGCGGTCGGGACAACCCTAGACCGCGACCGGGGTCCCGCACGACCCGGACGACCGTGACGGGCGGTTCTATCACTCCGACGCCGTACCGCTCCACGCAAGGAGACCGCCCACCCAGCCGTGCGATGACGGGCCGAGCCGCGGCCAGCTCCGCCTCGACCGACGCGCCCTTCATCGCCAGCATCACGCCGCCGGGACGGACCAGGGGGAGACACCACCGGGCCAGACGGTCCAGCGACGCCACGGCTCGAGCTGTCACGATCTCGAAGTCCCGCCGACCGTGGAGCTCCTCGGCGCGCGCCCGCACCACCTCGACCCGGCTCAGCCCCAGCTCCTCGACGGTCTCGGCCAGGAAGGTGCTGCGCCGGAGCAGTGGCTCGATGAGCACCACGGTCAGGTCGGGCCGCATGATGGCGAGCACCAGGCCGGGCAGTCCGGCACCGCTGCCGACATCGGCCACCACCGCTCCGTCCGGCAGCGCCGGTGCCACCACCGCGCAGTTGACCAGGTGCCGCTGCCACAGTCGGGGCGGCTCTCGAGGACCGATCAGACCGCGGTCGACGGCGGTGGTCGCGAGGGTCTCGGCGTACCGTCTCGCGAGCGGGAGGGTCTCCCCGAACAGCCGGGCCACGGCTCCGCCGGAGTCCCGCGGCCCTGGGGCAGTGACTAGGTCCGGGTCTGGTTTCACGTGAAACATCCGCCTGGCGTCAGGCGGGGTTCACCACCACGTACCGGTGGGGTTCGACCCCCTCCGACTCGGTCCTGAGCCCGGCCGTGGCCACGGCGTCGTGCACCACCTTGCGCTCGAAGGGCGTCATCGGTTCCAGGGCGACCGCGGTCCCGGACTCGCGCACCTCGGTCGCGACCTTCTCGGCGAGCCTCTCCAAGGACGCCCGACGCGCAGCCCGGTATCCGGCGATGTCCAGCATCAGCCGAGACCGTTCCCCCGTTCCGCGCAGCACCGCCAGGCGGGTCAGCTCCTGTAGCGCGTCCAGCACCTCGCCGTTGCGGCCGACAAGCTGGTCCAGGGCACCGCCGACGATGGAGACCGACGCGCGGTCCCCCTCGACGTCCATGTCCAGATCGCCGTCGAGATCGGCGATGTCGAGCAGCTCCTCGAGGTAGTCGGCCGCGATGTCGCCCTCGCGCTCCAGGCTCGCCACGGGGTCACCGTCGGCGGGGGCCACGGGGGTCTCACCGGGAGACTCCATGGGGGTCTGCGTCGTGCCGGTGGGGATCTCCTCGCTCATGGTCTTCGCACCTCTTCGTCGAACGCGCTCTTGGTCTGACCGGTACGCCGCGCAGCCTCAGCCTCGGTCCCCCGAGCCCGGCGGCCCCGCCGTCGGCGGGTCCGGGTCCGGCGGGTTCGGGCCGGAACCCGGCTGGCCGGGCAGCTGGCCCGGCGGCCGCTTCTTCTTCCGCTGTTCCCTGGACTGTCGCTTGGGCTGCTGGCGGCGAGGCGGCGGTGGGGGGTCGGACGGCTCGGGCGGGGCCGCCGCCGGCTCGGCGACGCCCTTGGCCTTCCGCTTCGCCGCGTCACGGGCCTCCTTGGCCGCCGCGGCCGGAGTGCCCGGGGCCGGGTTGTTGCGGATCACGTAGAACTGCTGGCCCATCGTCCACAGGTTGGAGGTGGTCCAGTAGATCAGCACGCCGATCGGGAACGCGATGCCACCGATCGCGAACACCAGCGGGAGGATGTACAGCAGCATCTTCTGCTGCTGGGCGTAGGGACCCTTCATGGCGTCGGCGGGCATGTTCTTGCTCATCAGCTGCCGCTGGGTGAGGAAGGTCGTCGCCGTCATCGCGACCACCAGGACCGCGGCGAGGATCCGGACCTGCGTCGCGCTCTCCCCCGACGCCTTGGTGAACGTGTCGGCGATGTGCGCCCCGAAGATGGTGGCGCTGGACAGCGAATCCACCTGCTCCTGGGTCAAGACGCCCTTGGCCTTGCCGTTGGCGGCGTTGTCGATGAGCCGGAACAGCGCCAGGAAGATCGGCATCTGCAGCAGGATCGGCAGGCACGACGCGAACGGGTTGGTCCCGGTCTCCCGGTAGAGGGCCATCGTCTCCTGGCCCAGCTTCTCCCGGTCGTGGGCGTACTTCTTCTGCAGCTCGCGGACCCGGGGCTGGAGCAGCTGCATGTTGCGGCTGGACTTGATCTGCTTGACGAACAGCGGGATCAGGGCGGCCCGGATCACGACGGTCAGCCCGATGATGGACAACGCCCACGCGGCGCCGGAGTCCGGTGGGAGGAACGTCGAGAACAGGTTGTGGAAGCCGGACAGGATCAGCGAGGTGACCCAGTAGAGCGGCGCCATGATCGCGCTGCCGAGCTGCGCCAGGGAGTCCAACGCTCAGGCTCCTACTCTGCGGTGGGCCGGTGGGACTGGGTCGTACCCGCCGGGCGCCCATGGGTGGCACCGGGCCAGGCGACGTACGGCGAGCCAGCTGCCACGCAGGCTGCCGTGCACGGTCACCGCCTCGAGCGCGTAGGCCGAGCAGGACGGATGGTAGCGGCACACCTGGCCGTACAGCGGGCTGACCAGCAGCCGGTAGGCGCGCAGCAGCCCGATCAGCAGGTACTTCATCGCCGCACCGCCGGCGTCGCGACCAGCCTGGCGAGGACGCGGTCGAGGTCGCGGCCCAGCTCGGCCGACGACGCCCGCGCCGACGCCGGCAGCGCGCGCAGCACCAGGGTCGCCCCGTCCGGCAGGGCCCGGAGCCTGGTGCGCACGAGGTGCCGCAGGCGACGCTTGACGCGGTTGCGGTGCACGGCGTTGCCGACGCCGCGCCCCACCACCAGGCCGACCCGGACCGGATGGGCGGCCGCCTCGGCTGCGGGCGCCGGGAGCAGGTGCCCGACGAGGGTCGCACTTCCGGCCCGCCGGCCGTGCCGGACGGTGTCGGAGAAGCCGCGGCTCGATCGGAGCCGGTGAGAGGTGGCAAGCACGCCGGACGGTCCTCGCGGACCGCCTCAGACGGCGAGACGCTTGCGGCCCTTGCTGCGACGGGCGGACAGGATCGCACGCCCCGCGCGCGTGCGCATGCGCAGGCGGAAGCCGTGCGTCTTGGCGCGACGACGGTTGTTCGGCTGGTACGTGCGCTTGCTCAACGTCGGTCTCCGGGTCTCGGTGTGGTGGACGAGCTCAGGGGCCGAACGGGCGGATGCGAGAGCGTGGGGCCGGCCTCCACCTCGGACGCGCTCCCGGCCAGCTCCGGGGTCGTCAACGAGGGCGAAGGCACGCCACACCGCACGGCCTGGGTCGGCGGCTCAACGGTACGTGAGCCGCTCAGAACGGTCAAACCGGCGCGCGCTGCCACCCCTCCGGACCACCTGTGGACAGCCCTTGCTCGCTCGGTCCGCCAGTTGTTAGCGTGCCGCATCCCGACTTCCCCTCGGACCCGCTCTGCCCCCCAGCACCGGTCTCCGGCGTCCGGTCGTCACCGGGTCCGGCTCGGCGATACCCCCGCACCTGTCCCGTCCGGCACGCCTGTCGGCGCATGCACAGGCTGTGGACAAGTTTGTGGAAGCACCTGATTGCGCCGGAGGTCGGTACCGTCGTCGCGGCCTGGTCCGAGGGCGGCCGGTTGCGCGCACGGCAGGCTCACACAGCAGGTGACAGACGTCGACACGGAAGCTGGTGGACAACGCAGGTGGACAACCGGACCGACACCCGCAGCCTCGACGCCACCCTCGCCGACTCCTGGCACGACCGCGCGGGGACGGCCGGCGACAGCACGGACCCCGGTTTCGCCGCCGAGGCGCGGACCCGCCTGGCCGGTCAGGCGCCCGAGGTGTCACCCGGCGACCTGGTCCGCATGTGGCGCCGCCTGGTCGACGACCTGCCCCCCATGCAGAAGGCCTGGCTGGACACCAGCCAACCGGTCGGCCTGCACGAGAACACCGCGATCATCGCGGTGGGCGACGAGTTCACCCGCAGCCAGATCGAGGGTCGCCTGCGGACCCGGCTCGAGGACGCGCTGACCGACGCGTTCTCCAGCCAGATCCGGATCGCGGTCCGGGTCGACCCCGAGCGAGCGCCGTCCGGCGGGCCGACCGGAGTCCCCCGTGCGCTTCCCGAGCAGGCGCGTCCCGAGCAGGCCAGCCGACTAGTCGACATGGCGACAGGTCGACAGGTCGACGGCGACCTGCCGATCCGGCCGGTCGGCAGCGTGCTGGAGACCCGGCTCAACCCCAAGTACCTGTTCGAGACCTTCGTGATCGGGTCGAGCAACCGGTTCGCCCATGCGGCCGCCGTCGCGGTCGCCGAGGCGCCCGGCAAGGCCTACAACCCGCTGCTCGTCTACGGCGACTCGGGGCTGGGCAAGACCCACCTGCTGCACGCCATCGGGCACTACGTGCGCAACCTGTTCACCGGGGTGCGGGTCCGGTACGTCTCCAGCGAGGAGTTCACCAACGAGTTCATCAACGCCATCCGCGACGACAAGGCCCCGATGTTCCAGCGGCGCTACCGCGACGTGGACGTGCTGCTGATCGACGACATCCAGTTCCTGGAGGGCAAGATCCAGACCCAGGAGGAGTTCTTCCACAC
>JBIOUF010000040.1:0-13021 GCA_044866695.1 Nocardioidaceae bacterium | reverse complement strand
CCGTGCACGTCCATGCGCGGGCCGTAGACGTTGAAGTAGCGCAGCAGCACGTAGTCCTGGCCGTACATCGCCCGGAAGCTCTTCAGCATGCCCTCGTTGAACGTCTTGGCCGCCCCGTAGAACGTGTCGTTGTTGTAGGGGTGGTGCCGCTCGGTGGTCGGGAACTCCTCGGCCATCCCGTACACCGACGCCGAGGACGCGGCCACCACCTTGGACACCTTGTTCGCGGAGGCGGCCTCGAAGACGTTGAACGTGCCGTCGACGAGCACCTCCAGCGCCAGCCGCGGCTCCTCGGCACACTGCGTGATCCGAATCGCAGCCTGGTGGAAGACCACGTCCTTGCCACGGATGAGGTCATGCACCAGGTCCCGGTCGCGGATGTCGCCCTCGACCAGCTGGACCTTCCCGGTGGCCAGCGCGTCGTCGAGGTTGGCCCGTCGTCCGCGGACCAGGTTGTCCAGCACGACGACGCGCGCCGCACCCGCGTCCACGACCTGGTCGACCAGCGTCGAGCCGATCGTGCCTGCTCCGCCCGTCACCAGGACCTCGGCACCTTCGAGCGCCGTCATGGGCGCACCACCCTCTCCTGCACGACCGAGTCCCCCCGAGTCATCGACTTCCACAAGTATCCGGTCGGCGACCAGGCGGCCGGGTCGGTTCCACGAAAACAGCGGTGGAGACTCACCGCTGGATATGCCTGTCACACATGGCTCGATAGACCGAGGGCAGGTCCTCCGGCTCGGAGGCCATCAAGGCCGCCCGCTCGGTCCACGCGGCGCGAGCGCCGTCGAGAACGTCCCTGCTGTACCGGTCGCGGCGAACGGCCGCTCGCACGGCGTAGAGAGCCACCTTGTACCGAAGGAACCGAGGCAGGTCCCGGCTCCAGGACCGGGAGTCCTCGGGCAAGTTCCGGCGACAGCCGTAGATATAGTTCGCGATCCAGCAGAAGCCGTAGTTGTAGCCACCGGCACGCTGCGACGGATGCACGTCGTGGTGTACCCAGGCGCGCTGAGCGCCAACGAGAAGGTAGCCGAGGCGGTGCAGCCGCATGCTCAGCTCCATGTCCTCGTGCAGCGCATACCCGATGCCGTAGCCGAGGGTCTCGTCGAAGGGATGTGCCTTCACCAGGTCGGCCCGGAGGCTGAGCCGGTAGCCGCCGACGCTGGACACCAGCGCGAAGCGGTCACCATCTATCCACGCCGGGATCTGCCGGGTGCGCCAGATCGACTTGGGGTAGCTGGCGAAGGGCTTGGTGACGAAGCGGTCCTCCAGCCGGTCACGTACTGGCGCCACCCATTCCTTCAGCGCACGGCCTCGGGACACGTCGGGCACCCGCCCCGCGATGGGGGAGTCGTCCACCCCGACCGCACTCACACCGGCCACCTCGCCCGCGGTGTCGGCGCGGTAGGCCGCCATCATCTCCGCCGCGGCTGTCGGGTGGAGCATGGAGTCGTCGTCGGGCAGGAACGCCACCTCGTGCTCGACGTGACGCACGCCCAGGTTGCGCTGGTATGGCGAGCTGCGTACGTCCGACTGCAGGAACAGCCAGTCGATCGACGGGTCTCGCTCCTTCATCACGCGAGAGCGCACAGCCTCGTGGTCATCGCTCGCGTCGACGACGATCACTCGCCTCGGCTTCTCGGTCTGCGCCTCGAGCTGCGTGAGACAGGCAAGCAGCGAGTCCGGTCGGTTCAGCGTCGCTATGACTGCGTCGTATGCGATGTCCGGCACGGTCACCGGCCGGCCGCCGAGCCGTGCGCACTGTCCGGGGTCATGCCACGACCTCCAAGGCAGCCCTGGAGACGTCGACGCTGCGGCCGGCCTCGGCAAGACTTCGTTGAGCCGCCTCCAGCACGGACAGGACCCGCAGACCGGCCACGCCGTCGGTGCGGGCGGGGCGACGTTCGTGGATGCTGGCGGCGAACTCGCCGACCATCGATGCCAGCGGTTCGCGCTCGGGAAGCGCCGGAGCCCAGGTGTCACCGAGCCGGTAGGAGATCGTGGCGTCGGTGCGGTCCGGAGTCGTGGTCACCGCCTGGTGCACGAGGTCGACCCCGCGGTCATACACGCTCACCCGCTGCTGCGGGTGCAGGTCGTCCCAGACCAGCGTGCGCCGCGTGCCGCCGATGACCATCTGGCGGATCTTCGTCGGGCTCAGCCAGTTCACGTGGACGTGCGCCATCGCACCGCCGGCGAGCGGCAGGCTCAGGTAGCCGACGCAGCTCTTGCCCGCGCCGAGCGGGTCGGCGCCACTGGCGGAGACCCCGAGGGGCTGCAGGCCGCCGGGCAGGATGTAGTCGAAGACGGAGAGGTCGTGTGGGGCGAGGTCCCAGAACACGTCGACGTCGGGCTGCACCAGGCCGAGGTTGATCCGCACCGAGTCGATGAACATGATCTCGCCGAGCTGCCCGTCGGCCACCAGCTCGCGGATCTTCTGGACCGCGGGCGTGTAGCAGTAGGTGTGGTCGGCCATGAGCACGAGGTCGTTGGCCGCCGCGACGTCGACCATCTCCTGGCCACGCGTGGTGCTGTCCGCCAGCGGCTTCTCGACCAGCACGTGCTTCCCGGCGCGCAGCGCGGCCACGGCCAGCGGCTGGTGGGTCCGGGCCGGCGTCGCGATGGCGACCGCGTCGACGTCGTCCATGGCCAGCACCTCGTCGACCGAGGCGACGCAGCGCACGTCGCTGTGTCCCGCCACGAGCGAGCGCGCCTTCGCGACGTCCAGGTCGCACACGGCGGCCAGCCGCCAGTCCTCACTGCGCTGGAAGTTCCGCACCAGGTTCGGACCCCAGTAGCCGGCCCCCACGACGGCGACCCCGAGCATGTTCTTGGTCAACGCAGACCCCCTTCACCCCGCGGCAAAGCATTCCATTTCAGGCGTGCCGACGCTGCCGAACCCGGAATCTCCTCCGAGCTCCCGCTGCGGCGTGACAGACTCACGCCCTGCCGTGACCTCGAAGGGAGCTGCCATGGCGGCCGGCACCGAGCTCGGGGCGCGAACCGGCTACTCGCCGGGGCCTCCGCGCCCCGCCCGACGCCGCATCGTTCTTCGGGCGGCCCTTGCTCTCGCCGTCATGGTGGCCGTGCTGGTGGCCGGCGCCTGGCTCGCCGAGTACTCGTTGTACCGCCAGCTCGGCCATGTGGATGCCGACCTGAGCGGCCTGCGAGACCGCCCCGGTCCCGAAGCGGGGGACGCGGTCGACGTCGCTGTCATCGGCGTGGCAGACGACCGGTGGGTGTCACAGATGCTCCTGCACATCGACGCCGACCGGCGCGGCGCGGGGTTCGTGTCCGTGCCCGACACGCGGATGCGCGTCCTTCCCCGGTGGCACCGGTCCATGCCCGCGCAGCCCTCCGGCCGTGACGTGACCAGGGTCGCGGCCCGCATCGAGCGGGCGACCGGGCACCGGCTCGACCACGTCGCGGTCTTGGACTGGAGGGCGGTGGCACGGCTCACGGACCGGCTCGGGGGCCTCGACCTGTGGATCGGCCCGGCCGGCGCGGACTCCAGGTTCCCAGAGGCGCTCCACGTCACCGGTGCAGCCGTGCTCGACATGGTCCGCCGTCACCCGTGTTCGAGCGGTCGCGCCGACGCTGGTGACGACGCGCGACGCATCCACCGCGAACAGGCGCTGCTCCAAGCCGTCCTGGGCCAGACGTTGCACCAGGAGCTGGTGCGCAGCCCGGTCTCCCTCTACCGCGACCTCGACGTGCTGACGGAGAACCTCCTAGTCGACTCGGGCTGGTCGCAGCGCGAGCTGGTCGCTCTCGTGGTCTCACTGCGGCGCCTCAGGTCGCACGCCATCACGTTCGAGACGGTCCCAGGTCTCGACGGACTGGCGCCGTCGGGGAGCGAGTGCTGAGCGCTCAGCTGCACCGGGAGTCGATGAACGCCGCGAGGCTGCCGACGGTCTCGAAGACCTCGGCCGAGAAGGCGTCGTCGTCGATCTCCACGTCGAACCGGTCCTCCAGCGCCGTGGCCAGCTCGACGACGGCGAGGGAGTCCAGCTCGGGCAGCTCGCCGAACAGCGGCGTGCTCGCGTCGATGGCGTCCGCGCGGTCCTCGATGCCGAGCGTCGTGACCAGGACGTCGATGACGCCCTGGACGGTGGAGTTGCCGGTGGCGTTGGTCATGCTCGTCCTTGGTCTCGGTTCAGCAGGGTCACACGAGGACCTCGGCCGGCGCCGGGTGGCCCAGGAACGCGGTGGGGCTGGCGGTGAGCCCGTAGGCGCCGGCCTGGAAGAGCACCACGAGGTCGCCGGGCCCGGCGTCCGGCAGCTCGACGCCGTCGCCGAGCAGGTCCAGCGGCGTGCACAGGCAGCCCACGACCGTGGTGGCGCCGGTGTCCGCGGAGTCGACCCGGTTGCCCACCACGACAGGGTAGTTGCGGCGGATCACCTGACCGAAGTTGCCCGACGCCGCGAGCTGGTGGTGCATGCCGCCGTCCACGACGAGGTAGTCGCGGCCGCGTGAGGTCTTGCGGTCCACGACCCGGGTGACGTAGACCCCCGCCTCGCCGACCAGGTAGCGGCCCAGCTCGATCTGCGCCGTCGCGTCGGGCAGGCGGGGCGCGAGCTCCTGCTCCAGCAGCTTGGCGAGGTTCTCACCGATCGGGCCGAGGTCGAGCGGCTCGTCCTTGGCGAAGTACGGGATGCCGAAGCCGCCGCCCAGGTTGACGTAGGTGACCGGGTCCGTGGCGTGCTCGGCGAGCCGGAGCACCAGGTCGACGGTGCGCCGCTGCGCCTCGACGAGGATGCCGGCGGTGAGGTTCTGCGAGCCGGCGAAGACGTGGAAGCCGGTCACGTCGACGTCCCGGTCCGCCAAGGCGCCCAGCAGGTCCGGCACGTCCTCCGCGTCGACCCCGAACTGCTGCGGCCCCCCGCCCATGCGCATGCCGGAGCCCTTGACGGCGAAGTCCGGGTTCACCCGTACGGCGACCCGCGGGCGGACCCCGGCGCGCTCCCCCGTCACGGTGACGCGCTCTGCTTCTCCGGCCGACTCGAGCTCGATCGTGACCCCGGCGGCGACCGCCATGGCGAGCTCGGCGTCGGTCTTGCCCGGGCCGGCGAAGCTGACTCGGTCGGGGGCGATGCCGGTGTCGAGGGCCACCTTCATCTCACCGGCAGACGCTACGTCGAGCGCGTCCACCCTCCCGGCGAGGTGCTGGACGACCGCCGGCATGGGGTTGGCCTTGACGGCGTACCCGAGGGCCAGGGCGTCGGGCAACGTCTCCCGGACCTGCTCGATCCTGCGCGAGACGAGCGAGCGGTCGTAGGCGAAGAACGGCGTGGAGCCGACGCGCCGGGCCAGCCGGCTGAGCGGCAGGCCGCCCACGGCGAGCTCGCCGTCGACGGTCCCGAACGCCGCGACGTGGTCGGCCGGTCTCATCGGGCCAGCTCGGCCTTCAGCAGCGCCCGGTCGAACTTGCCGTTGGGCGAACGCGGGATCTCGTCGGTGCACCGGACCTCGGCGGGGACCATGAACAGCGGCAGCTGCCGGCGGTACGTCGCCAGCAGCGCGTCCTCGTCGAGGCCGGCCGGGTCGGCCGGCGAGACCACCAGGACGATGCGCTGCCCCAGCCTCGGGTCCTCCACGCCCAGGGCGACCGCGTCGCGGACCAGGCCGCTGTCGTAGGCGACCTCCTCGATCTCCGTCGGGCTGACCCGGTAGCCGGAGGTCTTGATCATGTCGTCCTTGCGGCCCACGAAGTACAAGAACCCCTCGGCGTCGCGGACGACCGTGTCGCCGGACCACACCGCCAGCTCCGGAGAGCGCCACGAGTGGTCGCCCGCGCCGGGAACGGGCCGGAACCGTTCCGCCGTACGGGCCGGGTCGTTCCAGTACCCCAACGCGACCAGCGCGCCGCGGTGCACGAGCTCACCATGCTCCCCGGGGTCGCAGGGCGTGCCGTCGGGGCGGACGACGAGGATCTCCGCGTTGGGGATCGCCTTGCCGATCGAGTCCGGGCGCCGGTCCACCTCCGCCGGGTCCAGGTACGTCGACCGGAACGCCTCGGTGAGTCCGTACATCAGGAACGGGGCCGCCTGCGGGAACAGGCCGCGCAGCCGCTCCAGCGTCGCGCGCGGCATCCGGCCGCCGGTGTTGGCGAAGTAGCGCAGGCTGTGGGTCGCCTCCTCCGGCCACTCCTGCTCGGCCACCTGCAGCCACAGCGGCGGGACGCAGGTCAGCCCGGTGACCTGGTGCCGGGCGCAGAGCCGCACCACGTCGCGCGGTAGCAGGTGGTTGTGCAGCACGACGTGAGCGCCCACGCTGAACGCGGTGGTCACCTGGCTCAGCCCGGCGTCGAAGCTCAGCGGCAGCGCGGACAGGATCACGTCGTCGGCGGTGTTGCCGAGGTAGCTGCTGACGCTCTCGGCGCCGACCAAGAGGTTGCGGTGGCTCAGCACCACGCCCTTCGGCTTGCCGGTGCTGCCGGAGGTGTAGAGGATCGCCGCCATGTCGACGTCGACCACCGCGGGCAGCAGGACGTCGTCGGCCGCCTGCCCTGAGAGCTCGTCCCAGCGGTGGACCGCGAGCTCGTCCGTCGGCTCCTCGGAGTCCCGGTCCCCGACCAGGACCACGCGTCGCAAAGCCGAGCACGCCTTGAGGTCCTCGCCGAGGCCCGCGAGCCGGGCCGGTGTGGTGACCAGCGTGGTGACGTCGCAGTCGGCGAGGATGAAGGCCACCTGCTGTGCCTTGAGGACCGGGTTGACCGGCACGAAGACGGCGCCGGCGGCAGCCGCGGCGAACATCGCGGTGACCGTCTCCAGGCGCTTGTCGAGGTAGACCGCGACCCGGTCGCCTCGCCGGACCCCGAGGCCGGCCAGCCCGGCAGCGGTCCCGCGGGTGGCCGCCCACAGGTCGGCGTACGACAGCGTCTCGTCCTTGAACGTGAGGGCCGGCCGCTCGCCGTGGCCGGCGGCCGCCTCACGCACCAGGTCGTGGACTCCGGTCCTCATGCCTTGCAGCTCCCGTCCGGTCACCAGGCCACGCACGTCAGCTCGCTGTAGAGGTAGTCGATGTCGCCGGGCCCGAGCGTCGCGCTCCGGTACATCTTCGGGCGTGGAGACGCCAGCAGGTGGGAAAACCGGGGAATGTAGCCCAGGACACGCCTCTCGGCGAGGGTCGCCGCGGCCCCGTGGCGCACCAGCAGGTGGCGGAAGACCTGCGCGTCGTGCGCGCGGAAGACGGCGGGATCGCTCACGTGCAGCACCGTCGCGAACAGCGGTAGCCGCTTCCGGCGGTCCTTCCGCACCACCACGTGGCAGACCGCGTCGCCCGCGACGACGAGGAGCTGGCGCGCCGCGACCGCATGACGGTGGTCCTGGAAGATCTCCAGGTCCCGACCGGCCAGCACCGACTCCATCTCGCTCGGGTCGCTGACGATCCGGGCCCGGGTCGACGCCGGCGACCACCGGGCGTTGGGCACCAGCGCCGTGGTGGTGTCGAGCCGGGTGAACCCGAGCCGCTCGTTGATCGCGACCACGTTGCCGCTCGGCGACAGGTCGGTGAGGTGGTACCCCTTCTGTCGTAGCAGGGCCCGGAGCAGCCGTACGCCGTCGGCACGATGGTCCTCGCGCACGCACCACGCCGCGAGGTTGCAGAACCGCTCGACCTCACCGCGGACCTCGCGCTCGGAGTAGATCGCGAGGTAGGCGCCGACGACCTCCTCGTCCCGGCGCAGCAGGAAGCCGTGGTTGGGGGCGTCGACCTTCCAGGGCGGAACCGCCATCACGGCCCACCGTTCGGCGGACACCCGGCCGTTGAGGTGCTGGTGCAGGAAGCGCCCGACCTCCGCGAGCTGGTCCGCCTCGATGGGCTCCACTCGCACGGTGGGGTGGTTCGGCATGGCAGACAAGGTACGCCGGGGCGGCCGGTCACTTCAGGCGAATCGGACACTTCAAACCGCCCTCACGCCCGCACGCGCGGCACTATCGTGTCCTCGCCGGGACGAAGGGGCGGGCGAACGCATGACGAGCACGGGACGCACGATGAACACGATGAGCGTGGTGATCGCCGCGCACGACGAGGCGGCCGTGATCGGCGCGTGCCTGGACTCCCTTCTCGCCGACGCCCACCCCGGCGAGCTGGACGTCACCGTCGTGCCGAACGGATGCACCGACGACACCGCCGCACAGGCGCGGCGCCGGCCGGGGGTGCGGGTCGTCGAGACGCCCGTCGCCGGCAAGGCCTATGCCCTCAACCTCGGGGAGGGCCATGCCCAGGGGTTCCCCCGCATCTACCTCGACGCCGACATCACCGTGGGCACGGACGTGGCGCGGGCGCTGCGAGACCGGCTGTCCGACGACCCCGCCGCGATCGTGGCGTTCCCCCGGCGTCACGTCGAGACCGCCGGGCGACCGTGGCCGGTGCGGTGCTACTTCGCGGTGCACAACCGGTTGCCGGTCTTCCGGGACGGCCTCTTCGGGCGCGGCATGATCGCGCTGTCCGAGCCGGCCCGTCGTCGGTTCGACACGTTCCCCGACCTGGTCGCCGACGACCTCTTCCTGGACAGCCTGTTCAGCGCAGAGGAGCGGGCGCTGGTGGACACGGTGAGCACGACCGTCGAGGCGCCGCTGCGGACTCGCGACCTGGTCAACCGTCTGGTCCGGGTACGCCGCGGCAACGCCGCGCTGCGGGCCGCCGCGTCGGACGGACGGCTCGGTCCCCACCTACGACGGGCGGACCGGTGGTCCTGGCTGCGCGACGTGGTGCTTCGCCGGCCCTGGCTCGCGCCGGCGGGCGCGGTCTACGCCGCGATCACGGTGCTCGCGGCGATCCAGGCCCGGCGCACCCGAGGACGTCGCGGGTGGGAGCGCGACGCCTCCACCCGCGCCCTGCCGGCACGGGAGGGCGGCAACCCGTGAGCCGGGTGGTCAACCTCTGCTTCCACGGCATCGGCACCCCTCGCCGCGTCCTGGAGGACGGCGAGGCCCGGTACTGGGTCACCGAGGACTCCTTCCACCGGGTCCTCGACGAGGTCGCCGGCCGCGACGACGTGCGGCTGAGCTTCGACGACGGCAACCTGTCCGACGCCGAGATCGGGCTCCCCGCGCTCGCGGACCGCGGGCTCACCGCGACGTTCTTCGTGCTCGCCGGGCGGCTGCACGACGCCGGCAGCCTGGGGCCGGACCACCTGCGCGCTCTGTCCGCGGCCGGCATGATCGTCGGCTCGCACGGCTGGGCGCACCGGCCGTGGCGCGGACTGTCCGACGACGACCGGCATCGCGAGCTGGTGGCCGCCAAGCAGCGCCTCGAGGAGGCGGCTGGGACGCCGGTGGAGCAGGCCGCCCTCCCGCTCGGCCGCTACGACCGCACCGTGCTGGGGGCCCTGCGCCGCACCGGCTACCGGACCGTGTTCTCCAGCGACCGCGGCTGGGCGAGACCCGGCGCCTGGCTGCAACCGCGGTTCAGCCTGCGCGCCGAGGACACCGTCGAGTCGCTGCGAACCGAGGTGCTCGCCCGTCCGAGCGCGCCCTCCCGTGCCAAAGCCGACGTGCGGACGCTGGTCAAGAGCCTGCGCTGAGCCGGGACCGGGGTTCTGGCTACCGCTGCCCTGTACGCTTCTCTGTACAGGAGGAGCGAAGCGATGAAGACCATGAGCTACACCGAGTCGAGGGCCCGCTACGCCGAGGTGCTCGACAGCGTCATCGATGACCGTGAGGAAGTCGTCATCACGCGGGTCGGACACGAGCCGGTGGTGATCGTGTCGCTCGCAGACTTCGAGTCCCTTCGTGAGACGGCGTACCTGATGCGCTCGCCCGCGAATGCGCGCCGCCTCCTGGACGCGATGGAGCGTCTCGAGAGCGGGTCCGGCGCCTCCCATGATCTCCTCGACGCCGACGCCGACGCCGACGCCGACTGAGCATGCGGCTGGTCTGGGACGTCAACGCCTGGGAGGACTACCTGTGGTGGCAGGCGCAGGATCGCCAGGTCCTCGAGCGGGTCAACCTGCTGATCCAGGACGTCATGCGCAACGGCAACGAAGGCATCGGCAAGCCTGAGGCGCTGAAGCACGACTTCGCAGGCTACTGGTCCCGCCGTATCACCGATGAGCACCGGCTGGTGTACAAGGTGACCGACGACGAGGTCCGAATCGCGGCTTGTCGGTACCACTACGGTCGCTGACCCTCACGCCCGAGAGAGCGCGCGCCAACCCTCATGTGCTGCAAGAGCAGTCGCGCTGCGCTGCGTCAGCGGCGAGGCGAGGTGCGGTCGGCGGCACCGTGGCGCAGACCCAGCCCCGGGTGCCGGTGGTTTCGAGACGGGCTCGCAAGCTCGCCCTCCTCAACCACCGAGACGGGCTCGCAAGCTCGCCCTCCTCAACCACCGAGACGCTCGCAGGCTCGCTCCTCAACCACCACCACCGCTGGTTGAGGAGCCGGAGCGTTAGCGGAGGCGTCTCGAAACCAGCGTGGGCGCAGCGCAGGCTCGCTCCGCGGCCACCATGGGCGGGGGTCAGCGGCGGCCGAGGGCCTTGTAGGTCCAGCCGGCGGCACGCCACCTCGCGGGGTCGAGGCAGCCGCGGCCGTCCAGGACCCTGGGCAGCCGGACCAGCTCGCGCACGGCGGCCGGGTCGAGGGCGACGTACTCGTCCCACTCGGTGAGGACCAGGACCAGCTCGGCGTCGCCGACGGCCTCCTCGACCGTGTCCACGAACTTCAGGTCCGGCCACTTGGCCTGGGCGTTGTCGATCGCGCGCGGGTCGGTCACCACGACGTCGGCACCCTGCAACGACATCTGCGCCGCCACGCTGAGGGCGGGCGAGTCCCGGACGTCGTCGCTGTTGGGCTTGAACGCGGCTCCGAGGACGCCGATCCGGACCCCGACGATGGAGCCGCCGCACACCTCGCGGGCCAGGTCCACCATGCGCACGCGGCGGCGCATGTTGATCGAGTCGACCTCGCGCAGGAAGGTCAGCGCCTGGTCCACGCCGAGCTCGCCGGCGCGAGCCATGAACGCGCGGATGTCCTTGGGCAGGCAGCCGCCACCGAAGCCGAGCCCGGACTTCAGGAACGAGGGCCCGATCCGGGGGTCGTGGCCGATCGCCTCGGCCAGCTGGGCGACGTCGCCGCCCGCCGCCTCGCAGAGCTCCGCCATGGCGTTGATGAAGGAGATCTTCGTGGCCAGGAAGGAGTTCGCCGCCACCTTGACCAGCTGGGCGGTGGTGTAGTCGGTGACCACCAACGGCATGCCGGCCTCGAGGACCGGCGCGTAGACCCGGTCCATGACCTGCCTGGCCTGCTCGCCCCGAGACCCGTCGGGGACGCCGTAGACCAGCCGGTTCGGGCGCAGGGTGTCCTCGATGGCGTGCCCCTCGCGCAGGAACTCGGGGTTCCACACCAGCGTCGCCTCGGGCGCCTCGTCGGCCAACCGCCCCGCGAGGCGCTCCGCCGTGCCCACGGGCACCGTGGACTTCCCGACCGCCACCGCACCGGGCGTGAGCAGGGGGACCAGCTGGTCGAAGGCCGCGTCCACGAAGCGCAGGTCGGCGGCCTGCTCGCCACGCTTCTGTGGCGTCCCCACGCAGACGAAGTGGACCTCGACGCCGGCCAGCTCCGCCAGGTCCGCGGTGAACCGCAGCCGGCCGGTGGCCAGGCCGGCGGCCAGCAGGTCGTCGAGCCCCGGCTCGTAGAACGGCGCCGCGGCCCTGCCCAGCGCGGCGACCTTGTCGGCGTCGACGTCGTACCCGACGACGTCGTGGCCGAGGTCTGCCATGCACGCGGCGTGCACGGCACCGAGGTAGCCGCATCCGATGACGGAGATTCGCACGTGTGCCTCCTACGCGATCGAGGTGGTCGAGGTCGGGGCGGTGGCGCGGTCACGACCGCGGGTGACCGCAGGTCCTGGCGGGGCGCACCGGTCGAGGACGAAACGCCGCAGCTCCGCCTCGTCGTCGAGGTCGACGAGCCGCCCGGCGATCTCGGCGGGATGCGGCACCGCCGACGAGGCGCCCGCGACCGGCGCGGTCGAGCCCGTGAGCGCGTGGTAGACCCCGACGTACGCCTCGGCCTGTGGCCGCCAGTCCAGCTCGGCGGACACCCGCTGGCGGGCGAGCAGGGCGAGCTTCAGCCTCAGCTCGTCGTCGTCGAGCAGCCGCTCGACCTCGTCGGCGAAGGCCTGGACGTCCCCCGACTGCACGTACAGGACGGAGTCGCCGCCGGAGACCCTGGTCTCGACCAGGTCGAAGGCCACGGACGGCAGCGCGTAGGCCATGTACTCCATGGTCTTGTTCATGGTGGACACGTCGTTCAGGGGAGTCTTGAGGTCCGGGCACAGGCCGATGTCGGCCGCGCTCAGGTGCTCGGCGATCATCGCCTTGTCCGCCCGGCCGGTGAACGTCACCACGAGGTCCAGGCCGCGGCGGGTGCAGTCGGCGCGCAGCTCCTCGAGGCAGTCCCCGAAGCCCATCAGCACCGCTCGTACGTCGTCGCGTCCGCGCGGCCCGACCAGCTCGGCCATGACGTCGAGGATCAGGTCCACGCCGTCCTGGGGCCCCATGATGCCGAGGTAGGCCAGGGTGTACCGGCGGGGTCCGGACCCCGGCTCCCGGGCCGGGTACACCGGACGCATGACGGTGGTGTCCGGGCCGCTGCGGACGACCGTCACGTCCGCGTCCGCGCGCCCGCCACGCGTCATCGCGATGCGCTTGTAGGACTCGTTCGTCGAGATGACGTGGTCGGCCGTGCGGTAGGTGCGGCGCTCCAGCCAGCGCAGCGACCACAGCTCGGCGCGCTCGCGCAGGCCGGTCGGCCGGCCGAAGCGGGACAAGAACAGCTCGGGGTTGAGGTCGTGCTGGTCAAAGACGAACCGCACGCCGCGCGGCTCCCACAGCCGGGCCAGCAGCCAGTAGGTGTCCGGCGGGTTGCACGCCTGGATGACGTCGAAGTGCGCGCGCCGCCAGACGGCCAGCGACAGCAGTGCCGTCCGCAGCCAGCAGTAGACGAACTCCAGGGCGTACCCCGCGAGCCCCGACGCCTGCGGCGCGGGACGGTACTTGTAGATCTCGACGCCGTCGAT
>JBIOUF010000039.1:0-16710 GCA_044866695.1 Nocardioidaceae bacterium | reverse complement strand
TCACCGCCGCAGTCGTGCCCTCCTTATGCAGCTCCTCCCGCGTCGCACCCTCCTTCAAACGCTCCACGGCCCGCTCGGGTCGCTTACCGAACACCATGTAGGTGCTGTTCGCCTCAATCGCGAGCATTGCTGATCACCCCTGCCGGGTCAGTTTTGTGGCTGCTGCTGGTTCGGGGACCGTGCGGCGCCCATC
Source organism: Nocardioidaceae bacterium (assembly GCA_044866695.1). GTDB lineage: Bacteria > Actinomycetota > Actinomycetes > Propionibacteriales > Nocardioidaceae > JBIOUF01. The sequence goes on along the minus strand of JBIOUF010000039.1, from coordinate 16,517 downwards.
GATGACGCGGTGGGCACCGCACCGGGTGACGTCAGTTCTTCAGGTACTTCTCGAGGGGTGGCGCGAAGTCGGGGTTCTTGTCCAGCCAGTCCTGGACGGCCTCCTCCTCCTGGCCCGGCTCGTACTTGTTGACGATGGTGTCCTCCAGCGTGCCGTACTGCTCGTCGGTGAACTTCAGGTGCGACATCATCTCGGCGACGTCGGGGTAGTCCTCGGAGAACCCCTTGCGGGCGACGGTGTGCGCGCCTTCAGGGTCGCCGTAGGCCTTCTCCGGGTCCTCCAGCGGCCGGACCGGGAAGGACTGGTTGGCCCAGAACGGCTTCCACAGGGTGACCACGATGGGTTCCTTGGCGTCGGTGGCCTTCTTGAGCTCGGTGAGCATGGCGGGCGTCGAGGACAGCACCAGCTTGAAGTCCTTGTCGAGACCGTAGTCCGGGAAGGCGTTGTCCTTGGTCAGCTTGGTCAGACCGGCGCCCGGCTCGATGCCGGTGACCTTGCCGTCGAACTCGTCGGCGTGGCTGGGAAGGTCAGCGATGGACTGGACGTCGGAGTAGGTGGGCACGGCCAGGAAGTTGATCGCGTTGTCATACCACGTGCCCAGGTCCTCGAGGTCGTCCTTGTACTCGTCCCAGTAGGCCGCCTGCGTGCGCTCGTACCACGAGGACCCCAGGACGTCCATGTCGCCGCCAGCGAGGCCCGCGTAGATCGGCGCAATGTCCGCGAGCTCCTTGATGTCGACCGTGTAGCCGTTGTTCTCCAAGAGGTTCTTGTACAGGTACGCGGTGGCGACAGTGTCGCTCCATCCCTGGATCACGCCGATCGAGATGTTCTTGTCATCACCACCGCTACCCCCGCCATCGTCACTGCTAGAGCAGCCGGCGCCGACCATGGCGAGTGCCGTGACGGCCACGAGGAGCCGCACCGCCAACTTCAGGTGTCGCTTCGTCATTTCGTTTCCTCTCGGTTCCGGATGGTCGCTCAGCTGGTCGCGCTGTGCATGACGTGCTTGGTTCGCGAGTAGTCGTCGAGCGCGTACAGCGACAGGTCTCGGCCGTAGCCGGAGCCCTTGAACCCGCCCCAGGGGACCTCGTTTGCGAGCACGAGATGGCAGTTGACCCACACCGTGCCTGAGTCGAGGCGTGCCGCCAGGTCATGGCTGCGGCGGGCGTCGTTGGTCCAGACCGAGGCGGACAGCCCGTACGGCAGCTCGTTGGCGCGCCTGACCGCCTCCTCTTCGTCGGTGTAGGTCTCCACGGTGATGACGGGGCCGAAGATCTCCTCGCGTGCACACTCGGCACCCGCAGGGACGTCGACCAGGACCGTCGGGGCGATGAAGAACCCCTGCCCGTCGAGTGCTCCGCCTCCGACCGCGGCTCGGATGCCCTGGGCCTGGGCACGCTCGAGGTAGCCCAGGACGCGGTCGTAGTGATCCCGGGAGACCATCGGGCCCACCTCGACGTCGTCGCCGGAGCGAGGCTCTCCGACCACCAGGGAGGAGACCTCGTCGACCAGCAGGTCGGTGAACTGCTGGGCTACCGACTCGTGCACCAGGACGCGGCACGCTGCGCCGCACTCCTGACCGGAGTTCCAGAAGCCTGCCACGCGTAGGCCGGCGGCTGCGGCCGCCAGGTCGGCGTCGGGCAGGATCACCACCGGTGCTTTGCCACCCAGCTCCAGGTGGACTCGCTTCAGCGACTGGGCGGCCGCGGCCGCGACCGCGCGGCCGCTTCTCACCGACCCGGTCAGGGCGATCATGTCGATGTCGGGGTGTTCGGCGAGCCGGGCACCGACGACGGGCCCGCGGCCGGCGACGACGTTGAGGGCGCCGGGAGGAAGTATGTCGGCCAGGATCTCAGCGAGCTTCAGCGTGGTCAGGGGGGTCTGCTCCGACGGCTTGAGGACCGCGGTGTTGCCCGCGGCGAGGATCGGAGCCAGCTTCCAGGCGGCCATCAGCAGTGGGTAGTTCCAAGGTGTGACCACGCCCACGACGCCCAGCGGTTCACGCAGGATCAGCGACAGGTGGCCCTCGGCGTAGGTGCCGGCTGCCATGGAGGCCGGTGCCCGGAGTGCGCCGGCCATGAACCGGAAGGTGTCGATGGTGCCGGCGACGTCGTCCTGGGCGACCGAGACGGGCTTGCCGGTGTTCAGCGACTCGATGTGGGCCAGCTCGTCGGCGTGCTCGCTGACCCGGTCGGCGATCCGGTGGAGGGCCTCCGAACGCAGCTTGGGGACCATCTGGCCCCATCCGGGCTGGGCCGCACGGGCCGCGGAGACGGCGGCGTCGACGTCTGCGGCGGTCCCCTCCGGAATCGCCGCGATCAGCTCACCCGTGCAGGGGTCGACCACGTCGAAGCGTTGGTCCGACTCGGTCTCGCGGAACTCCCCCGCGATGAACACGCCCAGGGTGGGGAGCGTGAGAGTGGCCGCGGGGGCGTCGCCGGCGTGCACTCGGCGCACGCTGTGCCTGGAGCCGGCGGTCGCCTCGGCGTCGGCCGCGGTGCCCCGGGTGCTTTCCGCAGTGCTGGTGTTGGAGGTGAGGGTCATCGGGAAGCCCTTTCGGTGCTGGTCGCGGTCAGGTGGTCGTGGTCAGGGACTTGGCGAGGGTGGCGATGTTCTCCAGACTCGCGGCGTCGAGGTCCAGGACGGGGTCTCGAGGGCTGCCGACGGGGAAGCCGACCTCGCGGCAGGCGGCCTTGACCGCCGCGACGAACGGGACGGCGAGCATGGCGTCGATGAGGGGATAGACGCCGTTCCACAGCGACCGGGCGCCCTGCAGGTCGCCGCTGGAGACCAGCCGGTAGAGCTCGGACAGCTCGCGGGGGATGACGTTGGCGGTTCCGGCCACCACGCCTGCGGCGCCTTCGACCAGGGCTGCCAGGCAGAGGCAGTCCCAGCCGACGAACGCCGAGACCACGTCGCCCTGGTGATGGACCAGCTGCGCGAGCTGGCCCAGGTCACCGGTGGTGTCCTTGATGTAGGAGACGTTCTCGACGTCGGTGGCCAGGTCTCGCACCAGGTCCGGGGTCAGGTTGACGCCGGTGGCGGCCGGGAGGTTGTAGAGCATCACCGGGAGCTGGACCGAGCTCGCCACCGTGCGCAGGTACCGCAGCGTCTCGGCGACGGTGAGGGCCTCGTAGTACGGCGCGACGAGCATGACGACGTCGGCGCCCGCGTCCTGAGCGTGCCGGGAGAGCTCGATCGCCTCCCGGGTGCTCATGGCGCCGGTCTGGGCGACGACCGGCACCCGGCCGGCGGTCTGGTCGACGACCGTCTCGACCAGCAGTCGTCGTTCGGCGGGGGTCATGGACGCGAACTCCCCGGTCGACCCGCCGGCGACGACGCCGCCCACACCGCCGTCGATGTTGCGGTCGACCAGCTGCCGCAGCCGGTCGGTGTCGATGTCGTCGTCGGCTGTGAACGGAGTGGCCAGCGCGGAAACGACGCCAGCGAGTGACTTCGTCATGGTTCCTTCCTGGGGGCTTCGGGGGCCGTGTGCGCGTTGCGCGCTCTGCCTGCGGGGGGTGCGGGAGCGTGACGGTTCAGTGCGGTCGTGCCGTCGCGGGTCTGGGCCCGGGCCAGTCGGCGGGTGGATGAGATGGCCTTGCCGCGCCTCTGGTCGGTTCCTGCTGGAGCAGGGTCAGGGCGTTGCGGGCGGCGGTGAACCCGGTCTGGATGGCGGTCTCGGTGTAGAGGGTCCCAAGGTAGTCACCGGCCAGGAACACGCGGCCGCCGGGCCTGGTCAGAGTCGGCTGCAGCGCGCCACGTCCGGGGAAGCAGTAGGGCGCGCCCAGTGGCCACCGCTGCACTCGGGCCTCGACCACGGAGTCGGCCACGCCGGGGAGGACCTGGTCCAGGTCGTCGGTGTAGGTGCGAAGGATGTCCACGTCGCTGCGCTCCAGCAGCCTGCGGGCCAGCGTCGCCGGGGAGAAGACCATGAGGCTGCTGCCCGGGCGACGCTGGTCCTCTGCACCACGCACGACGTTGGTCATGTTCAGCGCGACGCTGAACGACCGCTTGGGGGTTGCGATGGAGTAGGCGTCGTCCCAGCGTTGCCGTCGGGTCTCGTTGGTGAGGAACGCCGCGCTGACGTAGGGCCCGTACACGATGCTTCTCAGCGCCTCACGGGTCTCCCGCGGGAGGTCGACCGCGAGCCGGTGGCTCACCGGAGCGGGGGTCGCGAGAACGACGCAGCGTGCCTCGATCTCCCTGCTCAGGCCGGCCTGGATGTAGCGGACCCGAACGGAGGAGGGTCTGTTCACCACCTCGACGACCTCGGTGTCCAGCTGCACCATGCGGCCGAGACCGTCTGCGATGGTCCGGGTCAGAGCGGACGGTCCGCCGGCGATGTTGTTCCCGAGGCCGGCGCCGATGTTGAAGACCAGGCTGAAGTAGCCGACCCCCGCGCCCGCCGCGATCTCCTCGAGGTCGGCCGCCGAGCGCGAGACGGTGGGCTGGAACAACGCCGCGGCGTCCTCCGGCAGCTGACCGACGAAGTCGGCGAAGGTGCGGTCGTTCATGAACTCGTAGACCCGCTGCTGCCTGGAGGCCTCGTCCTCTCCGGGCCGCAGCCCGACGATCCGCGCGTAGCGCAGCACCGCGAGCCCCACCTTGGTGCCCGCCCGGAGCAGCGCCAGCCGTGACCTCCACGGCATCGCGACCCGGAACGGGTGCGTCGCGACCGGACCTTTCAACAGCAGCCGTCCGTTCATGGCCAGTCCGGTGAGCACACCGGGGATGGCGAGCGCAGTCACGCCGGTCTCAGCCAAGAGCGCCGCGGTCCCGGACGTCGGGTCCCCGGTGAAGACGTGACCGCCCCAGTTGAGGTGGTAGTCGCCGCGGCGCTCGGACAGGAGCCGGCCGCCGAAGCGGTCACCGGACTCCAGCAGCACCACATCGCGGTGCCGAAGGCGCCATGCCGCGGACAGCCCGGCGAGGCCACCGCCCACGATCACCGCGTCTTTCACCGAAGAGGCTCTGCCCATGTGTCGAATGCCACGAGCCTAGGATATGATCACAGATCACCGCAAGGTCTTCGCGGCAGTGGAGACCTCCGCCCTGAGCCGTGGAAGGGGGAGGAGGAGCGCGGCGCGCACGCGCCGTCCCTCACCGACGGTGTCACTTCAGAAGCTCCAGGAGCAGTCCCTGCTGACCGACCGGGTGTTCGATGCGATCCGCGCTTCGATCATGAACGGCGACATGCCAGCCGGCTACCGGCTCCGCATCCGTGACCTCGCGGCGCAGGTCGGGACCAGCGTCATGCCGGTGCGCGAGGCCATCCGGCGTCTGGAGGAGGCCGGGCTGGCCGAGCGCCAGCCTCACAAGGGTGCCGTCGTCAGGGGCCTGACTCTGACCGAGCTGGTGCACGTCTACGACGTCCGCCGCCTTCTCGAGCGCGAGGCCGCACGGCTCGGCGCCGAACGCATCACCACCGCAGGCTGCGAGGTGATGCAGGCGGAGTACCGCGAGATGCGGAGCGCGATCGCCAACCGCGACGTGATCGCCTACATCGAGCGCGACGAGAGCCTGTTGACCACCCTGTACGACGCCGGAGGCAACCCCGTCCTGCTTGACCTGATCCTCTCCCTGTGGCAGCAGTGCCGGGGCTACAAGATCGTGGGAGCGCAGGCCGTGATGCACGCTGTGGACGCGGACTCGCTCTGGCGCCACCAGGAGACGCTGGTGACCGCTGCCGGCAAGCGCGATCCGACCGCGGCGGTGGCGACGACCGACGCCGCTCTGATGGAGGCCAGTCACCGCATCAAGGAGATGCTGGCCGCGCAGGACGTTCAGCGAGCCGCGCCTGAGCGCGCGAAACCGAAGGGCGCGTGAGCGCCGTCGACATCACCGCTCGGTGGCGGGTTCTCGTGGCTCACAGCGGCTGGCACAGGCGCTGGGCGTCGTAGATGGCTGCGTGGATGTTGCGGCTGGTGACCGCGTCCCCGATGCGGAAGAGCTGGAAGGCGCCGTCAGGGTTCGAGCGGATGCTTTGCGGCTCCATGACAATAAGCGCCCGGTAGTCCGTCTCACCGAGGTTCGACGAGTCGGGCAGGAGGTCGAAGTAGAGGTCGTCGACCGGTGTCGTCCCGGTCTCCACGACCACGTGGTCGGTCACCCGCTCGACCTCGATGTCGGCGTACTCGCTCCACAGCGTTGCGACGAGCCGTCCCTCGCTACGCCGCACCGAACGCAGGTACAGGGCCGGAGTGAGTCGCACGTCGTACCGGGCGAACGCCTGCATGTACGGATCGACGTTCAGGGCGCCGACGTCGACACCGATGGTGCGTTCCGGGGTGACGACCTCTACGCGGGCGCCCATTGTGGCGGCGTACTCCGCAGCGTCCAAGGCAGCGTGCTGACCGTTGTTGTCGAAGACCATGACGTCACCCGCAAGGCGCACATCTCCCGCCAGAACGTCCCAGGTGTCCTTGATCAGGTCGCCGCCCGGTCCGGGCAGGCCGCGACGCGGGAGGCCGCCGGTTGCGACGATGACGAGGTCCGGATCATCGGCCAGGACCTCCGCGCGTTCGGCGAAGACACCCAGCCGAACGTCGACCTTGTGGTGTCGCAGCTCCTCCATGCGCCAGTCCACGATGCCGAGGAGGTCACGGCGCCGGGAGGACTTGCTCGCCAGCAGCACCTGGCCGCCCGCCTGGCCGCCCGCCTCCAGGAGGACGACATCATGGCCCTGGGCGCCCAGCACCCGCGCTGCCTCCAGCCCCGCCGGGCCGGCGCCGACGACAACGGCCTTGCGGCGAGCTCGCACCACGGGTGTGAGCTCGTGCAGGAGCTGCCCCTCGCGCCCGGTCGCGGCGTTGTGGATGCACTTCGCGCTGCCGTCCTCGTAGATGGCGTCGAGGCAGTAGCTGGCGCCGACGCACGGCCGGATGCGGTTCTCCTCCCCATCCGCGATCTTGCGGACCAGGTAGGGGTCCGCCAGATGAGCACGCGTCATGCCGACCAGGTCGAGCAGACCCGCTCTGATGGCATGTCGCGCCGTGGCGACGTCGCCGATGCGGCCTGCGTGGAGCACGGGGACTCCCACCTCGCGCTTGACGCGGGCGGCGAAGTCCAGGGCTGGGGCGGATCGCTGGCCCATCGACGGGATCATCTGAGCCATCGCGTGGTCCGTGTCGATCGAGCCTCGTGCCACGCTGTAGAAGTCGAGCCCCTCGGCGGCCAGGCGACGGGCCGACTCGAGTCCCTCCTCCGCGGTGAGCCCACCCGCCCGGGCCTCGTCCATGGTCATGCGCATCCCGACGACGTACTCCGGACCGACTGCCTGGCGGACTGCGCGGACGACTCGCAGTGGGAAGGCCAGCCGGTTCTCCAAGGACCCGCCGAAGTCGTCGTCACGCAGGTTCGTCAGGGGTGACAGGAAGCTGTCGAGGAAGTGCCCGCCCATGTACAGCTCGACACCATCGAGACCTGCCGCCTGGCACCGCTGCGCCGCGGCGACGAAGTCGTTGACGACCCGGTGGAGATCCCACGCCTCGGCGGCCTTGGGAATGGTGCGGTGCGCCTGCTCGCGCACCGACGAGGCCGAGATGGCCGGCAGCCAGTTCCCCGAGTAGTTGCTCGACCGCCGGCCTAGATGGGTGAGCTGCAGCATCGTCGCCGCGCCGTGCGCGTGAACCTCGTCCGCCATCCGCCGCAGCCAGGGGGTGATCTCGTCCTTGTAGACGGTGAGGTTCCCGAACACGGGCGTGCTGTCGGGGGACACCACCGCCGAGCCACCGAACATGGACATGCCGACGCCGCCCTTGGCCTTCTCGGCCACGTAGGCGATGTAGCGCTCTGTCGGAAGACCGTCCTTGCCGAAAGCGGGCTCGTGCGACGTGCTGACCACCCGGTTGCGCAGCGTCAGGTGCCTCAACGCGAAGGGCTGGAGCAGCGGATCGTGCTTGTGGAGGCTCACGCCGACTTCCTCTGAGGACCTACCTTGGAACTGCAGACTGTAGAACAATCTGCTTGACTATGTGAGGTGGCACGCGAGCTTGTCAAGGAGAGAGGACGAGCATGCACACGAGCAGGAGCATGCGGACGGCTACGGTCCGACCCCCGGCATCATCGGGCAACACGACGACTACTTGACCCGCAACGTTGCCAACCCGGAAGCCATGGAACCGCACCGGTTCCGGGTGGCCGTCACCGGCTGACTCGCTCTCCCGCTGCGGCACGTCGGCGCCGGCGGGCGCCCCTGAGCCGAGGTCAGGCATCCAGAACCACGTCCGTGGTGGTGGAGATCGTGTAGCACCGTTCGACCGTCCCGCCCCCGCTCTCCACGCCCAGAACCAGGTACTGCCCGGGTTCGTGCCGGCCCAGGCCTGCTGCCTCAGCCTCGAAGACGAAAGTGCGCACGTCGTGGGTCACGCGTTGGACCTGTACGCACAGCAGGACCTGACCCTCGCCGTCGTCAGGTACAGGGACCTGCACGGCGGCGGGGTCCCCCCCAGATGGCGTAGCTGTCGAAGGCCACCGCGGTCACGAGGGGACCTGGCCGGCGTCCTGGAGGTTGGTGGTCCTCCACACCGACGTGAGCGTCTCGAGGTCGTAGTCGACGCCCTCCTTGGCTTCCGGGTGTACCAGCCAGGTGGTGCGGACCAGTGTCTTGTCCGGCGCGATCGGCAGCGCTGCGAAGGTCACGCCGTGGTCGCCGACGGCGTGGTACCAGGAGTTCGGCTGCAGATGCAGGCTGACCCGACCAAGCTTGCCGTCGGGAAGTCCCCGATGAGCCGCTTGACCGCCGCGGAACCGTCCGGCGTGAACGACTCACCGGCCAGGTCCATGGCCGGGTCAAGGACTCCAAGGCAGCTGGAGATCTTGACCGCGTGATGGACGGCCCGTACCGTCGTCGTGCAGAGTGTATGACGATCTGCAATCTGGACGCGGCCCTCAGCGGCCGTCGAGGCGGCGCTCCGGACGGCACGTTCGGACTGACCGTCGCCCAGGCACCACGCAACGGATCGCTCGAGTCGATCACGAGAAGCTCGAGCTCTACCGAGGAGACCTCCATGAGCCCGGCCCCCACCTTGAGCGGCGTCCTCGTCGCCCTGGTCACCCCGTTCACAGCAGACGGGTCCGGTATCGACTTCGACAACCTTCACGCTCAGGTCGACCGGCAGATCGCCGCCGGCGTGCACGGACTTGTTCCCGGCGGGAGCACCGGGGAGTTCACCGCGCTGACCCTGACGGAGCGCAAGCAGCTCACCGAGGCATGCGTGAAAGCCGCGGACGGGCGGGTCCCGGTCGTCGCCGGAGCCGGTGCACTGACCACCGCGGAGGCCGTCGAGCTGAGCGGGCACGCGGCGGCGGTCGGTGCCGACGCCTTGATGGTCGTGCCGCCGTTCTACGACGCGCCCACGCTGGAGCAGGTCAAGACCCACCTGTCCGCGATCCACAAGGCGTCCGGGCTCCCGATCGTGTACTACAACATCCCGGCGGCCAGCGGTGTGCGACTCACCACCGACGAGATCGCGAGCCTCGGGGACGTGGACGGGGTGCGGTATCTCAAGGACACCTCCGGCGACGCGGTCGCCCTCAGCGAGCTCCTGTTCCGGCACTCGGACAAGATCACGGCCTTCAACGGCTGGGACACCCTGACGTTCTTCGGGCTCGCAAGCGGTGCCACCGGCACCGTGTGGGGAGCCACCAACGTGATCCCGGAGCTGTCGCTACGACTGTGGGACGCTCTCGCGGTGCGCTGTGACCTGCAGGAGGGTCGCGAGCTGTGGTCGAAGATCTGGCCGATCTGCGACTTCTTGGAGTCCTACCACTACGCCGCTGCGGTGAAGGCGGGCCTGGAGCTCATCGGCCACCCCGCCGGTCCGGTCCGAGCGCCGTTCGACGCGATCGACGACGACGCCCGGGGCCGGCTCTCCGAGCTCCTGGCAGCTGCCAGCGCGCTCTGAGGCCCTCGTGGTCGCATAGGCGAGACTGCCGTCCCTCCGGCAGGGCTCCATGGATCGGCATACAATCTGCTGATCCCGGAGACAGCAGGAAGGAGCCATCACGTGGCGATCCAGGGCGAGGCCGTTGCGCTCGCGCCGGTCAGTGCGCCGACGAGGCGGGAGGTCGTGCTGGACGCGATCCGCCGGGCCCTGCTGTCCGGGGAGCTCGTCCCCGGTCAGCGAGTCAAGGAGGAGCCCCTTGCGGCGGCGTTGGGCGTGAGCCGACCTACGGTTCGTCAGGCGGTCTCACAGCTGGTGCACGAGGGCTCGCTCGTCCAGGTGCCGTACAAGGGGATCTCGGTGGCCAACCCCAGCGCGCAAGATCTCCTCGACGTGGCCGCTGTACGCGTCTCCCTGGAGACGCTCGCCGCGCTGCACCTGGCAGGGCAGCCGCAGAGCCCCCGGATGGCGCGGCTCCGCGTGGCGCTGCAGACTCATCTCGACGCAATCGAGGCCGGCGACCCGGTGGCGAGCGACCTGACCCACCTGGAGTTCCATCGCACTCTCTGGGAGGGGTCGGAGAACCATATGCTCATGCGGATCTGGCCGCTGGTGGAGTCCCAGATCCGGATGGCGATGGGCCTGGACCAGGCCACACTCCATGACCCCGCGCGGGACGCCGAGATGCACAGGCGACTGGTGGCGGTGATCGAGTCCGGCAACGAGACACAGATCGCCAACGAGGTCCGAGTGCACATCGCCGGCAGCGCCGAGGAGGTCGTCCGGCTGCTTGCTGGGAGTCGCGGGACCTGAGGCCGGCCTCAAAGGAAGGGAAGCATGGCCGTCGGGGAAGACGACGACGCACCAGCCTTGGCTCCGGTGAGCACCGCGACCCGGCGGGAGGTGGTCCTGGACGCGCTGCGTCGTGCCCTGGTCCTGGGGGAGCTCGCACCAGGTCAGCGGGTCAAGGAGTCGGTCTTGGCTGCGACGCTCGGCGTGAGCAGACCGACTGTGCGCGAGGCGGTCTCCCAGATGGTGCACGAGGGCTCGTTGGTGCTGGTGCCCCACAAGGGCATCAGCGTCGCCAAGCCCAGCCCCCGCGACCTCCTCGAGGTCGCAGAGATCCGCGTCTCCCTGGAGTCCCTGGCGGCAGGGCAGGCCGCCAAGCGCGCCGAGAGCCAAGGAGCTGCCGGCCTGCGGGACGCCCTTCAGGCGCACCTGCAAGCGCTCCGGGACGGCGACCCGGTCGCGAGCGACCTGACCCATCTCGAGCTGCACCGCGCCGTGTGGGAGGGGTCGGAGAACCAGCTGCTCATGCGGGTATGGCCGCTGGTGGAGTCACACTTCCGGATGGCGATGACGCTCGACCGGGCCGCCCGCGACGACCCAGAACGCGATGCCGAGTACCACAGGCGCCTGGTCGCCGTGATCGAGGGCGGGGACGAGGATGCGATCCTGGAGGAGGTCCGCGACCACATCGGCCGCAGCGCCGACGAGGTCGTCAGGCTGCTGGAGCGCGAGGGCCCGCCGACCTGAGGGTCCTCATGAGCCGTTCCGGCCCACCGAGGTGAGCACCCTGTCCAGCTCTTCGACGAGCCGTAGAGCGTGGGACTGCCCGAAGCACAGAGGCGGACGGATCTTCAGCACGTTGCCGTGCGGTCCGGTCGCCGAGATCAGGACGCGCCTCTCGCGTAGCCCGTTGACGGCGGCGGCGGCGGCGTCCCGGTCAGGTGTCCGGAGCGCCCGGTCGCGCACCATCTCCACACCGACGTACATGCCCGCGCCTCGCACGTCACCTATCGACTCGTGACGGGCAGCGAGCTTCCGCAGCTCGTCGCGAAGCACGCCACCGACGCTCTGGCTGTTCTCCTGCAGGCCCTCGTCCCTGATCACGTCCAACGTCGCTCTCGCCGCGGCCACCGCCACGGTGTTTCCGCCGAAGGTGTTGAAGTACCGCATGTCGTGGCCGAACCGGCTGGCGGCCTCGTCCCGGACGGCGACGCCCGCCACCGGGTACCCGTTCCCCATCGGCTTCCCCAAGGTGACGATGTCTGGCTCGACACCGTGCCGCTGGTAGCCCCACATCCGCTCGCCGCTGCGTGCGAACCCGCATTGAACCTCGTCCGCGACGAACAGGCCGCCGGCTCGACGTACCACATCGGCGACCGGGCCAAGAAGGTCCCGCGGGTCGGCGTAGACGCCGTCGGAGGAGAACAGCGAGTCGACGACGAACACGGCGAGTCCCTCACCGCGCCGTTCGAGGTCCTCGATCTGGCCCGCCACCTGGTCGGCGAACCACTGTACCAGCCCGACCTGGGGCAACCTGTAGGAGTCCGGCGCGGGAACCCGCCGGGTCCAGACACCAAGCGGTGAGTAGACGCCCATAGAGGGAGAGATCCCGGCGGCGAGCTCGGTGTTCCCGTGGTAGGCCTCGGAGGTGACGATGACTCCGGACCTGCCGGTGTGATGCTTGGCGATCCGCAGGGCAAGCTCGTTGGCTTCCGAACCCGTGCACGTCAGCATCAGGTGACCTTCGGCACCCATGCGGCCTTCGAAGGTCGGCAGCAGCTCCTCGGCATAGTCCAAGATGCCGTCGTGCAGGTACCGAGTATGCGTGCACAGGGTCTGCATCTGCCGGTGGACGGCATCCACCACCCGCGGATGTCCGTGACCGACCGACACCACGTTGTTGTAGGCGTCCAGGTACTCGTTGCCCTCGGCATCCCAGGCCAACACGCCCTTGGCACGCACGAGCTGGACGGGCGTGCCGTAGAAGAGCCGGTACGACGGCCCGAGCAGCCTTGCTCGCCGCTCGACCAGCTCACGGGAGCGCGGATCCAGCGATCCGGCCGCCGACGGGTCGAAGGCGTTGTTCATCTTCCCCCTGGTCCGGTCCGTCTGGTCACGCGTCATGGTGTCCCCTCAGACTTCTTGTCGTGCCGACGTCCACTAGCCGGCGAGGAACGAGGTGGAGACCTCGCCCACTGAGCGCGTCATGAACCACTCCAGCTGGCCCCACCCCTGCTCGGTGTTCCTCAGGATGTAGCCGGCGTTGTCAGGGAACAACCCGGACCGCCACAACGTGATCAGCGCCCGCGCCACCACGCGGGCCATGACCAGGTGCGGGACGAGGCCCAGCTCCTCCTCTGTCAGGTCGGTCACCGACAGGTAGCCCCTGAGCACGTCGCGCCCGTCAGCGAACAGGTCCACCGACAGGTCTGACACGGCACGCGGGAGCTGGTTGAGCAGGGCGGTCGAGACGTCGACGGCGACGGCCGTTCGCACCGAGTCACCGAAGTCGATGATGCCCGTGACGAACCGGTCGTCATCGTGGTCGACGATGATGTTCGACCGGCTGAAGTCGTTGTGGAGCACCTGGGTCCGCAACGCGAGCACGCGGTCGTGCATGGCCTCAACCCGATCCATCCCGGCGGCCAGCCGCTCCCGCAGCGACGGATCGTCCACTTCCGCCAGCAGGGGGCGAAGGTCGGGGAGATGTCGCATGTCCCAGGCAAGGAGTCGACCATCCGCCGGGTGCGAGAAGTCCGCGGTCGCCAGCCGCAGACGGGCGAGCACCTCACCGACCCGCTCCCGCTCGCGTGGCGTTGACGCCGTGCTGTCCAGAGGGGTGCCAGGAAGAAAGGTGAGCAGCGACGCGCACCGGGACTGCCCCGCCGCATCCGTCACGCGCGAGAACAGCTCGCTGCGGCAGTTGCGCACCACGCGAGGCACGGGGACCGACGGGTCCCGCCGACCGACGTGCTGGATGAGCTGGAGCTGGAAGTCGAGCTCGGACGGCGGGTCGCAGGGGTTGGCCACCTTCATGACGTACTGGGTTCCGTCGACGCAGCGGACCGCGAAGGTGTCGTCCTTCTCCGTGGCCATCCTGGTCGGCTGACCGTGAATCCCGAACTCTTGCGTGAGAAGGCGCGCGGCCTCCTCCTCCCCCATGGCGATGTGTGTCGCTGACAGGCCACCCTCAGTAAGGACGGACCGGACAGTGGGGTCCAGCTGGGTCATGGTGTCTCCTGCGGTCAGGACCGTGAGCTCTGGCTGTGGAGCGGCCACGAGGACCGCGGCGAGGCGGCCTCGAAGGCCCCTGGGTAGTCCCACCGCTCGCAGATCGCGGCGCCCGGGGGTGGCGGTGTGCCTCACGGCAGCTCCGTGGGCGCCGCGCACGCGGAGGTTGTGAGATCGTCATACTGTTTGCAGTTTCAGACGGTAACCAACGGGGGCCTCGCGGTCAAGCGGCACCGGACGGCGTCGCCCGGCCACCTACCCGCGCCTCAGGTGGCCGGCTCGCCAGGAGATCTTCGCAGCTGCCGGTTCGAGCTCCGCCAGAAGACTGGGCAGAGACCGCTCGTGGATGCGGAACGCGGGCCCAGAGATCGTCAACGCGGCGACGACCCCGCCACCAAGGCCCCGGATCGGCACGGCGACTGCCACCAGCCCGACATCGAACTCCTCGTACGTGGTCGCGTAGCCACGACTGCGGACCAGGTGAAGCTGTTCGCGCAGTGCGGCGCCGTCAGTCACGGTGGCCTCCGTCAGCGCGGGCAGGCCGCGGTCTATGACTGCCTCGACCTCTTCCGGGGACATCTCCGCGAGGAAGATCTTGCCCGCTGCCGTCGCGTGCAGTGCCTACCGCTTGCCGACCGCATCAACCGCGGTCACTGTGGCGTGGCCGATGGCCTGATCCACGGTGAGGACCTCCAGGCCGTCGTGGACCGCGATGTTCACCGTCTCTCCCACTGAGGAGGCAAGCTCCGTGCAGACCGGGCGCCCGACCACGGCGATGTCACGAACCTTCGCTGCGCCCGCGGCCAGCTGAACCGCGGTGTAGCCGACGCGATACTTGCCGCGCTCGACAGCCTGCTCGACCAAGCCACGCGCCTCGAGCGTCATCAAGAGCCGGAACGCCGTGGACTTGTGCAGCGCCAGCTCCTCGGCGATCTCGGTGACACCGGCCGTTCCAACATCGGCGAGCAGCTCGAGGATCGACACCGCACGATCCACCGACTGGACGGCAGCCTCGCGAGGTCGAGTCTCGGATGTCACGCGTGGAACCATAGCGTCGTACCGCCGGCCGAGACCCTGCGCAAGCACTCCAGGGCTCCTGCTGGACAACAACCTGTCAGCCGGAGTCGTCGCACTCCCCTTCTCGCCGGCACCGGTGCACCCGGTCCGTCCGTCGTCCTGATCCGGCGTACGACCGCACGCCGGGTCGAGCCAGTCGCCGACCTGCTCCACGCCGACCTCGACCGATCCCGAGGCGTGCGGGCGCGTACTACCGCTTCCCCCGACCGAACATGCGGCCCAGCCGCTCGGCCATCGACCTTGCCGGCTTGATGTCGATCAGGGTCGACCCATCGGGCAGCGGGAGGTTCGCCGCCTGCTCCGCGGACAGTGTCGTGCGGACGCATGTGGTGTAGATCGTGCCGATCTGATCGGCGTCGACGAACCGTGCACCTTCCGTCGTCTGGACGACGATGCCGTCGAACACGGAGACCTTCTCGTCGACCAGAACGGCCTGGACCGTGGCGAACTGGTGCCCGCCGCTCGTCCGCACCGGCGTGCCCGGCCGGAGCGCGGTGTAGGCGATCGGGTGGTCAGGCGCGTCAGGCATGCGGCAACAGTACGGCCGTCGGGGCGAGGCCCGACCGTCACCGCGGTGAGACCGGCGCGGCCCAGGCCGGCGTCGAGGACCTATCGACCGGCGGCCTCGGCCACGGCGCCCAGCCGTTGCAGGGTCCGCTCCATGGTCTGTCGGTTGTGGACCTCCCTGTCGCTGACCCCGGTGGCGAAGCTGGCGATCGGTACGAACCACCTCGGTCGCAGGTCGTGCCAGGACTCGGTCACACGGCATCCGGTCGGCGCAGGTTCGAAGGTGTAGCTCCAGTCCGAGACCTTCACCGGCCCCAGGGTCACCCGGAACGCGAGCCGCCGGCCGGGGTCTGCCTCGACTACCGTCACCGACGTCTTCCAGGACTTCTTCCCGTTGCGGTTCCGGCCCCGGAACCGCGCACCTGGCTGCGCCGTCACGGCGCCCTCGAGCCAGTCACCGCCCTCGTTCTCGGGCGACCACTCACCCATGCGCCGGAGGTCACTGACCATGGCGTACAGCTCTTCGCACGGCGCCCCGACCTCTCGAGTCACCGAGACGGGCTTACTCATAGCCGGATCCTAGAGGCTGCTGCTCCGCGAATCACGCCAAGCGGCGAGCAGGGCTTGGACGGACTCCGGCGCGACGAGCGAGGAGCGAGCCCTCACGCACCGTTGCCCGGGCCAGACACGTGAGGTCCCGCCCACCCAGGTCCACCCCCTGCTCGTGTGCCTCCCATCTGCGGAGGTCGGGGCTGATCGCTGGGCGGGCGCGAACCCAGAGCGCAGAGGCCAACGGGCACGACAGCCCAGCCGTGCCCGATAGTGTTGGAGGTGGTCATGAAGCCGGGTCATGGTCGCGCCGACTATCTGTTGTACGTCGACAAGTTGACGGTGGGGGTCGAGGAGGCCAAGCCGGAGGGCACGCCGCTGTCCGGGGTGGAGTGGCAGTCGGCGATGTACGCCGACGGGCTTCCCACCGCCGTGCGAGTCGAGGGCAACGGCAGCCCTAGACAGATCGGGCGGGCG
>JBIOUF010000038.1:0-12217 GCA_044866695.1 Nocardioidaceae bacterium | reverse complement strand
GGTTGAGGAGCCGGAGCGCTAGCGGAGGCGTCTCGAAACCAGCGGGACCGTGGCAGAGACCGCGCCCCCGCGCCGGTGGTTTCGAGACGGGCTCGCAAGCTCGCCCTCCTCAACCACCGGGGGGCTCACAAGCTCGCCCTCCTCAACCCAGGTCGCAGGCTCGCTCCTCGACCGCCGGCTACGTCGGCTCAGCTGTTGTTGTGGGGGCCCGGCTCGAGCACCGCGACCTGGCCGGGCTGGCGGGCGGCGCGGGCGCGGGCCACCAGCACGTCCGCCGCCTGGCGGGCGGTCTCCCCGGTGTGGCTCATCCGGGCGGCGATGATGCCCGACACCAGCGGCGTGGAGAACGACGTGCCGCTCCACCGGGCGACGCCGTCGAAGTGCCGGACGGTGCCGGTGTCCGGCGGCTCGGTGCAGGTGTACGCCCCGCTCGGGTAGGCGTTGACCGCGTCGCGGCCCAGGGCGAACACGTCCACCCAGCTGCCGTAGTTGGAGAAGTCCGACACCGTGCCGTCGGGGTCCAGCGACCCCACGCCGACCGCCCAGGACAGCGCAGCGGGCCAGAACGGCTTGCTGGTGCTGTCGTTGCCGGCGGCAGCGACCAGCACCGTCTTGCCGAGCGGCTTGGCGTAGCTCTCCCACAGGCGTTCGAAGGAGAGCAGGTGCAGGTTGTTGCGGCTGCGGGTGCCGGCGGAGACGCTGATGATGTCCGGCTCGGTGGCCAGCGCCTCGAACAGCTGGCGGAAGATCGCGGACTCGAAGACGGCGCCGCCGCGCGGGAGGAACCCCTCCACGCGGACCTCCGAGGCGGGCGCGACGCAGCGCACCACGCCGGCGACGAACGTGCCGTGCCCGGCGTAGGGGTGGATCGCCTTGGGGTTCACCAGCTCGGCGTCACCGGTGACGCCGCGAAGCCACGGCGTCTTCGGGTGGGTCTCCGCGGGTTCGTACCAGCCCGTGTCCACCACCGACACCGAGACGCCCTTGCCGTCGGACCGGTCCGCGGACCGGGCGGGGACCGGGTCGTCGGAGGACGGCTCCTCCGGCTCCGTCGCGGGGCAGCAGCCGGCGTTGCCGCCGGTCACGTAGAGGACGTGGTCCGGGGTGGCGATGCCCTCCTCCAGCCGCTGGTCGAGCAGGTCGCACGTGCTCGGCACCTCGCGACCGCCCGGCAGGGCGACCAGGGTCACCCCGGTGCGCTGCAGGCCCTCGACGGGCTGGCCGCCGCCGACCGCCTCGATGACCCGCGCGACGTTCTCGTCGCGCACCAGCACGTGGCCGCGGCGGTAGAGGTAGCGGAAGTCGGCGATGTCGTCGCTCGGGCCGGTGTCCCAGCCCACGTTGTCGCGGCCGAGCTCGCGGACGATGATCTCGATCTGTGCCCGGGCCTTGTCGTGCCGGGTGACGCCGCGGGGGCCGTCCGGCTGGTCGTCGTACTCCGTAGGGGGCATCCCGAGGCCTCGATCCCAGGTGGTGGCGGGGGTTGCGGCGTAGCGTAGCGCTCGTGCCGGGCCGAGGGCCCGGCGAACGCGACGCCCCCGCAGTGAGGCCCGAGTGAGCATCCCCGGCGACTCAGGCGCCTCCAGGGACGACCCGGCCGGCCTGCTCGCCCTCGCCCTGGCCCGCCCCCAGGAGGCCCTCGACCGCGCATCCGCGCTGCTGGCGGCGGCCCCGGACCCGCTCGCGGCCTCCTACGCCCAGCAGGCGACCGGGATCGTGCTGCGCGACAGCGGCCGCATGGCCGAGGCCTGCGCCGCCCTCCGCGCCGCGGTGCGACTCGCGCGGCGCGGCGGCGACGCCGAGCGGGTGGCCGACGTGCGGGCCACGCTGGGCGCGGCCCTGGCGATGGACGGGCGGACGAAGGCGGGCCTGGCCCAGCTCGACGCGGCCGTGGCCGGGGCCCACGGCGGCACCCTGGCCACCGTGCTGGTCCGGCGCGCCTTCGTCAGCGTGGTCCTGGGTCACCACGACCGGGCGCTGGCCGACGTACGGCGGGCGCTCGGCAGGCTGCGAGCCGCCCCCGACCCGGTGTGGCAGGCGCGGGCCTGGAACGTGCGCAGCCTCGCCGAGCTGGCGCTCGGCGACCCGGCCGCCGCGGAGCGCAGCATCGTGCGCGCCACCGCGCTCTACCGCAGCATCGGACAGGACCTCGAGGCCGTCCACACCGTGCACAACCGGGCGGAGCTGGCCCGCTGCCGGGGCGACCTGCCCGAGGCCCTCGCGTTGTACGACCAGGCGGACGCGGGGTACGCCCGGGTCGGGGTGACCTCCCCGGAGCTGGCCGGTGACCGCTGCGTGGCCCTCCTCGCCGCGGGACTCCACGAGGAGGCGGTCCGGGCGGCCGGCGACGCCCTTGCGGGACCGGCGCTCCAGCCCCGGCACCGCGCCGAGCTGCTGCTGTGGCAGGCGGCCGGGTGGCTCGACGGGTCCGACCTGGACCGCGCCTCCGCGACGGCCACCGAGGCCGCGGCGCTGTTCCGCAGGCAGGGGCGGCCCTGGTGGCAGGCCCGCGCGGAGCTGGTCGGGCTGCGGGCCCGCTACGCCGGCGGGGAGCGCAGCCCGCGCCTGCTGTCGACGGCGGCGGGGGTCGCCGGCCGGCTCGCGCAGGCCCGGGCCGACGAGACCCCGGTCGCGCTGCTGCTCGCCGGGCGGCTCGCGGCGGCGCTCGGCGACCCCGAGGCCGCGCGGGCCGCGCTCGCGGACGCGGCGCGCTTCCGCGCCCGAGGGGCCCCCTGGGTGCGCTCGGTCGGCTGGCTGGCCGCCGCCGAGTCCCGTCAGCCGGCCGGCGGCGGTGGGGTGCTCCGCGCCTGCGGCGCAGGCCTGGCCGCGCTGGCGGAGCACCAGGCGACGCTGGGCAGCTCCGAGCTGCGCGCGCTGGCCTCCGGACACGGGGAGGAGCTCGCCGCCGTCGCGGTGCGTCACGTCCTGGCCCGCGGCGACCCCCGAGCGCTGCTGGCGTGGACGGAACGATGGCGGGCCACCACGCTGACCCAGGCCCCGGTCCGGCCGGCCGAGGACCCGCGGCTGGCCGGCCGGCTCGCCGCGCTGCGCGACAACGCCCGGCGGCTGGCCACGGCCCGCGACTCCGCGGCGCCCACCGCCGCCCTGGAGCACGAGCGGTCGCGGCTGGAGCAGGAGGTGCGGCGGCTGCTCCGGACCCGGACCGGCCGGCCGGAGGCGCACGGACGGCTCGACGCGACCGAGCTGGTCGAGGCCGTGCGCGGGCTCGCCGGCACGCTGGTGGAGCTGGTCGAGGTGGACGACGTCCTGCACGCGGTGGTCGTGCGCGACGGACGGGTCCACGGGATCGCGGTGGGTCCGTCCGCCGCCGCGGCGCGGGCGCTGGAGGCCGCCCGGTTCGCGCTGCGCCAGACCGCGCGCGGCCGGCCGGCCCGGCTCGCGCCGGCCGGGGCCCGCCTGCAGGAGACGCTGCTCGGAGCGGCCGCCCGCGCGCTCGGGGACGGGCCCGTGGTGGTCTCCCCGCCGGGGGGTTTGCACGCGGTGCCCTGGGGCCTGCTGCCGTGCCTGCGCGACCGGCCGGTGACCGGCACCCCCTCGGCGGCGCTATGGCTGCGGGCCCAGCGGCGGACCCCTCCCGTGCCTGCTCCGGTGGTGCTGGTGTCCGGGCCTGGTCTCGGCACGGGCGGGGCGGAGGTGCCGGTGCTGGCCGACCGGTACGCCTCCGCCCAGGTGCTCCGGGGCGGCAGGGCCACCGTGGAGTCGGTCCTCGCCGCGCTCGACGGTGCCGGCCTGGCCCATGTCGCCGCGCACGGCCACTTCCGCCGGGACAGCCCGATGTTCTCCTCCCTCGACCTGGACGACGGGCCGCTGACCGTGCACGACTTCGAGCGCCTGGGCGCAGCGCCGTACCGGGTCGTGCTGTCGGCCTGCGACTCCGGGGTGATGCGGCCGGTGGGCGCCGGGGAGCTGCTCGGACTCGGCGCGGCGCTGCTGTCGCTGGGCACGGCCAGCCTGGTGTCCAGCGTCGCCGAGGTCGACGACGCGGCGACGGTGCCGGTCATGCTGGGCCTGCACGCCGCCCTGTCGCGCGGCGCCTCCACCGCCGAGGCGCTGCTCGGCGCCCGCGACGACGCCCGCGGAGACCCGGTCGTCGAGGCCACCGCGGCCAGCTTCTGCGCGGTCGGCGCCTGAGCGGCTCCCCATGGAATGCACCAGGGCTGCCGCCGTCCCACGAGCCGGGCACCGTGGGCAGCGCCAGAACGTCGTGGGGAGTCGCCGCCAGCGAGACGGGGTAGGAGGACGCCACGACACCTGGGACACCTGGGACACCTGGGACGAGAACACCCGGAACGGAGCTTCGGTGAAGACGATCGTGACCCTGCTCGTGCTGGCCTGGCTGGCCATCGGGGCCTTCGCGGCCTACCAGCGCGGCTACTTCGGAGACGACCGCGACGTGAGCTGCAAGACGCTCGGCGACACCTCGCTGACCATCCTCGCGGGACCGCTGAACTACGTGGGCGTCAACCCGAAGGTCGACTGCAACGTGCCCCAGCCGTCGGAGTAGCCGGGGGGCAGGCTCAGCGGACCACGGCTACCGGGCACTCGGCGTGGTGCAGGACCGAGGTGCTGGTCGACCCGAGCAGCAGCCCGGCGAACTCGCCGCGGCCGCGGGAGCCGACGACGACCAGGGACGCCGCCCGGGACGCGTCGGCGAGCAACCGGGCCGGCGAGCCCACCGCCACCTCCGTGGTCGCCTCCACCGAGGGGTACTCGGCCCGGAGCTCGCGGAGCTCCTCGTGCAGCCAGGACCGGATCTCCGAGCGGTAGTCGGCCGGGTACGCCCGGCCGTAGCCGAACAGAGCCGAGCCCTCGATCATCGCGGCGTACGACGACACCGCGAGCACCGTCAGCGTGCCGCCGTACTGGTCCACGTGCTCGAAGGCGAACCGCAGCGCCGCCCGGCCGTGCTCGGACCCGTCGACGCCGACCACGACCCGGTCGGACTCGGGGGAGTGCGGCCGCCGGACCACCACGACGGGGCAGCTGGCGTGGCGCGCGACGTGCTGGCTGACCGAGCCCATCAGGAGCCCGTAGACCGCTCCGTGTCCGCGTGCGCCGAGCACCAGCAGCTGCGCGTCGGCCGAGGCGGCGATGAGCGCGGGGGCGGGGGCCTGGTCGACGGTGTCGACGCGCGCCTGGCCCTCCTCGAGGCTCGCGGTCAGCTCGGCGGCCCGGTCCAGGACGCGCTTGCGCCGTTCGTCGGGGGTCGTCGTGGTCAGCTCCACCACGTCGGCCGCCTCCACCGTGGCGACCAGCACGCGCAGCCGGCGCGTCGTCGCGCGGACGTGGCCGGTGGCCCAGGCCAGGGCGACGTCGCCGTCCGGGCTGCCGTCGTACCCGACCACGACCGGCTGGGTCTGCTGCAGGCTCTCGCTCATGGGGCCACTGTGACGCACTCCGGCCGCGCTGAGTAGGGCCGAGGGTCCGTCCTGGCGGCCCGGCGCGGGCCAGAGCGAGGTGCCTGCCGTGCTGGCGTGGGTCCGGGGTCAGGGGGACCGGCGGGCGAGCCCGCTGGCCCGGGCGACCCGACGGGAGACCGCGGCGCGCACCTGTTCGGCCGTGCCGAGGACGCGCACCTGGCTGCGGGCGCGGGTGACCGCGGTGTAGAAGAGCTCGCGGGTCAGCAGCGGGGACTCCGGGGGCGGGAGGACGACCGTCACCCGGTCGAACTCGCTGCCCTGGCTGCGGTGCACCGACAGGGCGTGCACGGTCTCCACCTCGGACAGCCGGCTGGGTGCGAGCGTGACCACCTCCGCGCCGCGCCGGAACACCGCCCGGCGACGGCCGTGCAGGTCGACCACCACCCCGGTGTCGCCGTTGTAGAGCCGCAGGTCGTGGTCGTTGGCGGTCAGGATGAGCGGGCGGCCGACGTACCAGGGCCCGTCGGCGGCGTACCCGGGCATCGCCTGGGTCAGCCACTCCTCGACCTGGCGGCTCCACCGGGTCACGCCATAGGGACCGTGGCGGTGTGCGCACAGCACCCGGTGCCGGTCCAGCGCGGTCAGGGCGTCCTCGCCGAGCCCGGCGCCGGCCGCCTCGGCGAGCGCGGCGCCCGCGGACACGACGTCGGAGCGCAGGCCGTCCAGACCCGCGGTGGACCCGGCGGCGCCCTCCGGCGGCCCCGGGTCCACGAGCGCGGCGTCCCCACCCCCGGCCAGGACGTCGAGGACCCGGTCGGGGTCGCCGGCTCGGACCGCCTCGGCGAGGTCGCGCACGGCGCCCTCGTGGCGGTGCACCGTGCGCAGCGCGACGACCCCGCAGGTCACCGCGCGGGCCCGCTCCTGCTCGGTCAGCGGGGCGAGGTCGCGCGCGGCGACCTGGCTCAGCCCGGGAGAGGCGACCGCGTCCGCCGGTGGCGGGCGGCGGACCAGGTCGCCCAGGACCGCTCCGGCCTCGACCGAGGCCAGCTGGTCGGGGTCGCCGACCAGCACCAGCCGGGCCTCGGGCCGGACCGCCTCGACCAGCCGGGACATCAAGGTCAGCGACACCATCGAGGCCTCGTCGACGACCACGAGGTCGTAGGGCAGCCGGTTGGCCCGGTCGTGCCGGAACCGGCTGCCCGCGCCGGGACGGAAGCCGAGCAGCCGGTGGATCGTGGCGGCCGTCGGCCGGCCCAGCCGCTCGCGGTCGGCGGCGGGCAGCGCGGCCGACCGGACCGCCTCCTCCAGCCGGGCGGCGGCCTTCCCGGTCGGTGCCGCCAGCGCCGTCCTCGGCGGCGGCCCGGGCTGGTCGTGGAGGACCGCGAGCAACCTCGCCACGGTGGTGGTCTTGCCCGTGCCGGGGCCGCCGGCGAGGACGGTCAGCCGGCGATGGGCGGCGACGGCGGCGGCGCGCCGTTGCTCGTCGGTCGTCGCGTCGCCGAACAGCCGGGTCAGGGCGGCCGCCAGCCGGGCGTCGTCGACCCCGTCCACCGGGTGCCTGGCCCGGTCGTCGACCGCCGCGGCGACGACCTGTTCCTGCCGCCAGTAGCGGTCGAGGTAGACCAGCCCGTCGACCAGGCGCAGCGGGCGGTCCGCGGGCCCGTCCGCCGGTCCGACCAGCGGGCTGGCCGCGAGCGCGGACAGCCAGGACGGGAGGTCCGGCCAGGCGAGCCGGGCCAGCGCGGCCCGGGTCTCCTCGGTCGGGTCCTCGACACCGGTGGCCTCGTGCGCCCCGGCCAGGTCCAGGCAGACCGAGCCCAGCCGTACGGCGCGGACCGCGAGGGCGACCGCCACGAGCACCCGCTGGTCGTCCTCGCCGCCGAGGCGGGACAGCCGGAGAGCGACGTGCACGTCGGCGGCGGCCAGAAGCCCGGCCTGCTCGAAGTCCCGCAGCAGCCCGGTGGCGGACCGGACCCGGAGGGGGGACTGGAGCGCGGTCACGCGTCGGCTCCGTCGGGCAGCGTCCCGTCGAGCAGCGCGGACAGGTCGGTGACCAGTGCCGTGGGGGCCCGCCACGAGAACACCCCGGCCGGGACGCCGTCGACCACCGGCGTGTCCGGCCCGCACATGCCGCGCAGGAACAGGTACAGCGTGCCGCCGAGGTGGACGTCGGGGTCGTAGCCGGGCTGGCGCCAGCGCAGGTAGCGGTGCAGCGCGACGGTGTAGAGCAGGGCCTGCAGCGGGTAGTGCGACGCGCGCATCGCCCGGACCAGCGCCGCCGGCTGGTAGTGCCAGGAGGTGAGCGGCTCGCCGGGCGCCGCCAGCCGGTTGGTCTTGTAGTCCACGACCAGGTACGCCGGCCGGCCGCCGGGGTCGCGGACGCGGAGCACCGCGTCGACGAAGCCGCCGAGGAACCCGCGCAGCGGCCGGCGCTCCACGGCGGGGGAGGCGAGGTCGGCGGCATAGCCGCGCAGCGGGTCGCCGGCGTCGAGGTGCCGCTCGAGCAGGCCGGCGACGCGGGCCAGGGTCGCCGGGTCCCGCGACCCCGGCGACTCCCCGCCGCCGAGGGGGAACTCGAAGGCTGACTCGGCGAGCACGTCGGCCGGCGGCACCTGGGACAGGCTCCGGCCGCCCGCCAGCGGCCCGAGAGGGGTGCGCAGGGCGGGGAGCAGCGCGTCCGCCAGCGTCTCGGCCGGCACCCCGGCGTACGGCAGCGGCTCCGCGGCCCGGCACCGGTCCAGCAGGGCGGCGGGGAGGTCTGCGGCGGTGAGCTCGAGACCCTCCAGCACGCCGTGGACGAGCGTGCCGAACGCGGCGCCCACCGGCAGCTGGGCCATCGGGGACGGCAGCGCGTCCGGCGGCGGGCCGGCCAGGACCGGAAGGCCGGCCTCCGGCTCGTCGAGGGTGCCCGGGGACTCCGCCTCGCTGAGCCCGACGGTCGCCGGCTGGTCGTGCAGGCCCGCGGTGAGGCCGGAGTACGACGTGCGGGTCCAGGTGTCGTCCAGGACGCGGGTGAAGCCGCGCGCCCGCAGGCCCTCGGGGCTCGCCGGCTCGGGCGCCCACCGCCCACCGCCCGCGGGCGCGGCCGGCGCGACGGAGATGCGCCCGCCCGACGACCCGGCCAGCGCGGTGAGCCTGGCGTGCACCTGGGCGTCGGAGGGCACGGCGACCCGGTCGGGGAGGGCCGCCGCGGCGGACGTGCCGCCGGAGGGTCCTCGGCTCGCCGGTCCTGCGAACAACAGCCGGTGCAGCGCGGAGCAGTCCGTGTTGGCGGTCGGCGCCCACCAGGTCACCACCTGCGACCGGGCCCGGGTGAGCGCGACGTAGGCGAGCCGGAGCGACTCGCCGGCCTCCTCGGCGAGCGCGACCCGCCGGCGGTCCGGGTACCCCTCGCCGGTCGGGCCGCCGACGTCCAGCACGCGCTCGCCCGAGGGGTCGTGGAGCCGCAGCGGGTCGGGCTTGGCGGGGACGTACCGGTCGGCGAGGTACGGCGCGTAGACCACCGGGAACTCCAGGCCCTTGCTGCGGTGCACCGTCACCACCTGCACCGCGGCCGCGTCGGACTCGAGCCGCCGGCTGCGCTCCTCGTCCACGTCGCCGAGGGCCTCGTCCATGCGCCGGCGCAGCCAGGACACCAGCGAGGCCACGCCGAGCCGGCCCTCCACGGCGGCGGTGTGCAGCGCCTGGGCGAGGTGTCCCAGGTCGGTCAGGTGCCGCTCGCCGGTGTGGCCGGCCAGCACCCGGGCCGGCAGGCCGGTGCCGGACACCACTGCCTCGTAGAGCGCCGCCACCCCGCGCGTGGCCAGCAGCCGGGCCCAGCCGCGGACCCGGGTGGAGAGGTCCTCGAAGTCCTGGTCGCCGGCGACCAGGTCGGCCGCCGACCAGCCGACGAAGCTGGTCAGCGCCGCGGACCGGACCAGGCCGGCGCGGTGCGGCTGCTCGAGAGCGGTGAGCAGGGTCAGCCACTCGCGCGCGGCAGCGGTGCCGAACACGCTCGACGTGCCGGTCACGACGGCCGGGACGCCGACCGCCCGCAGCGCGTCGCGGACGGTGCGCGCGTCCTCGTTGCGCTGGACCAGGACAGCGACGTCGCCGGGCTGCACCGGCCGTGGTGCGTCGCCGGGCTGTACCGGCCGTCGTGCGTCGCCGGGCTGCACCGGCCGTGGTGCGGCGCCGGCTCCGTCGGTCTCCAGCGTGGCCCCCGAGGCGAGCAGGGCGACGACGTCGTCGGCGAGGTCGCGGGCGATGAGCGGCCGGCTCAGGCGGACCGGGATCCGGCCGTTCCGGTCGGTGTCGACGTCGCGCCTGGTGACGACCCGCAGGCGCAGCGGCGCGTCGTCCGGCGCCCCGTGCAGCCGAGCGCGGCGATGGCGGGCGGCGACGTCGTGGACCACGATGCCGGTGTCGCCCAGGGCGACGCCGCCCATCAGCAGGTGGAGGGCCTCGACCAGCGGCTGGTCGCTGCGCCAGCTGGTCCCGAGCGTCGCCGCGGTGGCCGCGGCCTGCCGCGCGCGCAGGTAGGTCACCACGTCCGCACCGCGGAAGGCGTAGATCGCCTGCTTGGGGTCGCCGATCAGCACCAGCGTCCGGTGCTCGTGGAACACCAGCCGCACGATGTCCCACTGGACCGGGTCGGTGTCTTGGAACTCGTCGACGAGCACCACCTGGTAGCGGCTCCGGATCCGCTCGCGGGCGTGCGACCCGGTGACGGGGTCGGCCAGCGCGTCCCGCAGCCGCAGCAGCAGGTCGTCGTAGTCGAGGACCCGGCCGAGCCGCTTGCGGCGGTCGACCTCGGCGCGGACCGCCTCGGCGAGGCCGCGCCGGACCGCCGCCACGTGGGGTGGCCGGGCGGCCGTGGGCTCGAGCCGCGCGGCCCGGTCCTCCACCGCGTCGGCGGCGACCCGGCTCGCGGTGGCGAAGTCGAAGTCGGCCGGGCGGCTGTCGGGAAGCCCGAACGTGCGGACGTAGAGGTCGGTGACGGTGTCGGCGAGCAGGTCCGACGCGGTCTCGGCGAACGTCGCGTCGGGGTCGACGTCCGCGGCGATGCCGAGCCCGGCGAGCATCTGGTGGCAGAACCCGTGCGTGGTGGCGATCGTCGCGGCGTCGAAGCCGGCCAGCGCGGTGACCAGCCGGTGCCGGCGGCGGGTCACCTCGTCGTCGGGGACGCTCGCCAGGTGGGTCACCACCGGGTCGTCTCCGCCGCGGGCCGCCCCGGGGTCCGCCAGGGCGGCCGCGGTGGCGAGGAACCGCTCGCGCACCCGTTCGCGCAGCTCGGCGGTGGCGGCGCGGCCGAAGGTCACCAGCATCAGGTCCTCGAGCCGGCAGTGCCCCTCGGCGACGTACCGGGACGCGAGTGCGGCGATGGTGTGGGTCTTGCCGGTGCCGGCACTGGCCTCGAGCACCGTCGTCCCGGTCGGCAGCGGGCCGGTGAGGTCGAAGGTCTCCGGCCGGGCCGGGCCGGGCGAGCCGGCACCGCTCCGGGGCGGGGCGGGCGTGGTCACCGGGGAGCCTCCGCGTCGAGCAGCGGACCCCAGACCCGCCAGGCCAGCGCCCCGAGCCGGTGCTCCTCGTGCGGCGCGACGCCGCGGTCGTCCGGGCCGGCCGGGGTGAGCAGGACGTCGAGGTGCGCCCGGCCCCAGACCAGGACGTGGGCGGGGTCGTCGAACTCGCCGATCTCGCGGCCGTCGTACCGGCGCCTCCAGGCCTCCCGGGCCGCCTGCGTCGCGGCGTGGCTGCCCGAGCCGCCGCGCCGGCGCGCGGCGTAGGCCTCGGCGGTCCGGGGCGGGACCGGCAGCGGCTCGCGCATCCCGGCGGCGTACAGCTCGGCCAGGGAGCGCAGCTCGGCTCGGGCGGCGTCCGGCGACAGGCCGCGGAACCGGGAGGTGCTCACGCCACCGCGGGCCCGGCCGACGGTCAGCGCGCTCCAGGTGCGGTCGGGGCGGCCGGCGGTGAGCGCGAGGTAGGCGATCCAGGCGCGGAGGCGATGCTTGGGGCCCAGCCTGGAGTACTCCACGCGCAGCACCGTGTCGTCGTAGACGCCGGTGACGGTCCCGGTGACCGTGCAGGTGCCGCCGACGTCGAGGTCGACGACCACGTCGTGCTGGGCGGGCTCGCCGATGCGGACCGGGGCGGCGGCGGCGACCAGGGCGTCCACGTCGTCGGCGACCGGACCCAGGACGGCGTCGCCGAGCGCGCCGGGGGGGATGCCGCCGCGCAGCCGCTCGGCCCGGACCGCGGTGTCGCGGTCGGCGCCGGCGAGACGGGCTCGCAGCAGCCGGTCTCCGACCGCCCACAGCTCGAGCTGGTCCAGGGCGACCGGCAGGGCGTCGGGCGCCTCGTCGTCCTCGTAGGGCAGCCGCAGCTCCAGGCGCTGGCGGAGGAACTCGCGCACCGGGTGCTCGAAGAACCGGGTGAGGTCGTCCAGTCCGACCTCGCCGAGGGGCCCCGCGCCGGCCAGCGGCGCGGCCAGGAACGGCGCCTGCGCGCTGCGCTCGCCGAGCTGGGCCCGGCCACCTCCGAGCCCGGCCCGGTCGAAGCTGAACGGCGCCTCCGCGGCGTAGTTGCGGGGGTCGAAGGACTGCAGGGGGTGGTGGGTGACCACCCGCTCGCGCAGGCGCTGCCGGGCCGCGGCCGGTGCCGCGCCGGTGAGCACGTCGACCAGCTCGCCGAGGGGCACCGCGGGCGGGCGATGCGCGCCGGTGCGCTGGTCGTGGCCGGTGTAGAGCAGCACCAGCCGCTCCCGCGCGGCCAGGATCGCGTCGAGGAACAGCTGCCGGTCCTCCGAGCGGGAGTCGCGCTCGCCTACCCAGGGGTCGCGGGCGAGCACGTCGTCGCCG
>JBIOUF010000037.1:0-19948 GCA_044866695.1 Nocardioidaceae bacterium | reverse complement strand
GCTCGCTCCTCGGCCACCGGGGCGCTCGCTCCTCGGCCACCGGGGCGCTCGCCGTCCTCAACCACCGGCCCGCCCGGCGGGTTGAGGAGCCGGAGCGCCGGGCGCGCCTCGTAGCGTAGGCGCATGGGCGCGCGGGCCGAGGGTCAGCCGGCCCCCCGGCCGTTCTGGCTGCCACTGCGCGACGCGCTGTGGCGGATCGTGGTCGCCACCGTGGGCGCCTGCTTCCGCAACCGGGTCACCGGCCTGGCCGCCGAGGCGGCGTTCTTCGCGCTGCTGAGCCTGCCGCCCCTGCTGTTCGGTCTGGCCGGCTCGATCGGCTTCGTCTTCCAGACCTTCACCGACCAGCAGGTCAGCGACTTCAAGGCCGAGGTCGTCGAGCTGGCCGCGCGCGCCGTCACCGACGAGACGGTGACCAAGATCGTCGCGCCGACACTCGACGAGGTGCTCGGCGGGCCGCGGGTGGACGTGATCTCCATCGGCTTCGTGCTGGCGCTGTGGTCGGGGTCGCGGGCGCTCAACGTGATCGTGGACACCGTCACGATCATGTACGGACTCGGCGGCCAGCGCGGGATCGTCCGCACCCGCGTGCTCTCCTTCTCGCTCTACCTGCTGGCCCTGGTCGTCGGCGTCGTCGCGGTCCCCCTGGTGGTGGCCGGCCCGACCCTGGTGGACCACGTGCTGCCCGCCCGGCTGGACCGGCTCAGCCAGCTGTACTGGCCGGTCGTCGTCGTGGTGTGCGTGTGCTCGCTGGCCACGCTGTACCACGTCAGCGTCCCGGTGCGGACCTCGTGGCGGTACAACCTCCCCGGCGCCGCGTTCACCCTGATGGTCTGGGTGGTCGGCTCGTACCTGCTGCGCTGGTTCCTGACCGTCACGGCAGGGGAGTCGACGTCGATCTACGGCCCGCTCGCCGCACCCATCGCGGTGCTGATCTGGCTGTACCTGTTGGCCATCTCCCTGCTGATCGGCGCCGCGGTGAACGCGGCGGTCGACCAGGTATTCCCCGAGGTCGAGGTGGCCCGGGCCCGCTCCGACCTGGCCCGCCGGCTGCGGCTGCGGGGCGTGCTGCGCAGGCGCCGCGAGACCAGCGGGTCCGGCGGCGACCCGCCCGCCGACGCGTCGCCGAGGGCGGCCGACGAGCCGTCGTGACCGTCGGTGGCCGCTGCCCCTCGGGTCCGAAGCGGTCCCGTCGCGCAGCCTCCATGGCTGGGTCACAGTCCCCATGCCGGTGGTTGGCTTCGTGCCGCTCGCAAGCTCGCTCCTCAGCCCAAGTCGAGACGCGTTTCGAGACGGGCTCGCGAGCGCAAGCTCGCCCACCTCAACCCGAGTCGCAGGCTCGCTCCGCAACCACCGGGTGACAGCGGCCGTAGTATTCGCGGCATGGCCCGGCGACGCCTCCTCGCTGCCTGCCTGGCGCTCCTCGGCCTGGTGGGCGCCGGCTGTGCGGCATCGCCCTCGCAGCCGAGGCAGGTGGTCGAGGTCAGCGGTGAGCCGACCGCGTGGAGGTCGGTCGACCCGGTCTCGGTGGACCTGCCGGGCCTGCGGCCGGTGAGCCCCGCGCACCAGCTGGACGCGCGGGCGAGGTCGGACGTCGTGCTGATCAACATCTGGGCCAGCTACTGCTCCTTCTGCGTGCGCGAGCTGTCGATGCTGGACCGCGCGGACCGACGGGCCGGAGTCACGGTGATCGGGATCAGCCGGGACACCTCGGCGCAGCGGGCGCTGGGTCCCTTGAGCAAGGCGTCGGTGGAGTTCGCCAACCAGCTCGACCCTCGGGCGACCTACCTGGAGGGTCTCGGCGGGGTCCTGCCCAGGAACGTCCTCCCGGTCACCGCGCTCTGGGCCGACGGAGCGGTCCGCGCGGTCCACATCGGCCCGTTCTCGAGCTACTCCGACATCGTCGACGGTCTCTCTGCAGGCTGAGCCTGGCCCGTGTACGGGTTGTCCTTCCTGGCCGAGTACGTGGTCGAGGACGAGGGACCCGAAGGCCCGTCGGACTCGTCCAGCCGGACGCGCACCCATCGCACCTTCCGGCCGGGACTAAACGACGACGTGCGAGTGTCCACGCCGTTGCCGCACCCGTCGTTGTCGAACCCGACGTTCAGCAGCCGGCCGCCGTCGTAGGTCCCGTCCAGGTACCGGATCTGTGCCCAGACATAGGCGCCCTCCCCGTCACCGTCCCCGCGGCCACAGCGATCCGACACCTCGACGCTGATGCGGAAGGCGTCCTCGTCGAGGAAGGTGACGACTCCGTCGGCATGGGCGTAGCCGTCGCTTCCGGAGCGGTCGGTGCGGATGTCGAACCCGCGGCCCGCCTGCGCGACGGCTGCGGAGGCACCCACCAGCGTGGCCACGAGGCCTCCGACGACGAGAACCCGCCGACTCCGCCTCATCTCTCCTGCTCCCACGCGTGGTCTTCGGTCCTGCGCCACGGTACTCGACCTGGCGCGCCGGGATCCCGGGAGGCGGGCCGTCGATAATGGCGTGCCCGCCGCCGCGCGGCGCCGTACATTGCCCGCGTGCTGCGCGCCCTCGGCCTGACGAGCGAGCTGGCCGGCTCCGCCAGGGCGGCGGACTCCCGGCCGGGTCGCGTGCTCGGCGTGTCCGAAGGGGTCGCCACGGTCCTGACCGAGGACGGGCCGGTCCGCGCCGGATGCGGCGGTGGGCTGCTCCGGGCCGTCGCCGCCGACCCGGAGCAGGCGCCCTGTGCCGGGGACTGGGTGGTGCTGCGGGACTGGCCGGACCGGAGGGTGACCCTGGAACGGGTGCTGCCCCGCCACGGCACGTTGCTCCGCGAGCCTCCTCCCGGCCCGCTCGCCGCGAACGTCGACCTGGTCGGCCTGGTGCTGGCCGCACGTCCGGCCCCGGTGCCCGCCGACGTGCGGGCCCTCGTCGAGCGGGTCCAGGACAGCGGCGCCGCGCTGCTCCTGGTGCTCGCCCGCAGCGAGCTGGTCGCGGACCCGGACGCCGCCCTCGCCGAGCTGGCCGCGCTGGCCGGCGGACCGGGCGAGGTTCCCGCGGTGGCGGTCAGCGTGCGCACCGGGGCCGGGCTGGGCCGGCTCCGCGAGCTGGCCGGGGGCCGGACCCTGGCCCTGGTGGGCGCGCCGGCGGCCGGGTGCGCCGCGTTGTGCCGGGCCTTGGCCGGGACGTCGGTCATGCGCGCGGGGCCGGCGCCGTGGCTCCTGCCGCTGCCCGGCGGCGGCGCGGTCGTCGCCGCGGAGGCCACGTCGGTAGCGCCGGCCGGACCGGCGACGGCGCCTCCGCGCCACGCCTGACCGCCCGGCCGCGCCGGGACCGGACACGCCCGGCCCGCCCGTCGGCCGACATCGGCCGTCGGCCGGTGACAATGACCCTCGTGGCCGTCGACGGGGCAGTCACCGGCAGCGGCTCGAGAGGAACCGATGGGAAACGTCACGCTGCCCACGCCGGTCGCGGTGGCCGCCGCGCTGCTCTGCCTGCTCGGCGGGTACCTCGTGGGCGTCTTCGCCGGTCCCACCGGCAACGACGCGGCGACCGCGGAGGTGGAGAGCTATGACCGCGCCGACGACGAGCTGTGCCTGCGCGGCGACGCGGTGCGCGACCTGCCGGACACCGGGGACGACGGGGTCCTGTGCGGCACCTGGCGGCGTACGCAGGGAGCGGTCACGCCTCGACCCGGTGACGAGTTCACCTTCGTCACGATGACCAGCTCCGCAGCCGGCGAAGGTGAACGGGTCACCTACATCTACGGCGACGTGGCCCGCTGACCCCGGCGAGTGCCGGCCGGGCCGGTCCGCCGTGCGGCGTACATTCTGACCCGTGCCCGACCCCGAGACGCAGCAGGCGCTGGGGACCGTCCGGTTCCCCAGCCCGGTGCGCTCCCCGTGGTGGGCGCTCTCGCGGCGGGTGTTCATGGCGCTGGGCGTGATGGCGCTGACGGTGGCGATCGTCTACTTCGACCGCGACGGCTACCGCGACAACAACGACGTCGCCCACGACTACACGGTGAACCTCACCGACGCGATCTACTACACCACCGTCACGCTCAGCACGACCGGGTACGGCGACATCGCGCCGCTCACCGAGTCGGCACGGCTGGTCAACGCGTTCGTCATCACCCCCCTGCGGATCGCCTTCCTGGTGCTGCTCATCGGCACCACGCTTGAGGTGCTGGCCAGCCAGGGCCGGGAGATGTTCAAGGTCGCCCGGTGGAGGAGGCACATGGACCAGCACGTCGTCGTGGTCGGGTACGGCACGAAGGGCCGCAGCGCCGTCGACACGATGCGCAACAACGGCACCCCGGCAGACAAGATCGTCGTCGTCGACCCCAGCAGCGCGGCGCTGCAGGAGGCGCACGCCGACGGCCTCACGGTGGTCACCGGCGACGCGACCCGCCGCGACGTGCTGCGCCGTGCCGGCGTCCAGAAGGCCACGCACGTGATCATCACCACCGACCGCGACGACTCCACGGTGCTGTCGGTGCTCAACGCCAGGCAGCTCAACACCAGGGCGTACATCGTCGCCTCGGTCCGTGAGAGCGACAACGTCCCCCTGGTCCGCCAGAGCGGCGCCGACGCGGTGGTCACCTCCTCCGACGCGGTCGGCCGGCTGCTCGGGCTCTCCTCGGTGAGCCCGTCGCTCGGCTCGGTGATCGGGGACCTGCTGACCTACGGGGAGGGGCTCGAGGTGGCCGAGCGCGACCTGCTGGTCCCCGAGGTGGGCAAGCAGCCGCAGCAGCTCCCGGACCAGGTGATCGCCGTGGTCCGCGACGGCACGGTCTACCGGTACTTCGACCCCCTGGTCACCCAGCTGGCCCGCGGCGACCGGCTGATCGTCGTCCGGCCGGCCGAGGAGCTGCCCTGGGCACCCCGCCCCGGCACGCACGGCGAGACCACCTCCGACGACGAGTAGCCGCGCGTTTCCTTCCGACGTTGGCCCAGTTGTGGCCGATGACCGCATGCCGCCTCGGCGTGTCGGTGCGGCGAGCGGCCACAATCGCGCCGGCGTGCAGCGATCGGCCACAACCAGGCCGGCGGAGGCGCGGACACCGGCTCGGGGAGCACCGCGCCGGCCGGATGAGACTGGCCGCGCCGGCCGGATGAGAGTGGCCGCGCCGGCCGGACTGGGCAGAGTCCTCTGGGAGGCGGGCCGTTTGCCGCTCACCGCGGGCGTGCGCACCGTGGTACCCAGGAGGTCGAGGCCACCCGGCGCCGGACGAGGCGCCCACCGTGGGTGGCCCATGACGAAGGAGGCAGCTGCATGACCCACGCAGACCGGACGCTGGTGCTGCTCCGGCACTCCAAGTCGGACTGGTCAGTGCCCGGGCCCGACACCCGCCGTCCGCTCGCAGCCCGCGGCCGCCGTCAGGCGCCGGAGGCGGGGCAGTGGATCGCTGCGAACCTCCCCGCCGTCGACCTGGGCGTCGTCTCGCCCGCCGCGCGCGCCAGGGAGACCTGGGAGCTCGTGTCCGCCGAGCTCGCGCCCACCAAGACGGTGGTCGAGGACCGGATGTACGTCGCCTCGGCGGCCGAGGTGCTCGAGGTCGTCCACGAGCTGCCCGCGGACGCCACCACGGTCGTGATGGTCGGTCACAACCCCGGCCTGGAGGACCTGGCCTGGCAGCTGGCCGGCGGGTACGTGCCGATGAAGACCTCGGCGCTCGCGGTGTTCGACGTGGCCGGCCCCTGGGCGGAGGTCGGGCGGCGCTCGGTCACGCTCTCGGCGTCGGGCCGGCCACCGGCCGACCGGGACGGGTGACCCCAGCGGGCGACCCGCACGGGGCGCCGCCTCGCCGGCGGGACCAAGGTCCCCGGATCCCGACCGGAGGACCTGGATTTGAACCACAGGTAGTGAACCAGTGGTACATTACCAGTGGTGGTCCTCAGCAAGCCTTCCGAGGGAGGCGGTCATGTCCATCTTCACCGAGGCCGACGCCGACGCCGTCAACGTCCGCACCCTGATCCTTCCGTTCGCTGTCTGCCTGTTGGCGATGATGGCCGCCGTCCAGGCGGTGATCGTGCTGGACGACAACCGGGTCAGCCTGCTGTCCACGCTGCTGCTGGGTGCCGTCGCGGTGTTCTACGCGGTCTTCTTCGTCACCCGCGGACCACGGCTGCGGCAGGTCCGCTTCGGCATGCTCGTCGCCCATGCGACGGCGTACGCGATCGTGAACGTGAGCTACCTGCTGCATGCCGCTGTGCTCATCGTCGTCAACGACCCGGCGATCCGAGGCGATGGCTACTTCCTGATGGACCCGGCCTGGTTCGGCGTGACCTTCGGCATGGCCACCGGCTGGGGGATCGGCCTGGTCATCCACGCGCTGGCCAGCGTCGCCATGCGGGGCTGGGAAGAGCATCCGTGAGGAGCGAGACCGAGGAGTGGCTCGACGAGCTCGTGCGCAGCTGGACCGAGGTGTACAAGAAGAGCGTCACCACGCTGGTGTTGATGCGGGCCGTCGCCGACCTCGCTCCGGCGCCCGCGACCGTGGTCGGGGAGCGGCTCACCGCGGACACCGGCTGGGCCCTCACCGACCGGGGGCTCTACCGGACCCTACGCCGGCTCACCACCATGAGCCTGCTGCGGGTCGAGGAGGTTGCCGTCGCCCGCACCGGCGCCAAGCGCAAGGACTACTCCTTGACCTCGCTGGGGGAGGCCTACCTGGCTCGCATCGAGGAGGTCGTGGCCTCCGGCACGCCGTGTGACCGGCAGGCGATCTGACCGGCAGGCGTCGTGAGCAGTGCCTGGTTGGGTGGGACGTCAGGCCAGGGGCTCGATGCCGAGCAGCCGGTGCACGGGTGCCCGGCCCTCACCCCGGGCCCGGCAGGTGAGCCGGGCCGGCGGCGCGTGCTCGACGTGGACGACGACCCGCCAGCCCCGTCCGTCCGAGGACCGGAACGAGGCCGTCGTCACGTCGCAGTCGACGTCGTGCCCGGTGAGCCGAAGCGCGTGCACCCCGGTCAGCCCCGTGCTGCGCCGCAGGAACACCTCCGCGGCCTGGGCGGCGAAGCCCATCGAGGTGCGGCCCCGCAGCCGGTCCAGAGTCAGCTCGCCGCGCCGGTGCGCGGCCGCGACCTCCACGACCTCGTCGGCACCGACCCGGCCGTAGTAGAGGCCGGCGGGCAGGACCAGCAGGTTGGCCGCGAACCGGTCGCCGCCGATGTGCGACACCTCCCAGGTCTCCTCGGGGAAGGCGGCGGCCAACGCGGCCGCGACCGGGCGGCCGCGCTGCGCGCAGCAGACGTCGTGGCGGCCATGGGTGCAGACCAGGAACAGGTCGTCCTGGGTACGGTCCAGCGCGGCGGACCGGCCGCGGGCCAGGCCGGCCAGGTCGAGGTGGGGGAGGTCGGCGTACCGTCCGGACTCCAGCCAGCACCGGTCCCGGCCGGCGTAGGCGGCGAACACGCGCCCCGGCGTGGTGGTCCCCCGCCGGGGCCGCCGGACCAGCAGCACCCGCACGCGAGCGCCGGCCGCCGCCGCGGCGAAGACCGCGAACTCCCGCGGCAGCCGGTTGTCCGTCGCCGCGTCGGGGCCCCAGGGGCCGGGGGACTCGACCAGCACGAACGCGCGGACCGTGGAGGCGGTGCCGGCCGGGTCCTCGCCGCGGTCCAGGCTCGCGTCGGCGCACCGGGACCCGGAGCCGGTCACGGGCTGGGTCCACCGGTGACCTCGAGCAGCCCCTCACGCACCAGGCGCCGGACCAGCACCTGCCGGCTCTGCTGGTCCAGCCAGGGCTGCAGCGCGGCGGGGGTGAACGGCGCCCCCGCCCCGCGGACCAGCTCCATGGGCTCGCGCAGCCGGGCGGGCATCGACAGCGCGCGGTCGCCGAGCAGCACGCGGAGGCGGCCGCCGTCCTCGGCCAGCACGCAGAACGAGCCGGGTCGCCGGCGCACCGTGGTGTCGTCGGCGAGCGCGTCGACGCGGAGCCGGTCGAGCAGGCCGCCGCGCAGCGCCGACGGCCGGGAGGTCAAGAACCGCTCGGTCTGGTCACGGGCCAGCGCCTCGGCGTCGAGGCCACGCAGCTCGTCGGCGAGCCGCGCGACCTGTTCCGCGAGCCGCGGCGTGAGCTCGCCGGGCTGGTCCGGGTAGCCGGCCGGGAGGCGCGCGTCGTAGGCCTCGGCCTCGAGCAGCCCGGTGACGGCCCGCAGCAGGACCTGGCGCCAGGTGACCTGGTTGATCCCGACGGTCACGTGCAGGGACGCGGTGTCCTGGGCCCGGGCCGCGTGCGGGGTCCCGGTGGGCAGGTACATCGACACGCCGGGCTCCAGCAGCACCTCGTCGGCGGCGCCGGCGCCCCCGCCCGGCTCGTGCACCTCCCAGAGCTTGCTGCCGTGGGTCTGGAACACGAAGACGTCGTGGCTGTCGACGTGCACCGCGAACCCCTGGGCGCCGGCAGGGGTGAGGTAGGCGTTGGCCTGGCACGGGTGTCCCAGGGCCGCTTCGAGGTCGCGGACCAGCTCGGTGAGGGGCGGCCAGTACCGGTGCAGGCCCTGCAGCACGACGGTCGCCCCGGCACCGAACAGGTCCAGCACCTTGCGCCCGTCGACCAGGCCGGTGAGCGGCTGGCCGGCGAGGCTGGCGCCGGACCGGGTGTACTCCCGCGCGGGCAGCACCGAGCCGTCCCGTGCGACCCGGACGGCCGGGGTGCGGATCGCGGTGCCGGTGAGCAGCTGGTCGACCGCGCCCAACGGCAGCAGCCCGACCAGCCGCTCAGGCTCGTCGCGGTGGACGTGGACGCGCGTCGCCCAGACCTTGTCGACGAAGGTGCGCGCGTCCCCGCTCAGCAGGTCCAGCGCGGCGACGTGGCCCGCGTGATGCACCTGGGGTGCGGCCCGGTCAGGCGTCGGTGGCGTCCGCGTCGCCCCCGTCGGTGCCGTCGGAGTCGCTGGCGTCGCCGTCGACGGTGTCCGCGGCGTCGCCGTCGGTGCCGTCCGCGTCGGTGCCGTCGGAGTCGCTGGCGTCACCGTCGGTGGTGTCGGTCGCATCGCCGTCGGTGCCGTCGGCATCGGTCTCCACGCCCGGCAGCGACGGGTCGGCCGTGCCCTGGGTCGTGATGTCGTCGTCGCTCAGCGGCTCTTCGGACGAGCTGGTCATCGCATCCTCCTCGGGGTGCAGCGGTCGATGGCGTACGACGCCAGGCCTACCCGGCGTCGAGGGGTGGCACCGTCCTACCACGGCAACCATCACCCGGTCCCGGCCGCCCCGCCCGGTCGGCGTGCGGCGGGACCGCGGGTCAGGTCATGTCGAAGACCAGCCGCGCCGGCACCCGGCCGGCCAGAACCTCCTCGAAGCACGCGTTGACGTCCTCGAGGTGACGCCGCTCGGCGACCACGCGGGTGCGCCCGCGGGCATGCAGCGCGAAGCAGTCGGCCAGGTCGTTGCGGGTGCCGACCAGCGAGCCGATCACGGACTTGCCGGTGAGCACGGTCTCGAACACCGGCAGCTCCAGGCGGTTGTCCGCCGGCAGCCCGACCAGCACGAGGCGTCCGTTCGGGTTCAGCAGCGCGTGGGCGGTGTGCATGACCGCCGGAGACGGCACCGTGACCAGCGCGATGTCCGCCCCGCCCAGCGCCTCGAGCTCGGCCTCGAGGCGGCCGCGCCCGTCGACGACGTAGTCGGCGCCGAGGTCCTTGGCCAGCTGCAGCTTCTCGTCCTCCACGTCGACCGCCACGGTCGTAGCGCCGAAGATCCGCGCGTACTGCAGGCCGAGGTGACCCAGGCCGCCGATGCCGACCACCATCGCGGTCTCGTTGGGCTGGGGATGGGCGACCTTGAGCGCCTTGTACGTCGTGACCCCGGCACAGGTGAGCGGCGCGGCCTCGAACGAGGAGACCCCGTCGGGCACCCTCACGACGTGGCTGGCGTAGCCGACCGCGTACTCGGCGTAGCTCCCGTCGATGGTGTAGCCCATGTACTGCGGCGTCGGGCAGTAGGTCTCCCACCCCGCGACGCAGTAGCGGCAGTGCCCGCAGGCGTGTCCCAGCCACGGCAGCGCGACCCGGTCGCCGATCGCGACGTGCAGGTCGCCCTCGCCGACCTCGATGACCGTTCCGACCCCCTCGTGGCCGGGGACCAGCGGCATCTTGGGCTTCACCGGCCAGTCGCCGCGCGCGGCGTGGATGTCGGTGTGGCACAGCCCGGCCGCCTCGATCCTGACCAGGACCTGGCCGGGACCCGGCGCCGGGACCGCGACGTCGCGGATCTCCAGCGGGGCCTTGAACTCGGGAACGACTGCGGCCTTCATGGCTCACTCCTCCTACGTGGTCTGCACTCTGGACGCTAGAACCGAACGCACCGCTGCGCCAGGGCACCCGGACCGCCCTGCAAGGGCCCCAAGTCCACGCCCCCCTCGGCCGAGCCGTCAATGTTGGTGGGTCGAGCCGTCAATGTTGGTGGGTCGAGCCGGCAATGTTGGTGGGTCGAGCCGGCAGTCTTGGTGCCGGCGGGCGCAGCACGGCGAACGGGTCGGACTCGACCAGGGTCCGGTCCCGGAACCGGAACACCGCGGCGGGCCGGCCGCCGGACGGCCCGGGCGGCACCCTTGCCCCGGTCGGCTCGATCATCCCTCGGCGGGTGAGCACCCGCTGCAGGTTGGTGTGGTCGACCTGGTACCCCAGGGCCGCGCTGACGATCTCGCGCAGGCGCTGGATGGTGAACTCCGGCGGGGCCAGGGCGAAGCCGATGTTGGTGTAGCTCAGCTTCGCGCGAAGGCGTCCCGCGGCGGCCTCGACGAAGTAGTGGTGGTCCAGGGCGGTCGGCGGCAGGTCGCCGAGGTCGAACCAGGAGGTGTCCTGGGGGACCGCCGGCTCCAGGTCGGCCGGCAGCAGGGCCAGGTACCCGGTCGCGAGCACGCGCCCGCGCGGGTCGCGGTCGACCTTGCTGTGGGTGGCCACCTGCTCGAGCCAGGCGATGTCGCAAACGTCGACCTTGGCCGCGAGGTGCCCGGTGATGGCCTCGCGCAGCCGCTCGTCGGGGGCCACGCCGCCACCCGGCAGCGCCCACCGGCCCCGGTCCGGCCGCCGGGCCCGGCGCCAGAGCAGGACCGACAGCCGGCTGCGGCGTACGGAGAGCACGACCGCGAGGACCTCGTGCGGGTACGCCGGGAACGGCGGCCGACCGCTCCCCGGATGCCCACGACCGCCCACGGGCAGCCATGGTACGGTGAGCCCCGCCAGTTATCGATTCTCAGTCGAAAACCCGGGAGGCGTCGGTGGCGACGATGACGGCAGTGGCGGCGCGGTCGTGGCAGGACGAGGTCCGCAGCCTCGCGGAGCAGCGCGACGCGGTCGTGCTCGCGCACAACTACGTGCGTCCGGAGATCCAGGACGTGGCCGACCACGTCGGCGACTCGCTGGCGCTGGCCCGGGTGGCTGCGAGGACGAGCGCGCGGACCATCGTGTTCTGCGGCGTCCACTTCATGGCCGAGACCGCGAAGATCCTCAGCCCCGACAAGACCGTGCTCATGCCCACCAGGGAGGCCGGCTGCTCCCTGGCCGACACCATCGACGCCGACCAGCTGCGCGCCTGGAAGGCCGCCAACCCCGGCGCCGTCGTGGTGGCCTACGTCAACACCAGCGCCGAGGTGAAGGCGGAGTCCGACGTGTGCTGCACGTCGTCCAACGCTGTGGAGGTGGTCCGCTCCGTTCCCGAGGCCACGCCCGTCCTGTTCCTGCCCGACCAGTTCCTCGGCGCGCACGTCCGTCGCGTGACCGGGCGCTCGAACATCTCGGTCTGGCTGGGCGAGTGCCACGTGCACGCCGGCATCACCCCCGACGACGTACGGACGCAGGTCACCGCCCATCCCGGCGCCGAGCTGCTGGTGCACCCCGAGTGCGGGTGCGCGACGTCCACCCTCTGGCTGGCCGGCGAGGGGGAGCTCCCCGCCGGGCGGACGCACATCCTGTCCACCTCCGGCATGGTGGGCGCGGCCCGGACGATGACCGGAGGCACCGCGCTCGTCGCCACCGAGGTCGGGATGCTCCACCAGCTGCGGAAGGCCAACCGAACCACGACGTTCCTGCCGATGAACCCCAACGCCTCCTGCCGGTTCATGAAGATGACCACGCCGGAGCTCCTGCTGCGGGCTCTGCGCGACGGGCGCGACGAGGTCCACGTGGCCCGGGACGTCGCCGCGCGCGCCCGCACCGCCGTCGAGCGGATGGTCGCCATCGGGCAGCCCGGAGGTGGCGAGTGAGCCACGACCGGGACGACGTCGACGTCCTCGTGGTGGGCGCGGGCGTCGCGGGGCTGTCGGTGGCCCTGGGGCTGGCGGGCGCGCGACGCGTGCTGCTGGTCGACGGCGGCGACGGCAGCACGCCCTGGGCCCAGGGCGGGATCGCCGCGGCCTACGGTGCGCACGACGACCCTGCGGACCACGCGGCCGACACGCGCGCCGCGGGAGACGGCCTGTGCGACCCGCGGAGCCTGGACTGCCTGGTCGAGGAGGGTCCCCCGCGCCTGGCGGACCTGGTCGCGGCGGGCGCGCGGTTCGACCGTGCCCCGGACGGCCGCCTGGCCGGCACCCTGGAGGGCGGCCACCGGCGCCGCAGGATCGTGCACGCCGGCGGGGACGCGACCGGTGCCGAGGTGGCCAGGGTGCTGCGGGACGCCGCCGACGCCGCCGGCATCGGACGGGTCCACGGCGGCCGGCTCCGGGCCCTGACCGTCGGGCTCGGTCCGGCGGGCCGCCAGGTCACCGGCGGCCATCTGACGGTCGGCGACGACCTCCTGCGGGTAGACGCGCGCGCCGTCGTGATCGCGACCGGGGGCATCGGTCACGCGTACGCCGCGACCACCAACCCGCCGGGCGTGGACGGGGCCGGCATCGCCCTTGCGTTGCTCGCCGGCGCCACCGTGGTGGACATGGAGTTCGTCCAGTTTCACCCGACCGCGCTCTACACCGGCCGGCAGGCCGGCCAGGTCCCGCTGGTGTCGGAAGCGGTGCGGGGCGAAGGAGCGGTCCTCCTCGGGGACTCCGGGCGCCCGCTCATGCGGGGCCGTCACCGGCTGGCCGACCTGGCGCCGCGAGACGTCGTGGCGCGCGAGGTCCATCGCGAGATGACCCGGTCGGGGCGGCCGCACGTCTGGCTCGACGCCACCGCGGTGCCCGGGGTCGCCGAACGCTTCCCGGGGGTCGCCGCGGCCTGCGCCGCACACGGCGTCGACCTCGCCGCCGAGCCCGTGCCCGTCCTGCCCGCGGCGCACTTCCTCTGCGGCGGGATCGCCACGGATCGCTGGGGGGCCACCGACCTGCCGGGCCTCTACGCGGTGGGAGAGGCGGCGGCGACCGGCGTGCACGGCGCCAACCGGCTGGCCTCGAACAGCCTGCTCGAGGGCCTGGTGTTCGGACGCCGGGTGGGCAGCCGGCTCGTGCTGGACCTGCCGGCCGAGGCGGCGTACGACGAGGAGGTCGTCGCCCTCCGACGCGACCGCCGCGCGGAGGCCACGGCGAGGGCGGCTCTCACCACCCACGCCGGAGTGGTCCGGGACGCCGGGGGCCTGGCCGGGGCGGAACGGCTGCTCGGGTCGCGCTGCGCGCCGGCGGACCCGACCTGGCTGGTCGCGTCGAGCGTGGTCGCCGCGGCGGCGGCACGGCGGGAGACCCGGGGATGCCACACCCGCTCCGACCACCCCGTCCGCGACGAGACCTGGCGCCGCCGGGTGCGGGTCCGGCTCGACGAGACCGGCCTGCCGCGCGTGACGCTCTCCGAGCCGCTGGCCCGGGCCGCATGAGGCGGGGCACCGCCGACCGGCTCCGCGATGCCGGGCTCGACCCGTGGGAGGTCGGGCGCCTGGTGCGGGCCGCCCTGGCCGAGGACCTGGGACCCACCGGTGACGTGACCTCCGCCGCGACGGTGCCCGTCGGCGCGGTCCTGGACGCGCACTACGTCGCCCGGGCGGAGGGCACCGTGGCCGGGCTGCTCGTGGTGGCCGCTCTGGTCGAGGAGGCGGTCGAGGGCTCCGCGGCGTTCGACGCGCTGGTCGACGACGGCACCCGGGTGGGCCCGGGCCAGGCGCTGGCGCGGCTCCGCGGGTCGGCTCGCGACATGCTGGCCGTGGAACGCACCACCCTCAACCTGCTCGGGCACCTCTCGGGGGTGGCCACGACGACCCGGGCCTGGGTGGACGCCGTCGCCGGGACCGGCGTCCGGGTGCGCGACACCCGCAAGACGATGCCGCTGCTGCGGGCGCTGGAGAAGTACGCGGTCCGGTGCGGCGGCGGGGTCAACCACCGCGTCGGCCTCTACGACGCGGTGCTGGTCAAGGACAACCACGTCGTGGCGGCCGGGGGTCTGGGGGCGGCCCTCTCCGCGGTGCGAGCGGCCCGCGAGCCGGGCACGACCGTGCAGGTCGAGGTGGACGACCTCGGACAGCTCGGGGAGGCACTCGACCACGGCGCCACCGAGATCCTGCTGGACAACTTCGACCTGGAGTCCCTGCGCGCGGCCGTCGCGCTGGTCCGCGCCCGGGCGCCCGGCACGGTCCTCGAGGCCAGCGGCGGCCTCACCCTCGAGAGTGCCCGCGCGGTCGCGTCCACCGGGGTGGACCTCATCGCCGTCGGCGCGCTGACCCACTCGGCGCCCAGCCTCGACATCGGCCTGGACGCACATCTGGCCGCCGTCTTCCCGTGACCACCGCGTCCGGGACACGGTCTGCCCCGTTGTCCCTGGGCACCGGGACACCGGGCCCGGCACCGTCTGGTCGTCGCCGGAGGGCTTCCGCCCCGGCCCCGACCAGAGAGGCAGCGCCATGACCACGTCCATCGTCACCACCAACCCGGTCCGCTCCGACGCACGCAGGGAGGAGGTGGCAGCCCACGCGACCGGGACCGGCACCGCGTCGCGGCTCTGGGTGCTCAGCGGCCTGGGCGCCGGACTTCTCGGGCTGGGCACCATCGTGACCTCCTCGATGGTCGACGTCGTGTACCGCGAGGAGTTCCAGGGCACCACCGCCGGCGTCGCCGACGCCCTCCACGAGAAGGCCGGCGTGATGTTCGCCTTCCACAGCATCACGACCCTGGGCGCGTTGCTGATGGTCGTCTTCGCCGCCGGGCTGCACCGCCGGCTCCGGCGCGCGGCGGGGGACTCGCTCGCCCCGATGGTGGCCTTCGGGGGCCTCCTCGGCACGGCGGTCGTGTCCGTGCTCGGGGCCGGCCTGGACACCGAGATCATGGTGCCGCTCGCGACGCAGGGCGCCGACCTGGTGCCCGACTCGACGGCGTCGGCCTACAACACCTGGATCGGCACCATCCCGTGGTGCTGGGTGCTCGCGGGCCTGGCCGGCCTCGCGGTGTACGCCGCGGCCCGCCTCGGCGGGGTGCCCCGCTGGA
Organism: Nocardioidaceae bacterium; assembly: GCA_044866695.1. Taxonomy (GTDB): domain Bacteria; phylum Actinomycetota; class Actinomycetes; order Propionibacteriales; family Nocardioidaceae; genus JBIOUF01. The sequence goes on along the minus strand of JBIOUF010000037.1, from coordinate 4,644 downwards.
TCGGCCGGGTCGGCCTCGTCCTCGGGGGCCTCACCGCCCTGCTCGGGGTGTCCCCGCTGGAGTACATGGCCGGTGCGACCGGCGCGCTCTGGCTGGTCGTCACGTCACTGGGGTTCCTGCTGGGCGACCGGGCGTCTCGTTCCGCCAACGGCTGAGCGCCGAGGCAGTAGCCTTCGACGCGAGCATGAGACCGGACGCGACGGCCGAGGGCCCGGCAGCCACGCTGCCGGGCCCTCGGCGTGCGCGCCGGGCCGCTGTCGCGGTCGCCTGGTCCGCGGTCCTCGTGGCGGCCCTGCTCGTCGCGGTGTCCCTGGCCCTCGACGTCGCCGCTCCCGACGCCGGACCCGGGACCGAGCTCGGCCCGGCGTTCGGGGCCGTGTACACACTGGCCGGCGCGGTGATCGCCGGCTGCGCCCTGGCCGTCCTGCGACACGACCACCGGCAGCGGTTCGGCTGGCTGCTGCTCGGCGTCGCCGCGGTGTGGGCGCTCGACGGGCTCTCCCAGTCCTACGTGCGGTACGCCGTCCGCGACGACCACGCCTTGACCGGGGCGAACCTCGCCCTGTGGTACCTCAACCGGTTCGGGGCGGTCCTGCCGCTGAGCATCGCCGCGCTGCTGCTGGTCTTCCCGACGGGGCGGTTCCTCCCCGGCTGGCTCGGCCGGCTCGGGGTCGCCGCGCTGGCCGGCATGGCGACCGCGACGCTGGCCGCGCTCCTCGTCCCGGCAACCGGCAGGGTCGCCGGGGACCTCCCACCCGGAGTGGACCTGGACCTCATGTCGCTGCCGGTCCCGGGGCCTGCCGTCGCGGCGCTGCTGCCCCTGGCCGGCCTGCTGAACGTCGCGGGCGTCCTGGTCGCGATGCTCTCCGCCGTGATGCGACACCGGCGGTCGGCCGGCGTCGAGCGCGACCAGATGCGCTGGCTGGTCTGGGCCGTGCTGGTCATGGCGATGGTCCTGGCGCTGAGCCTGGCGCTGGGCCTGGCCGCCGACGTCGGCACGGCGGCCGACGCCGTGGTCGTCGCGGTGGCCGTCCTGCCCGTGGTCGCGATGACCGTCGGCGTCGTCCGCCCCGGCGTGGTCCCGGTGGAGGACCTCCTGGTGCGCACGGTCGCGCTCGGCGCCGTGGCCGGGTGCCTGCTCTGCGTCGACCTGGCCGTCGTGGCGGCGCTGACCCAGGCGCTGGGCGGCGGTCTCGACGACCGCCAGCTCGTCACGGTGGTCCTGCTCCTGACCGTCGTGGCCTACGGCCCACTGAGGCAGCGGCTTGCGCTCCTGGCGCACGGCTGGGTCCTGGGCCGACGGGGCAACCGGTACGACGTGGTCGCCGGGCTGGCCGCGAGCCTGGAGTCCGCCGACGACGGGCCCGCCCAGCTCGCCGCGGTCGCGCGCGCGGTGGCCGAGGCCTTCGGGGTCGGGTACGTCGCGGTCGAGGTCGACCGTCCTGGCGGCGAGCGGCTCACCGCCACCTATGGGGAGCGACCCCTCGACGTCCGGAGTCTTCCGGTCACCTACCGCGACACCGTCGTGGGCCGGCTCGTGCTCCCCGCGCGAGGCATGCGCAGCCGGCTCTCCAGCCGGGACGAGAGGCTGCTCGGCGACCTGGTCCGGCAGGCGGCGACCGCCGCGCGCTCGGGACGGCTGGCCGAGGAGCTCCAGGCCAGCCGCGCGCGCCTGGTGACCGCTCGGGAGGAGGAGCGGCGCCGCATCCGGCGCGACCTCCACGACGGGCTCGGCCCGGCGATGGCGGGCCTGGTGTTCCAGGTCGAGACCGCCAGGCTGCTCGTCGACAGCCGCCCGGGGGACGCCGCCAGGACGATGGACCAGGTCGGCGCGCGGCTCCAGGAGATCGTGGCCGACGTGCGCCGCCTCGTCCACGACCTGCGCCCGCCGGCCCTCGACGACCGCGGACTGGTCGGCGCGCTCGACCAGCTCGCGGAGTCGCTGCCGCTGCCGGTCACCGTGGACGCCGGCGCGCTCGGCGCGCTCCCCGCCGCGGTCGAGGTGGCGGCGTACCGGATCGTCGCGGAGTCCCTCACCAACGTGGTCCGGCACGCTCGGGCCGGCCGCGCGCGGGTCGGCCTGGCGCGTGCCGCGGAGGGGCTGGTGGTCGAGGTCGCCGACGACGGGGTCGGCATCGCGGCGGACGTGCAGGCCGGGGTCGGGCTGCTGTCGGTCCGCGAACGCGCCGCCGAGCTCGGCGGACGCACCGACGTGCGGTGTCCGAGCGGCGGCGGGACGGTGGTGCGGGCGGTTCTCCCCATGCCGTCGCAGGAAGCGGTACGAGAGGCCGAGGAGGTCCGGGCGTGAGCGAGCGAAGCGAGCCAGCAGGCCGCGCCGAGGTCAGCGTCGTCGTGGTCGACGACCACGCGATCGTGCGCGAGGGGCTGGTGGCCCTGCTCTCCGCCCTGCCGGGCACCCGGGTCGCCGGGGCCGCGGCGGACGCTCGGGAGGCGCTCGCCGTGGTCGAGGAGCAGCGACCAGACGTCGTCGTGATGGACATCTCGATGCCCGGCGAGCTGGACGGCCTCGAGGCGACCCGCCGGATCACGACGGCGTACCCGGGAGTCCGGGTGGTGATGCTGACCATGAGCGAGGACGACGGCACGGTGCTGAGCGCGATCCGGGCCGGCGCCTCGGGCTACCTGCTGAAGGGGTCGGGTGCCGAGGAGGTGTTCGGTGCGGTGCGGGCCGCGCACGCCGGGGGCATGGTGTTCGGCACTCGTCTCGCCGGGAGGGTCGCCGGCCTGTTCGCGAGCGCGGCCGCGGACCCTCGCAGCCGCCGAGCACTGCCAGGCCTCACCGACCGCGAACGCGACGTACTGGACCTCCTCGCGTCCGGGGCGAGCAACGACGCCATCGCCCGCAGGCTGTTCGTCTCCAACAAGACGGTGCGCAACACGGTCTCCGGCATCTATGCCAAGCTGCACGCCTCCGGGCGCGCGGACGCCATCGTCAAGGCGCGCGAGGCCGGGTTCGGACAAGCGTGACCAGCGGTGGATCCAGCGTCTCAGCGGCTGCCTCACAAGGGTGAGCGCACGAACGGGAGGAAGGTGGTCACCCAGTCCAGCCTGTCGTCCAGCCAGCCGAGCAGGCTCAGGGTGGTGCTGACCGCGGCGGGCGGGGCGCTGACCAGCGTGTCGGCGTGGAGCAGCCGCCTGAAGTCGACGTCCACCGGACCCTCCCGGGGCTGTCCGTCGCGGCCGAGGAACCGGACGCCAGCGAGCTCCATCACCCTGATCACCTCCTGGGCGAGGATGCCGTACCCGACCGTGGTCGGGTGCACGCCGTCGAGGGAGAACAGCCCGCCGTCGGTGCGGCCCTCCGGCCCCGAGCGGAAGAAGTGCGTGTCGGGCACCGGGTCCAGGGCACGCAGCGCCGCGGGCAGCTCGTACGGCGTCCACCAGCTCGGCCGGGCCCACGGGCTCTCGACGTAGCGGCGGGTGGCGAGGCGGTCGAGCAGCGACCCCATGTCGAACAGGTACCAGTCCAGGCCGTCGCGGCGTGCGGCCCCGACGGAGGCGATGATGGTCTGGTTGAACGCGTCGATCGCGGAGTCGATGGCTCGGGCCTCGTCCGCGGTGATGTGCGGGTCGTGGACGGGGTCGAAGTCGGCGTCGGACACCCACGGCCGGGTGTAGTAGGGGAAGTAGCGCGAGTCAGGGCGGACCTTGCGGTGGACGCCCCGCGCGATCGGGGCGATCGTGACCGAGGGGACGGTCGCGACGACGACGTGGTGCGCGGCGACCCGGCGCAGCCTGGCCTCGAGCAGCTCCCAGTCCGCGGCGAACGCGCTGGGCCGCCAGATGTTGCAGCCCACCCGCGCAGCCCGCCGCTGCTCGGGGGGCAGGTCGGCGTAGCCCGGAGGGGTCCAGGCGGGGGACAGCGTGACCACCGAGCCGAGCGCGTTGTTGGAGCCCAGGACGACGACCAGGGTCTCCACGCCCTCGGGCGGGCGGCTCATGTCGGCGACGGCGTCGAGCACGGTCCGCCCACGCCGGCCCTTGCGGGCCCGCTGCAGCACCGGCCACGCCGCGCGGTCCTGGTGACGTTCCACCAGCTGGGCCACGACGTCGTCCCTCGTCGGCCGGCGCAGGCTGGCCGCGACCATCGTGGAGGTGAGCAGCTGGGGGTCGAGCAGGTCCCAGCCGTAGACCGCCATGTTGTGGAAGGGCGCGCCCGCGGCCGGCGTCCGCGCCCCGGGGCCGCGCTCCCAGAAGTCCTCCACGCCGTCCAGGTAGCCGCGCAGCCACGCGGCCGCCGGGACGATCTCGGTGAAGTCCAGGTGGTGACCGAACCGGCCCTCGAACGCCCTCGCCAGGCGCTCCAGGTCCAGCGGCAGGCCGCCGGGCCCGGTCGGCCACTCGTACGTCGGGTAGGTGAACGCCTGCGCCGGGAGGCCGAGCTCGTACGCCGCGATGGCCGCCCAGCTCAGGTCGGTCCGGTGTACGGCCGCGCTCATGAACCCCTGCGTGAGCGAGTCGCCGACGGTGACCAGCCGGTGCCGCGGGGACCCCGCCGGGCGGGGCACCTCGATGCCGAGGGCCGGGTCGGTGACCGGTGGCCGCGGGCTCGTGTGGATCTCCACCTCGTCGGGGACCGCGCGTCCGCTCGTCATCGCCCACCACCCGTCGGCTGCCCTGCGC
>JBIOUF010000036.1:0-4249 GCA_044866695.1 Nocardioidaceae bacterium | reverse complement strand
GGAGACCTACGTCTCGAAGTTCACCAACCTGCGCTTCGAGCCGGCCGGCCTCACCGACGACCCGGACGTGCGGATGGCGCAGTCGATCATGGACTACATCTTCCGCAGGCTGGCGCTGGACTACCTGGCCTTCGAGGAGCGGGCCGCGCTCGGCATCTACTCCGCCGAGGAGCGGCAGCGTCAGCTCGAGACCGGCTCCTACGAGGCGGTCGAAGAGGAGGTGGTCTCCGAGGCCGAGTCGCTGCGGTCCCACCCGGCAGCCCCCGAGGCGTCGGCTGACGCGGCGGCGGAGGCCGCCGCGGAGGCGGAATCATCGGTCGAGGCCGCCGCGGCCAAGCCGGCGCCGAGCTCGGCGCACACGTCGGCCGAGCTGCTCGAGGTGATCACGGGCACGGCGGTGGACAGCCCGCTCTGCTTCACCTGCGGCACCAAGATGCGCCCCGCCGGCAGCTGCTTCGTCTGCGAGGGCTGCGGCAGCACCAGCGGCTGCAGCTGAGGAGGGGCTGCATGGAGATGTCATGTGGGAGTCGCGTCTGAGGGCAGCGACTGTGCCAGCGCCAAACGCTGTGAGTATCACTCTCCGAGGTGATACTCGCGCCGGCAGCACCCCGTACCAGGGGTCGTCGCCGATGTTGCCCGTGACCACTGTGCCGGCGTAGAAGCGGCCACCACCGGCAGACGCGGTCGGGGGAGCAGACCGCCCACGGCGACCGGCCTAGTGCCCCTCGACAAACCGGGTCGGCTCGTGTTCTTGTCGTCTGGTGCACGTGGGGGCACAGATGTGGGAGGACCCCGATGACCAGTCGAATCCGTCTTGCGCTTGCGATGTTCGCCGGGCTGCTCATGGCCGCGGTGGCGTCTCCGGCGACGGCGATCACCAATCCGCGGCCCGACAACGGCGAGCACCCCTATGTCGGCCTGGCGGTCTTCGAGGTCGACGGAGCGCCGGCCTGGCGATGCACCGGGACGTTGCTGTCGCCGACCGTCTTCCTCACGGCGGGGCACTGCACCGACGGGGCGACCGCCGCCCGGGTCTGGTTCGACGAGGTGGTGCAGGGCAACCCCGAGTACCCGTTCGGCGGCGCCACGTCGTACGAGGGGACTGCCTACACCAACCCGGACTTCTGCATCGGGTGTGGAGGCGGACTCCCGGGCTTCGCCACCCGGGACGTCGGCGTGATCGTGCTCAGCGAACCGGTGCCGACCTCGGTGGTGAGCAGCTACGGGCAGCTTCCGGAGCCCGGGCAGGCCGACACCCTCCCCGGCAAGGCACCCCTCGACATCGTCGGCTACGGGGTCCAGGTCAACCAACGTGGAGGCGGACAACCGGTGTGGACCGGCCTCCGCAACCGCTACCAGGCCGACGTCCAGGCAATCTCCGGGAAGTTCGTGCACAGCGACGAGTTCCTGCGGCTGACGGCCAACCCCGGACAGGGCAAGGGCGGGACGTGCTTCGGTGACTCCGGTGGGCCGGTGCTCACCGACGAGGGGACCACGGTGCTCGCGGTGAACTCGTACGGGACGAACAACAACTGCGCCGGCACCTCCTACTCGCAGCGCGTCGACATCCCCGAGGTGCTGGCCTGGATCGAGGGGTTCCTCACCTCCTGACGGGTCACCGCGCCGGGGCCGTTCGGCTCTGCCGTCCCGCCGGGATGCGCTTCAGCATGGCGTCGGAGGCGAGGTCGATGCGACGTACGACAGCGGTCGCCGCCGCGTCGTGCGTGGCCGGATACGCCGCCTTGCAGGTGCTGGGCAGGACGGCCGGGTCGAGCGCGGCGGAGCGCCGTGAGCCGATGCCCGGCGACGACCTGGTCCGCCGCCCGCAGCTGGTGACCAACCACGCCGCGACGGTCGACGCGCCCGCCGAGCGCATCTGGCCGTGGCTCACCCAGATGGGCTGGCACCTCGGCGGCTGGTACACCCCGCGCTGGGTGGACCGCCTGCTGTTCGAGGACAACTGGTCCAGCCTGGACCGGCTGGACCCTCGGCTGGTCCGCGACCTGCAGGCCGGCGACACGATCCCGGACGGCAGGCCGGGCACGGCGGAGTACGTCGTGGACCAGGCCCGGCCGCCGAACGTGCTGGTGCTGCGCTCCACCACGCACATGCCGCCCGGCTGGGACGAGAGGTACGGCGTCCGGTTCTTCTGGACCTGGAGTTTCTGGCTGCACGACCTGCCGGACGGCCGGACCCGGGTGCGCCTGCGGGTGCGAGGCCGTGGCGAGCCGTGGTGGTTCATCGCGCTGTACGTCGCCGGGATCGTCCCGGCCGACTACGTGATGGCCACCGGCATGCTCCGCGGACTTCGGCGCCGCGCCGAGGGCAGCCAGGAGCCGGAGATCTCCGGGCGGCAGCCGTTCGGCGTGGTGGCCTGACCCCTGGTCCGTTGCATGGACCTCGACCGGCTCCTGCCGCTCCTCGGCGCTGGATGCCACGCTCCTCCTCGCCGGACCTCACGCTGGACGGGCGGACTCCGCCGCGGGGGTCCGGGGAGCTGGTCGCCGTGGCGCGCCGACGCGCACGAGGGCGAGCAGCGCCGCGGTCGCAGGAACGGCTGCCGCAAGCACGCTGCCCGTGACCAGCACGACGACAGCAGCCGCCCACGCGCCCGCGAGGCCGGCGACACCGGGCCGGGCGCGGGCCGCGGCCCACGCCGGAAGGCTGGTGGCGACGGCCGCAGTGGCGGCCAAGGCGAGGGCGAGCAGCCGCCCCGGCGTACCGGTGGTCAGGTCATCGGCGGTGGCGGCGTCCCACACCGTCAGCGCGGGGAGCACGGCGGCGATCCCCACGACGGTGAGAGCGGGCACGGCGTAGCGGCCAGCCTCCGGCACCGAGAGGCGCCCGAGCCCGGCAGCGGACGGCTCGGCGGCCGGCCTCCGGCGAAGGGCGATGACCGCCAGCACGGTCGCCACCACGCTCAGCGCCGTGGCGGGCCAGTGCTGTCCCAGCGCTCCCCACGGGTCGGTGTCGGTCCAGAGGCACCAGGCCAGCACCACGACCACGCCCAGCACCCCGGCCCACCCGCCGCGCCGGCTGACCAGCAGCCGGGTGGCGGCGGCGCCCAGAGCGGCGAGCACGGCGAGCCACGCGGCGGCAGCTCCCCAGCCCAGCGGAAGCCGAGCGACCGGGACCGGTTCCCCGGTGGGCGTACCGGGCATGCCCGGCAGCGTGCCCGCCGTGCGTTGCTCCAGGCCGTGCAGCGCCCTGGCCTGGATGACCAGGTCTCCCAGGTCGAAGACCAGCCCGCCGACGTCCCCGGCGACCGCGGCCGCCGGAGCCCACCGCATCCGCGTGACCAGGCGGGTGCGGTCCACCCCCACGGGCCGCAGCATCAGCGCCCAGGTCCAGTCGTGGTCGTCTGTGATGACCAGGAGCCGCGCCGGCTCCAGCCGGGTCACGGTCCAGTCGGTGGAGCCGGGCATGGGCGCCACGTGGTCGCCGACCCCGAGGCCCTGCCACTCGGGGTGGATCCGGTCGGCGTTGACGATGTCGTCGAGGAGGCCGGCCGGGCCGAGGTTCTCCAGCCAGTCATAGCCGTAGAAGCCGCCCTTGCCGACGCCCATCTGCACCAGCCACGGCCACACCCGCTCGGGGGGTGCGGACAGCGTGACCGAGCGGGTCATCACGGTCCGCGGCGCGGGAACGGTGTCGTCGGCGGGCATCGCGGCGGCGCGTTCGGACGCCGTGGAGCCGACGTCCAGCAGGGCCGGCCGAAGCGTGAGCCAACCGGTGGCCGACACCGCGGCTGCCACGAGCAGGACGACCAGCGACTCGGCGACGCGCCGTCGTAGCGGCGGCGCTGGGCCGACGAGGACGGGGTCCGGGCGAACGCGCATCGGGCTCGAGACCGATGTCCTGACCGCCGCCGGGCCCCGGCGTGTGACCATGACGCCTCCTCGCCCCGTGCCCCCCGTGACGGTCCGCGCTCCTGCCGGGCCGACTCCTCTCGCGGCACGGCTCCTGGCGCGGCCTCGTGATGCGCACCTTTGCAGGACCTCGGTCGGCGCGTGAAGCTGGTCGGCGGGCCCGTTCCGTGCCACCATCCGCCCGTCACCCGCGACCCAGAAAGGGTCGGACGGCACCCGTCCCGGGGGGCCATGGCCCTCCGGGTGTCCCGCCCGGTCTGGTACGTGGGTCCGCTCGCTGCCCGCCCCGGGACACCCCGCGTCGCGTCATCGTCGAACGCGCCCCATCGGCCTCGGCGCGCGCATGACCTCCTACGCCGGGTCCGCGGGCATGCACCACG
>JBIOUF010000035.1:0-20421 GCA_044866695.1 Nocardioidaceae bacterium | reverse complement strand
GTCGATGATGTAGATGCCGTTGCGGTCGGTGAGGATGAACCGCTTCATCTTCGGGTTCCACCGTCGGGTCTGGTGCCCGAAGTGCACGCCGCTCTCCAGGAGCTGGCGCATGGTGACGACGGCCATGCCGTGGACTCTCTTCGTGTCGCGACCCCTGGCAGGCACCCGGCGTCGGGTGCCGCGGCACGGGCCTGTTCGGTTGTCGCGGGACGCGGGTGCGCCCTGCCCTGACGCTCGGCGGAGGTCCCACCTCGTCGTACCGGCGTACCGGTCGGTGCGACGAGGACCGAGGACCGACCGCCTGCGGGCCCTCACGAGACGCGGGGACGCTGTGCAGGTGGACGAGCGTGCGAAGTACGACCCACCGGGGCGGGTCGCCGCCGACCATTCTAGACGTCGGGCCGGTTCGGGGCGAACCGGGCGTCGCGACGGTCCGCACCCCAACGTCCTGCGGGCACCGCGAGCCGGTTTCCGTCCACAGCCCGCAACCCGTCGAGGTTGTCCCCAGGCTCGCATCCGTCGGCGGCGCCGAGCCTCCCGCCGGGGCACGCTTGCCCACATGTCCCGAGCACCGACCCGCGAGGCTCCTCGCCCGCGCACCCTCCTGCAGGCCCTGCCCCCGGCCCTGTTGGTCCTGTTGGTCCTGCCTCTCCTGACCTGGTCCGCCGCGCCGGCCTGGTCCGCTCCCCCGGTCGCGCCGCCGCCGGGCGCGGCGGCGCGGCCGGACGTGGCGCCGGCGCTGCCCACGGGCGTGTGGCCGCTGCGGCCCAGGCCCCAGGTGGCCCGGTTCTTCGACCCACCCGACGTGCTGTGGGGAGCCGGGCATCGCGGGGTCGACCTGGTTGGCCGGGTCGGGCAGCCGGTGCGCGCGGCGCTGGCCGGTCGGGTGGTGTTCGCCGGCCGGATCGCCGGCCGAGGGGTGGTGGTGGTCTCCCACGGCGCCCTGCGCACCACCTACGAGCCGGTGGCGACGTCGGTGCCGGTGGGCGAGCCGGTCGGGACCGGGCAGGCGATCGGGCGGCTCGAGTGGTTCGGCAGCCACTGCCAGCCGCGCGCCTGCCTGCACTGGGGGCTCCTGGAGGGCGAGCGCTACCTCGACCCGCTCACCCTCGTGGGCGGCCCCCAACCGGTCCGCCTGCTCCCTCTCGGTGGCCTGGCCCTCACCCCGGTCCCGGTCGGGCGAGGGTGAGCACGCCGAGCCGTCACAAGCTCCCCCGCGAGGAACGCCGAACCGTCACATCCTCCCGCGACGGCGGGTCGCCCCGCCCGGCGAGTCGGGCGGAGCCTTGGCCTGGATCCACCGCTCTGTCGCCTACTGCGCGCCGCCATTCGGGCGCGCTGGCGGCGTTGCCGACGCTTGACAGACGCCCCGGTATGACTTCGCGCCGGTATGACTTCGCGCCGGCGCCTTGCCATCACACCCGCCTGGTGACGCTCGCTACGGCGGCCATCGGTGGATCCAGGCTTAGGGACCCTCGGGCTCCGCCCGACCCCCCGCGCGCATGAGTTCTCGGGCTGGCACCCGGACGGTCACGCGCGCGGGTGCGCCTGCTGGTACGCCTGGCGCAGCCGTTCGGTCGTGACGTGGGTGTAGACCTGCGTGGTCGCCAGTGAGGCGTGGCCGAGCAGCTCCTGCACCGACCGCAGGTCGGCTCCTCCCTCGAGCAGGTGGGTCGCCGCGGAGTGCCTGAGCCCGTGCGGAGCGAGCTCCGGGAGGCCGGGGACGTCGCGGGCCGCCCGGTGCACCAGGGTCCGCACCGCCCGTGGGTCGAGACGACCGCCTCGGACGCCGAGGAACAGCGCCGGCCCCGAGCCCGGCCCGGCCAGCCGCGGCCGCGCGTTGGCGGTCCACCGGTGCAGTGCCCGCTCCGCCGGCACGCCGTAGGGCACCACCCGCTCCTTGCGCCCTTTGCCGAGCACCCGCGCGACGCGCCGCGCCGGGTCGAGGTCGTCGAGATCCAGTGCGCACAGCTCGCCGACCCGGATGCCAGCGGCGTAGAGGAGCTCCAGCACGGCGAGGTCGCGCACCGCGACCGGCTCGTCGCCGGCGGCACGGTCCGCCGAGGCCCCCAGGAGCGTGTCGGCCTCGACGGCCTTGAGCACGGCGGGGAGCGTGCGCTGCGGCCGGGGCGAGCGCAGTTCCGCCGCCACGTCGACGTCGGCGAGACCGGAGCGCCGCGCCCAGGCGGTGAAAGTCCGGGCCGCGGCGGCGCGCCGGGTCAGCGTCGCGCGGGCCCTGCCCTGGGTCTGCTGTCGGGCCAGCCAGCTGCGCAGCGTCCGCAGGTCCAGACCGGCGACGTCGGTGATCCCGAGCCTGGAGGCGTGCCGCAGCAGGTCACCGATGTCGCCGACGTAGGCCCGTACGGTGTGCGCGCTCAGCCCTCGCTCGGCGCTGAGATGCCGCTCGAGCTCGACCAGGGCCGCGGCCAGGGCGGCCGGGACCGGCTCGGGGGCGGCCGGGGGCGCCGGCGCGGGTTCGGCGGCGGGGGCCGGCGCCGAGTCGCCCGATGTCCCGGGCGCGGCGGGAGACAGGGCGCGGGAGCCGCCGTCGACGTCCGCGGGAACGGTCACCGCCTCAGGCTAGGCACTCCTGCGGGCCATGCGTGGGACGCTGGCGCCAGCGGCCCTCGCGCGACTCCACCCAGCCGGCACGGTCCAGGTCGGACAACGCGGCACGGACCGACGCCTCGGCCAGGCCTGCTGTCCGCGCGACCGAGGCCGGGGTGGCGCCCCGGACCAGGGGCACCGCTTCCAGCACCTGCCGCTGCTCGGGGGTGAGCAGGTCGCGCGCCGAGGGCCGGGCCCGGCGCACCGGCGCGAGCGAGTCGCCCGCCGGCGACACCAGCTCCAGCACGTGGCTACCTCGGGTCACCAGCTGCGCCCCCCGCAGGCGCAGCAGCTCGTGCACCCCCTCCGACGTGGCGCTGGTGACCGGCCCGGGCACGCCCATGACGACACGGTTCAGGCGCAGCGCCCACGTGGCGGTGTTCAGCGCGCCACTGCGGACGGCGGCCTCTACGACGACGGTGCCCCGGGTCAGGGCAGCTATCAGCCGGTTGCGGCCGAGGAACCTGACCCGGGTCGGGGCGCTTCCCGGTGGCAGCTCGGAGACGACCAGCCCTTCGGCGGCCACCAGGTCGAGCAGGTCGCGGTGCGCAACGGGGTAGGCCCGGTCGACGCCGCAGGCCAGGACGGCCACGGTGCCGGCCCGCACGGCCAGCGCCCCGCGGTGCGCGGCCTGGTCGACCCCGAAGGCGGCGCCGGACACCACCGCCGCGCCCGCGCTGCCGACCTCGGCGGCCAGCTCCCCGGCCACGCTCGCGCCGTAGGAGGTGGCCGAGCGGGACCCGACGACGGCGACCGCCCGCGCGCACAGCTCGGCCAGCCGGCCGGGTCCGCGGACCCAGAGGCCGAGGGGGGCTCCGCTCATCCCCTGCACGGCCTCGACCTCGACCAGGTCGTCGAGCTGGGCGGGCCACTCCTGGTCGCCGGGGACGACGAACCGGGCGCCGGCGGCGTGGGCCCGAGCCAGCACCCGGTCCGGCTCGAGTGCGGCGAGCCGGGCCGAGACGTCGCTTCGCACGCCGTCCAGGTCGGTGTCGTCGAGCAGCCGCGCGTAGACCTCGGCGGCGCCGAGGGTCGCCACCAGGCGGGCGACCCGGGGGTCTCCGGGCTCGGTGAGCAGGTTCAGCGCGACCCGGGCGACCCGCTCGTCCACGCGACCGCCCGGCCGGCCGCTGGTCCGGCCGTTCGTCGGGCCGTCCGGGGCGTTCGCCCCTCCGCTGGCGAGGTCGGTCATCCGGCGGCCCGCCCCAGCGACGGGTCCGCGCCCCGGCGCAGCGTCGCGTCGAGCAGCGGCTCGGCGAGCCTCAGCCTCAGCGCCACGTCCACCTCCGTGGCAGCCGGCCCCGCGGCGACGTCGCGACGGGCGGTCGCCTCGGGGTCGGCCAGGTCGAGGACGCTCCAGGCCAGCCGGTGCACGCGGGTCGCGCCGCGCCGGGTGAGCCGGCCGGAGAACAGCCGGTCGTCCAGCAGCGCGCGTCCGTCGGGTGCGAGGGGCCACCGCTCCTGCAGCGCCGGGCCGGGCACGTCGGCGTTCAGCCGCCACGGCGTGCCCGCGTAGCGGTGCCGTTGCCGGTCCCTGGCCCGGGTCACCCGCTCCCGGACGACCGCGGTGGGCTCCGGGCGCGCGAGCCGGTCGCGCAGCTCGTGAGGGCGGACCGGCGAGATGTGCCGGGTGATGTCGATGCGGTCGATGACGGGCCCGTCCAGCCGAGCGCGGTACTGGCGGCGGCGGACCTCGGTGCAGGTGCACCGGTTGTCCCGGGCCTGCGGGGAGAAGTCGCCGCAGGGGCAGGGGTTGCAGGCCAGGACGAACATGGTCCGGGCCGGGTAGGTGGCGACCTCGTCGCCCCGGGCGATGGTGACCTCGCCGCTCTCCAGCGGCTGGCGCAGGGCGTCGATGATGTCGGCGGTGAACAGCGGGAACTCGTCGAGGAACAACGTCCCGTGCAGCGCGCGGCTCATCTCCCCGGGATGGACGCGGCCGGAGCCGCCGCCCAGCAAGCTGGCCTTCGTCGCGGAGTGGTGGGGCGCCCGGAACGGCGGCCGGGTCAGCAGCGCCGGCTCGGTGAGCGTCCCGGCGAGGGAGTGGACGGCGGCCAGCTCCAGGGACTGCTCCAGCGTCAGGTCCGGCAGGATCCCGGGAAGCCGCTCGGCCAGCGTCGTCTTGCCCGACCCCTTCGGCCCGCTGAGCATCAGATGGTGCCCACCGGCCGCGGCCACCTCCAGCGCGTAGCGGGCGTCGGCCATCCCGTGCACGTCGGCCAGGTCCAGGTCGTCGGTGCGCCGCTCGCCGCGCCAGGCCAGCAGCGGCGTGACGGACAGCGGCTCGACCGGCGGCGCCTCGGGGATCTCGTCGTCGCGGAGCTCGGCGACCACCTGCCGCAGCGACCGGACGCCGAAGACGTCGACCCCGGAGACCAGCGCCGCCTCCTCGACGTGCGGCTCCGGGACGAAGACGGCGCGGACGCCCCGCGCGGCTGCCGCCATCACCATGGGCAGCACCCCGGGGACCGCCCGCAGCCGGCCGTCGAGGGTGAGCTCGCCGACGAACGCCAGCCCCTCGAGCAGCCGCGGGTCGAGCACGTCCGCGGCGGCCAGCACCGCGACCGCGATGGCGAGGTCGAAGTGCGGCCCCCGCTTGGGCAGGTCGGCCGGCGAGAGCAGGATCGTCACCCGGCGGGTGCTGGGCCACTCGAACCCGGAGTTGACGATGGCCGCCCGGCACCGGTCGCGCCCCTCGGTGATGGACGCGTCCGGTCGGCCGACCATGGCGGTGGCGACGAGCCCCTGGGCGACGTCGGCCTGGACATCGACCAGGTGTCCGGTGGCGCCCATGAGCGAGACGGTGCGCGCGGTGGCGTACGGCACGTCAGCCGATCCCGCGCACGTGGTCGAGCGCCACCACGGCGTTGCCGCGGAGCAGCACGCCGACCAGGTCCAGCCGGACGTCGGCCGGCCGCAGCCCGCTCTGCTCGACCCAGGCGGCGGCCAGGCACCGCAGTCGCTCCGCCTTCGCCGTCGAGACCGCCTCGAGCGGGGAGCCGAAGTCCGCCGACGTCCTGGTCTTGACCTCGCAGACCACCAGGGTGCGGCCCTCGCGGAGCACGAGGTCGATCTCACCGGCCGCGCACCGCCAGTTGCGGTCCAGCAGCACCATGCCGAGATCGGTCAGGTGACGTGCCGCGTAGGCCTCACCGAACGCACCGAGCCTCATCCGTCGCGTCGCCGTCGTCATCGTCCGCACCTCCGGGGACGAGGCTGCCCGCCAGGGAGGGGTGCTGCCAGCCGGTCAGGTCGGGCTGTGGACGATCGGGCGGGGTCGCCTGCTGGGGACGGTTTCTGGCCCGCTGCGGCAACGAGGCGCTGCGCCGACCCGGGGTGAGCGTGGGTCCACGCTCAGGGCTTCGGCGGCTCGATGTCGGACTGGGCGAGCTCCTCGACGTTGACGTCCTTGAAGGTCAGCACCTTCACGTTCTTGGCGAACCGGGCGGGCCGGTACATGTCCCAGACCCAGGCGTCGGTGAGGGACACCTCGAAGAAGACGTCGTCGGCCTCGGTGCGGGCCTTCACGTCCACCTGGTTGCACAGGTAGAAGCGGCGGTCGGTCTCCACGACGTACTTGAAGATGCCCACCACGTCGCGGTACTCGCGGTAGAGGTGCAGCTCCATCTCGGTCTCGTACTTCTCGAGATCCTCCGCGCTCACCGAGCCTCCTCCAGCGTCCCCGACCACCGGCCCGACCACCAGCCTGGACCGTCGGCGTCATTGTCGCCCACGGCCGCCGGGCCCGCGGGTCGGGGGACCTGCGGGCCGGACTCCACGCGACGGACGTTGACGAACCGGCGGCGGTGCACCGGGCAGGGTCCGAGCCGCTGCAGGGCCGCTGTGTGCGTCGGTGTGACGTACCCCTTGTGGGTGGCGAAGTCGTAGTCGGGGTAGTCGTCGTGCAGCCGGGTCATGATCTGGTCGCGGGTCACCTTGGCGAGCACCGACGCGGCCGCGATGCAGGCCGTGACCCGGTCGCCCTTCCACACCGCCAGCCCCGGCACCTCCAGGCCGTCGACCGGGAACCCGTCGGTGAGCACGTACGCGGGGCGGACGTCCAGCCGGGCCAGGGCCCGCCGCAGTGCGGCCACGTTGGCGACGTGCATGCCCAGGGCGTCGCACTCGTCGTGGGAGACCACCACCACCGACCAGGCCGCCGCACGCCGGACCACCTGCTCGAAGCAGCGTTCCCGGGCCCGTTCGGTGAGCAGCTTGGAGTCGGCCAGCCCGGGGACGACGCCTCGTGGGCTGTCCGGCAGCACCACCGCGGCGGCGACCAGCGGGCCGGCACAGGCGCCCCGACCGGCCTCGTCCACGCCGGCCACCGGGTCGAGCCCGACCCGGCGCAGCGCCCGCTCGTAGCCGTACAGCCCGGCATCCCGGCGGACCGCCGGGCCACGGGGCAGCCGGCTCACCGCGTCCTCACCGCGTCCTCACCGCGTCCTCACTGCGTCATCACCGGGCACCCGCCGACGCGACCGCGTCGAAGGTGCCGGGACGGCGCAGCACGGTCGCATGGCCGGCCGGCCAGACGACCGCCACCACCCGGCCGACCACGTCGTCGAGCGGCACCATCCCACCGCCTGGGTCGCCGAGGTGCGCGCGGCTGTCCGCCGAGGCGGACCGGTGGTCGCCCATCACCCACAGCGACCCCTGCGGGACCCGGACGTCGAACGGCTCCTCCGACGGGGCGTCGCCGGGCGCGAGGTAGGCCTCCGCGAGCGGCGTGCCGTTGACCGTGACCCGGCCCTCGTCGTCGCAGCAGCGGACCCGGTCGCCGCCGACGCCGATCACCCGCTTCACCAGGTGGCCGCCGGTGGGGAACAGCCCCACCGCCTCCAGACCGCGGGTGAGGACCGACGTCGGCCCCGGAGCGGCGCCGCCCAGCCACCCGCCCGGGTCGGAGAACACCACCACGTCACCTCGAGCCGGGTCCGCGCCGCCCCAGCTGCTCACCTTCTCCACGATGATGCGGTCGTTGAGGACCAGGGTGTCGTTCATGGACCCGGAGGGGATGTAGAACGCCTGGACGACGAACGTCTTGAGCCCCATCGCCAGCACGACGGCCAGCGCGAGCAGCAGCAGGGCCTCCTGCCACAGCGGGCGCCGCTTCTTCTGGTCCGCCGAGGCCCTGGACGGCCCGGCGCCCCAGGGCCGGCCCGCCTGCGTGGCCGGCTCGTCGGGCGCGGGCTCGTGCTTGGTCACCGTCTCACCACGACCCGGTCCACCCGACGGGTCAGCGGGTCGGGACCGACTCGCGCTTCTCCTTGATCTTCGCCGCCTTGCCGCGCAGGCCGCGCAGGTAGTACAGCTTCGCCCGGCGTACGTCGCCCCGGGTGACCACCTCGACCTTGTCGATGACCGGGGTGTGCAGCGGGAAGGTGCGCTCGACGCCGACACCGAAGGAGACCTTGCGCACCGTGAAGGTGCGGCCGACCCCGGAGCCCTGCACGCGGATGCAGACGCCCTGGAACACCTGCACTCGGGAGCGCACGCCCTCGACCACGCGGACGTGGACCTTCAAGGTGTCGCCGGCGCGGAACTCGGGGATGTCGTCGCGCCGGTTGGCGGCGGCCAGCTCGTCGATGACGTTGGTCATGTCGGTCTCCTCGGCGGGCGCCACAGGTCGCCCACGGCTGTGGGTGGTGCGGTCGGGTCCCGGTCTGGCGTCGCGGTGCTCCCCCTGTGGCAGGCGGACCGCCGACGTCCGCGGCGAGGTCACTCCCCGCGGCGCGCCGAGGACGCTTCGGGCCGACCGCCCAGTCTGCCACAGCGGGCCCGGCGCCCGGTAATCGCGGGCGTCAGCGGCGAGGGCCTCGCCGAGTCATGACCAGCACGCCCGGGAGGAGCTCGCCGCCGCGGGCGGCGCGGTATCCCGCCCGCCGGTACAGGCGCACCGCCCGCTCGTTGCCCGCCGCAACCACGACCCGGTACGTCGGGTCCGGGAACGGGGCCGCTCGTTCGGCGTGCTCGAGCAGCGCCCGGCCGATGCCGCGACCCCACAGGTCGGGCGCCACCATGAGCCGTCCGATGTCGAAGGCTCCGTCGTCGGGGTCGGGGGCGCAGCGCACCGACCCGACCAGCCGGCCCGCGGAGCGCATCACGAACGTGGCGGCCGAGCCCAGGCTGGCGACCATCTCGTCCAGGGTCTCGCGAAGCGGCGGGTCCCAGCAGGCCCACTGCAAGGTGAGCAGCTCCCCGGCGTCGGCGCGGGTCGCCGCCTCGATCTCCCCCTCCGCGACGGACGCCGGCGCGAGCAGGTCGGGTCGGCGCAGCGCCGTACGACGCCGGGCCTGGTCGTGGCGCCAGGCGGCCACCGCGGCGTGGTCGCCGCCCAGGAGCGGCTCCGGGACCGCGAGCCCGCGCCACTGCGCGGGCCTGGTGTAGACCGGGTACTCCAGCAGGCCGTCCTCGTGCGACTCCTCGGCGAGGGAGGCCGGGTTGCCCAACACGCCCGGCAGCAGCCGGCTGACCGCCTCGACCAGCGCGAGGGCGGCGACCTCCCCGCCGTTCAGCACGTAGTCGCCGAGGGAGACCTCGAGGACCCGCATCCGCGTGGCGGCGTACTCGGCGACGCGCTGGTCGATCCCCTCGTACCGTCCGCAGGCCACGACCAGCCACGGCTCCGCCGCCAGCTCCCGGACCAGCCGCTGCGTCAGCGGCTCGCCGCTGGGCGTGGGCAGCACCAGCACCGCGCCGTCGGGCCGCAGCGCGTCCAGCGCCTCGCCCCACGGCTCGGGCCGCATCACCATGCCCGGGCCGCCCCCGGCGGGCGCGTCGTCCACGGTGCGGTGCCGGTCACGGGTCCACTGGCGCAGGTCGTGCACGCGCAGGTCCAACAGCCCACGCCGGCGCGCCCGGCCCGGCAGGGACAGGTCGAGCGGCGCCAGGTAGTCGGGGAAGATGGTGAGGACGTCGACCCGCACCCGGTCAGCCGCCCTCGGCGTCCGGACGCAGCAGGCCCGGGCGGTCGGCCACCTGCAGCAGGCCCGCGGTGAGGTCCACCACCGGCACCAGGGCGGTGACGAACGGGACCAGGACCTCGCCGCCGTCGTCGCGCCGTACGACGAGCAGGTCCTGCCCTCCGGTGTGCACCACCGACGCCACCTCCCCGACCGGCGCGCCGTCGGTCGTGCCCACCCGGAGCCCGGTGAGCTGGTGGTCGTAGTACTCCTCGGGCTGGTCGGGCCGCTCGGCGGGGTCGACGTCGACGACCAGCAGGACGCCCCTCAGCGCCTCGGCCGCCGCGCGTCCGGCAACCTCCTCGAACCGGACCAGCAGCCGACGCTGGTGCCAGCGCGTCGCGGCGACGGTGAGGACGGACGGCGGGGCGGCCGAGGGCAGGCCCCGCGCAGCGGTCTCGGTGCGCAGCACCACGCCGGCGGCGAACCGGCGGGACGGCTCGTCGGTGCGGGGCTCCACCCCGACCTCCCCGCGGACGCCGTGGGCACGCCCGACCCGGCCGACCACGACCTGCGTGCCCACCGTCGCAGACGTCCGCTCAGCGCCGCCGGTCGACGTCGACGAAGTCGATGCGCGCGCCGCCGCGGCCCGCGAGAGCGCCCACGACCGTCCGCAAGGCGGTGGCGGTGCGCCCGTTGCGGCCGATCACCTTGCCGAGGTCGTCGGGGTGGACCCGCACCTCCAGCACCGACCCTCTGCGCAGCTGCTTGTCGCGGACCACCACGTCGTCGGGGTGCGTGACGATGCCGCGGACCAGGTGCTCCAGCGCCTCGGCGAGCACGACCGTCAGGCCTCCGAGCCGGCCGGTGCCGCGGGGGGCTCGGCCGTGGCGGTGGCAGTAGCGGGCTCGGCGGTGTCCGTTGCCCCTGACGGGGCGGTGTCCGTTGCCCCTGACGGGGCGGTGTCCATGGCCCCCGACGGGGCGGTGTCCATGGCCCCCGACGAGGCGGCGTCGGTTGCCTCCGAGGGGGTCTCGGCGGCGGGGGTCTGGTCGGCCGCCGGCCGGGTCTCGCGGGTCTTCTCGGTGGCCGCCTTCTTGGCCGCGGCCTTCCGGGTCACCGCCTCCGTCCCGGACGCCGCGCCGGACTCCTTGAGGATGTCGTTGAAGACGTCCTGCCTGGACCTGCGTGGCTCGGCCACCCTCAAGGTGCCCTCGACGCCGGCCTCTCCCTTGAACCGCTGCCAGTCGCCGGTGACCTTGAGGATCGCGGTCACCGCCTCGGTCGGCTGGGCGCCGACACCGAGCCAGTACTGCGCCCGGTCGGAGGCCACCTCGATCAGCGAGGGCTCCTCCTTGGGGTGGTACTTCCCGATCTGCTCGATCACCCGGCCGTCGCGCTTGGTGCGGGAGTCGGCGACGACGATGCGGTAGTACGGCGCACGGATCTTGCCCATGCGCTTCAGGCGAATCTTGACGGCCACGAGTGTGGTGTCTCCTTGGAAGTGTCGTGGTGGTGGGCTGGCCCGTACCGCGTGGGGCGCCGGCTGGTCGGCCCGGAGCGGCCTGCCCGACCCGGGAGAGAGGGTCCGGTCGCGCAGGCTCAACCGGTCATTCTGCCAGACCCGGGACAGTGCGCTCCAATCGCGGCAGGATGCGCCCAGGCGCAGGTGGTTTCGAGACGCTCGCCTAGCGGCTCACTCCTCAACCACCGTGACGGACTCGCCGGCTCGCCCTCCTGCACTCCACCGGCACCGGGTCCACGGCTCCGGCCGGTCCGCACCGGGCGCCCGACCCCGCCGAGCCGTCCCATCCTCACCCCGCCAGACCACCCGCCACCGGGAGGATGCGCCGGCTCGACCACCCACCACCGGGAGGATGTGCCGGCTCGGCCACCCTTAGGGTAGGGCGGGGGGTCAGCCCTGCACGACCCGGCCGCGCAGCACGATGACCTTGGGGTGATGCAGGACGCGGAGGTCGGCCAGCGGGTCGGCGTCGTAGACGACGAGGTCGGCTTCGCTGCCCTCGGCGAGGTCGCCGGTGCGGCCCAGCCAGGGCCGGGCGCGCCAGGAGGCGGCGCCGAGCGCCTCCCGAGGAGACAGGCCGCAGGCGGCCAGCTCGGCGACCTCCTCGGCGATCAGGCCGTGTGGGAGCACCCCGCCGGCGTCCGTCCCCGCGTAGATGGGCACCCCGGCCTGATGCGCGTCGCGGACCACCTGCTGCCGGGTGCTCCACAGGGCGAGCATGTGGTCGGCGTACGCCGGGAACCGGTCGCGCCCCGCCTCGGCGTACTCGGGGAAGTTGCCCAGCTGCCGGGCGGTCGGCACCAGGGCCACGCCGCGCTCGGCCATCTGGCCGACCAGGTCCGCCGACAGCCCGGTGCCGTGCTCGATGCAGTCGATCCCGGCGTCGAGCAGGTCGGGCAGGGCGTCCTCGCCGAAGACGTGGGCGGTGACCCGGGCGCCGTGCCGGTGCGCCTCGGCGATGGCCGCCTGGAGCGCGACCCGCGGCCAGAGCGGGGCCAGGTCGCCGACGGAGCGGTCGATCCAGTCGCCGACCAGCTTGACCCAGCCGTCGCCGCGCTCGGCCTCGCGGGCCACGTAGGCGGGCAGGTCGTCGGGCTCGATCTCGTGGGCGTAGCCGCGGATGTACCGGCGCGGCCGGGCCAGGTGCCGGCCCGCCCGGACCAGCCGGGGCAGGTCCTCGCGGTCGTGGACCCACGCGGTGTCGGACGGGGAGCCGCAGTCGCGCAGGAGCAGGGCGCCGGTGTCGCGGTCCGCCACCGCCTGCGCCTCCTGGGTCGCCCGGTCGACGGCGCCGTGCGCGTCGAGACCGACGTGGCAGTGCGCGTCGACCAGGCCTGGCACGATCCAGCCCTCGGCGACCAGGTCCGCGGACCCGACGGGCTGGTAGGTGACCAGGCCGTCGGCGACGTACAGGTCCCGCGGCTCGCCGTCGGGCAGCACCGGGCCGCGGAACCTTAGCGCGCTCACCGGGGCAACCTACCGTCCCGGGTTCGGTGGGCCGGCCGGCTACTTCTGCAGGTACCTCGCGACCTCGGGCGGGAGCGCGAAGTCGGCCGCGGCGGGTTCGGCCGTGGCGTCCGGCCCGCCGGGGATGCCGAACGGGTTCGCGGCGGCGGCGGCGCGGGAGGCGGCCGCCGCGTCGGCCTGCTGGGCCCGCTTGGCCGGGTTGCCCGAGCCACGCTTCGCCTTGGCCTTGCGGGGGGCCTGCCGGGCCCGGGTGCGCCGACCGCCGAGTCCCGGCATGCCGGGCATCCCCGGGAGACCACCGCCCTTGGCCATCGAGACCATCATCTTGCGGGCCTCGAAGAACCTGTCGACCAGCTGGTTGACGTCGGCGACCTGGGTGCCTGAGCCGCGGGAGATCCGCAGCCGGCGGGACCCGTCGATGATCTTGGGGTTGGCCCGCTCGGCCGGCGTCATGGACTGGATGATCGCCTGGATCCGGTCGATCTCCCGCTCGTCGAAGTTCTCCAGCTGCTCGCGCATCTGCGCCGCGCCCGGGAGCATCCCGAGGATCTTCGACAAGGACCCCATCTTGCGGACCGCCTGCATCTGCTCCAGGAAGTCGTCGAGAGTGAAGTCGCCGCCCTGCCCGGTCAGCTTCGCCGCCGCCCTGGCCGCCTGCTCGGCGTCGAAGGCCTTCTCGGCCTGCTCGATCAGGGTCAGGACGTCGCCCATGTCGAGGATGCGCGAGGCCATCCGGTCGGGATGGAACAGGTCGAAGTCGGTGAGCTTCTCCCCCGCCGACGCGAACATGATCGGCCGCCCGGTCACCGAGCGGACCGACAGCGCGGCGCCGCCTCGGGCGTCCCCGTCGAGCTTGGTCAAGACGACGCCGTCGTAGCCCACGCCCTCGAGGAACGCCAGGGCGGTGTTCACCGCGTCCTGGCCGATCATCGCGTCGACGACGAAGAGGACCTCGTCGGGCCGGACCGCGTCGCGGATGTCGGCGGCCTGCTGCATCAGCTCGGTGTCGATGCCGAGCCGGCCGGCCGTGTCGACGATGACCACGTCGTGCAGGGTGCGGCGGGCCTCCTCGACGCCGGCGCGGGCGACCTGGACCGGGTCGCCGACGCCGTTGCCCGGCGACGGCGCGAACACCTTCACGCCGGCGCGCTCGCCGTTGACCTGCAGCTGGGTGACCGCGTTGGGTCGCTGCAGGTCGGCAGCCACCAGCAGCGGGCTGCTGCCCTGCTCCTTCAGCCAGAGGGCGAGCTTGGCGGCCAGGGTGGTCTTGCCCGAGCCCTGAAGGCCGGCGAGCATGATCACCGTCGGCGGGCTCTTCGCGAACCGGATCCGCCGGGTCTCCCCGCCGAGGATCTCCACCAGCTCGTCGTGGACGATCTTGACGACCTGCTGGGCCGGGTTGAGCGCCTGGCTCACCTCCGCGCCGCGGGCCCGCTCCTTGACCGCCGCGACGAACTCCTTGACCACGGGCAGCGCGACGTCGGCCTCGAGCAGGGCGATCCGGATCTCCCGGGCGGTCGCGTCGATGTCGGCGTCGGAGAGCCGGCCCTTGCCACGCAGGTTCCGGAAGGTGTCGGCGAGCCGGTCGGAGAGGGTGGCGAACACGACAGGTGGGTCCTCGTGGCAGATCGGGTGGTGGGTCGGGGCTGGTCGTGACCGGCGCCGGCAGGGGCGCCGGGCGTGATGCCGGTCAGTCGTCAAGGGTAGCCGCGCCGCCGAGCGCCCGGCGTACGGCGTGCACCGCCGAGGCGGCCCGGTGGTCCGAGGGGGGCCCGGCCCCCAGCTCCTGGACGTAGAACACGTCCAGCGTCTGCGGGCCCAGCGTGGTCACGTGGGCGGAGCGGACCGAGAGGTCCAGCTCCGCGAGCGCCCGGCAGACCTGGTAGAGCACCCCCGGCCGGTCCTCCATCCGCACCTCGACCACCGCGGCGTGCCGGGACGCCTCGTGCCGCACCAGCACGGAGGGCTCGAGCGCGTGCGGCGCCGGCGGGCGCAGGCGGCGGCCGGGGTCGAGCTGCCCGGCGAGCACCGCCTCCACGCGCTGCCTTAGGACCGCGGGGTCGCTCCCGGGGTCGTCGAGGTCCCAGACCGACACCGCGACGTCGTCCTGGGTCCAGGCCCGCGCCGAGCGCACGGAGGCGCGCAGGACGGTGAACGCGCCCGCGACCGCGGCCATCAGACCCACCCGGTCCCCGGAGACCACGGTCACCCGGCACCCGTCCTCGAGCCGGTCGACGGTCAGCTCGACGGCGTCGGGGTCGGCGCGCACCGGGTCCGGCACCGGCAGCTCGTCGCCGTCGGCGTCCTCGGGGCGGGGATGGTCGCCGCTGAGCGCCGCCCTCGTGCGCCGGACCAGGTCGCCGACCAGGCCCGCGCGCCAGGTCGTCCAGGCCTGGTGGGAGGTGGCGCGCGCGTCCGCCTCGGTCAAGGTGGCCAGCAGGTCCAGCGTCCCGGGCGGAACCCGTTCGGCGACGTACGCCGTGGTCGCGGGGTCCTCCAGGTCGCGGGTCGTGGACACCTCGGCGAGCAGCAGGTGCCACCTGACCAGGTCGTGGACGATGGCCACCTCGTCGGGGGCGAACCCCATCCGCCGCGCGGTCTCGGCGGCGATCGGCGCCCCCGCGACGCTGTGGTCCACCCGGTCGCCCTTGCCGATGTCGTGCAGCACCGCGGCGACCATGAGCAGGTCCGGTCGGGCCACCCGGCGGATCAGCCGGGAGGCCTCGATGCAGGTCTCGACCAGGTGCCGGTCGACGGTGAAGCGGTGCACGACCGACGCGTGCGGAAGCAGCCGGACCCGCTCCCACTCGGGCAGGACCGCGGCCAGGGAGCCGGTCTCGTCGAGGGTCTCCCAGACGGCCAGCAGCCCGGGCCCGGCCGCCAGCAGCCGCACGAACAGGTTCCGGGCCTCCGGGCCCCACGGCTGCGGCAGGGGCGGTGACTCCCGGTGCAGCCGGGCGGCCGTGGCCGGCGCCAGCACCAGCCCGCGCTCGGCGGCCTCCGCGGCGGCACGCAGCAGCAGCAGCGGGTCGCGCGAGGCGTCCGTGCCACGGTCCAGCACGACCTCGCGCGCGGACACCGCGACCCCGGGGCCGACCGGCTCGAGGGACGGCCGGCGACCCCGGGCCGGCGACGGCGGTCCGGCGAGCACCGCGTCCACCCGGTGCCAGGTCAGCCGGGAGATGTGGGTGATCCGGCGCCCGATCTCGCGGAGCTGGCGCTGCGCCGCCTCGGCGTCGGGCAGGCCGAGGCCCTCGGCGAGCGGTCGCCACAGCTCGGGGACCACCCGGTCGGTCGCCCGGCCCGCCGCCGTCTGGAGCACGTCTCGGACGTCCAGGAGGTGCCGGCGGCAGCGTTCCAGGTCGACGTGGGGCACGTCCACCAGCCAGGTCGCCACCAGCGCGGTGAGCACGGTGGCGTCGCGGAGCCCGCCGAGGGACTCCTTCAGGTCCGGTACGGCGGCGTGGGCGAGCTCACCCACGCGGACGCCTCGTCGGTCCACCAGGTCGCGCAGCGCGGGCAGGTTGGTCCGGGCGTCGCGCCGCCACCGGGACAGCACGTCGGCCCGGAGCCGCAGGGTCACGGTCGGGTCGCCGGCCAGGTGGCGCGCGTCCAGCAGACCGAGGGCGACCCGCATGTCGGCGGCCGCCGCGTGGGTCGCCTCCGACAGCGCGCGCACCGAGTGGTCCAGGGACGCCGCGGCGTCCCAGAGCGGGTACCAGACGTCCGAGGCGACGCCGGCGACGTCGACGTCGTCGTCGTGCACCAGGACCACGTCCAGGTCGCTGTACGGCGCCAGCTCACGCCGCCCGTACCCTCCGACGGCGACCAGCGCGATGCCGCTCTCGTCGGACCCGGCCAGCACCGACGCCAGCGCTTCGGCGCACAGCCGGTCCGCCGCCGCGGTGCGCCCAGTGCGCTCCGCGGCGGTCACGGGACCGGGCCGGCGCGGTCAGCCAGCGGTCGGCTCCGGCTCGGCGGCCCGCACCCGCACCGCGGCGTCCAGGTCCTTGACCCAGATCTTCCCGTCGCCGATGCGACCGGTGCGCGCCGTCGCGACGATGGTGTCGACCACCTCGTCGGGGTCGGCCTCGTCGATGACGATCTCGATGCGCACCTTGGGCACCAGGCCGACGTCGTACTCCGCGCCCCGGTAGACCTCGACGTGGCCCCGCTGCCGGCCGTAGCCGCTCACCTCGCTGACCGTCATCCCGGTGACGCCGACCGCCTCCAGCCTGGCGCGCACGTCGTTCCACCGATGCGGCTTGATCACCGCCGTGACCAGCTTCATCGCCTCTCCTCCCGTCGGTCCCGAGCAACCGCGAGACACCCAGGTCCCCCTCCGCCTGGACGGAGGGGGACCGAGGGCTCCTCGAAGGTGCGTCCTTACAAGGCGGCGTCGTCGCGCTCGCCGGTGCGAACCCGGACCACCGTGTCCACCGGCGCCACCCAGACCTTGCCGTCCCCGATGCGCCCGGTGGCGGCGGCCTTGACGATGATGCCCACCACGTCGTCCGCGTCCGCGTCGTCCACGACGATCTCGACGCGGATCTTGGGCACCAGCGCGATGTCGTACTCCGCGCCGCGGTAGACCTCCGTGTGGCCCTTCTGCCGGCCGTAGCCGCTGACCTCGCTGACGGTCATGCCCGTCACGCCGAAGGTCTCCAGAGCCTCGCGGACCTCTTCCCACTTGTGCGGCTTGATCACCGCGGTGACCAGCTTCATGCCAGTGCCCCTTCCTTGGCGGCCGGGGTCGTCGCGGCGCCGCTGCCCGCCACGACGCCGCCGCTACGGTTGAACAGGTCGTAGGCCGCCTCGCCGTGCTCGGCGAAGTCGATGCCCTCGACCTCGTCCTCCTCGGCGATGCGCCAGCCGACCGTGTACTTGATGGCCAGGCCGATCACCGTGGTGAACACGCCGGACCACACGATGGCGAACAGCGCGACGGCGGCCTGCACGACCAGCTGCTTGACCCCGTCGCCGTACAGCAGGCCGCCGGAGGTGGCCAGGAAGCCGATGCCCAGCGTGCCGACGATGCCACCGACCAGGTGGACGCCGACCACGTCGAGCGAGTCGTCGTAGCCGAACCGGTACTTCAGGCCGACCGCCAGCGCGCACATCCCGCCGGCGACCGCGCCGAGGACCATCGAGCCGACCGGGGACAGCGAGCCGCAGGCCGGGGTGATCGCGACCAGGCCGGCGACGACGCCCGAGGCGGCGCCCAGCGAGGTGCCCTTGCCGTCGCGGATCTTCTCCACGAGCACCCAGCCCAGCATCGCCGCACAGGTCGCCAGGGTGGTGTTCAGCCAGACCAGACCGGTCTCGGTCATGAACTGCGCGACGTTCTCGGCCTCGTCGGCGCCGGTGAACACGATGGAGCCGACGTTGAAGCCGAACCAGCCGAACCACAGCAGGCCCGCGCCGATCATGGTGAGGGTCAGGTTGTGGGGCTTCATGGGCTCCTTCGCGAAGCCCCTGCGGATGCCGATGATCAGCGCGAGGACCAGGCCCGCGACCCCGGCGTTGATGTGCACGACGGTCTCGCCGGTGGAGCCGAAGATCAGCTCGGCCAGGCCGCCCTGGACGTTGCTGAGGAAGCCGCCGCCCCACACCATGTGCGAGAGCGGGAAGTACGACAGGGTGACCCAGATCGGCACGAACACCAGCCAGGCCGAGAACTTCACCCGGTCGGCGATCGCGCCGCTGATCAGCGCCGCGGTGATGACCGCGAAGGTCATCTGGAAGGCGACGTACACGTAGTTCGCCGGGTCGGTGTCGGTGAGCCCGAACTGGTTGAACGGGCTGGAGAAGAGCTTGAGGAACTCCCAGCCGGTCTCGCCGTCCGCGTTGGCGATGGTCGTGCTGTAGGACATCGACCAGCCCCAGAGCGCGTACACGATGCCCACGACGCCGAGCGCGCTGAACGACATCATCATCATGTTCAGCACGGACTTGGAGCGGCTCATCCCGCCGTAGAACAGGGCCAGCGCCGGCGTGGTCATCATCAAGACGAGCGATGACGCGACCAACATCCAGGCGTAGTAGCCGTCCATGGAACCTCCATGTCTGTCGACAGACCCTCGGGAGCCTGTCGACGCGAAAGACCGTTGTGGTGAGTGGGCTCGCAGGCGGGTCCGGCCGCAGACTCCCTCGTCCCCAGGCGATGACCGGCGCGCCCCCGATGCGCCACCACTGTCTGCTGCCCAGGTTTCGGCGCGCGGTGCGCCACATTGCGCCGCGGTGACAGTTGCCCCGGGTTTGTTTCAGGCAGGTAACGAGATGGGACCGTCGGCGAAAGCCGGCCCTACGAGGCGGCGGTCTCCCCGTCGCCGACCAGCGCGTCGACGAACGCCTTGGGGTCGAACGGCGCCAGGTCGTCGGGCCCCTCGCCGAGTCCGACCAGCTTGACCGGCACCCCCAGCTCACGCTGTACGGCGACGACGATGCCGCCCTTCGCCGAGCCGTCCAGCTTGGTCAGCACGATGCCGGTGACGTCGACCACCTCACCGAACACCCGGGCCTGGGTCATCCCGTTCTGGCCGGTCGTGGCGTCGAGCACGAGCAGCACCTCGGTGACCGGAACCTGCTTCTCCACCACCCGCTTGACCTTGCCCAGCTCGTCCATCAGGCCGGCCTTGTTCTGCAGCCGTCCGGCGGTGTCGACCAGGACGACGTCGGCCTCCTGCTCGACGCCGGAGCGCACCGCCTCGAACGCCACGCTGGCCGGGTCCGAGCCTTCCGGCCCGCGCACGGTGGGCACCCCCACCCGCGCCCCCCAGGTGGCCAGCTGCTCGGCGGCCGCGGCGCGGAAGGTGTCCGCCGCGCCGAGCACGACCTGCTTGTCCTCGGCGACCAGCGCCCGGGCCAGCTTGCCCACGGTCGTGGTCTTGCCGGTGCCGTTGACGCCGACCATGAGCACCACCGCCGGCCCGGCGCCGGTGCGGTCGACGGCCAGCGACCGGTCGAGCGCGGGGTCGACGAGGGTGAGCAGCTCCTCGCGCAGCACCTCGCGCACCGGGGCGGAGGCGTTGCCCTGCACCCGGATCCGGGTGCGGAGCCGCGCGACCAGCTCCTGGGTCGGCGCGACCCCGACGTCCGCGGTGAGCAGGGTGTCCTCGATGTCCTCCCAGGTGTCCTCGTCGATGCGGTCGCGGGACAGCAGCGCGAGCAGGCCACGGCCGAGCGCGCCCTGGGAGCGGGACAGCCGTTCGCGCAGCCGGACCAGCCGGCTGGCGGTGCTCTCCGGCCGCTCGAGGGTCGGGGTGGGCGCCAGGTCGGGCAGGCCGGTGTCCTCGACGGTCCGGGTGGCGGTGTCCCGCGGGACCTCGGCGTCCTCCCCGACCCGGGGCTCGGTGGTGTCGGGGCGGGGAGGCGCCTCCGGCGTGGGCTCGGCGCGGGTGAGCAGGTCCGTGCCGCGCTCCGGCGTGCGGCGGCGCCGCTGTGAGACCAGCAGGCCGACGACCACGAGGACCGCCAGGACGGCGATCGTGACGGTCAGGAGGAGGTAGTCACCCACGCGGTCATCCAACCACGGCGTGTGGAACGCGGGCCGGGTTACCGATGGTCGCCGAGGGTGGGCAGCCGGTCGACGCCTTTGCGCATCGCGTCCCCGAGCCAGGCCGCGCCGGGCACCTGCAGTCCACGGTGGGGGAAGGCGACGTACGCCGCGACCAGGCCGGCGGCCAGGAGGATGAGCAGCATGAACGCGACGATCCAGATCACGGCAGGCGAGCCTTCCGGTCGGGTGCGAGGTCGACGACGGCCCATGGTCGCATCCCCCGCCACCCGCTCCGACCGCCCGCCCGCTCGACCGGTGACCAGGATCACGGGGCGGGCGGCCCGCTGCCGGCTGGCCTGGTTGTGGCCGATAACCGCATCCGACACGCCGGTACGCGCGCAGTTCGGGGCCACAACGGG
>JBIOUF010000034.1:0-41434 GCA_044866695.1 Nocardioidaceae bacterium | reverse complement strand
CGCCGGCACCCGTGACGACCAGGCGCTCCGCGACCCTCCTGGGTCCGCCGGTCAGGTGACGTCGATGATCTCGCACTCCAGCGCGACGTCCTTGTCCAGCGTCGAGATGCGGCACTCGTCGGGCGCGTCCGTGCCGCCGTTCACCACGTCCACGTCGCCGTCGCTGAGGGCGGTCTTCCAGGTGTTGCTGAACAGCGAGTCGGCGCCGCTGTCCCCCTCGAGCTCGTCCTCGCCGTCCAGCCCCTCGATGAAGTCGTTGCCGCCAAGGCCGACCAGCCGGTTGTCCGCGGTGCTGCCGAACAGCAGGTCCGGGCCGCCGTTGCCGGTGATGTCCTCGACGGTGGTCAAGACGTTGTCTCCCTCGCTGGTGCCGCCGAGCGGGAGCTGGCCGTCGTTGGCCACCCCGTCCAGGCTCACCGAGAGACGGACCGAGCCGTGCGCGCTGTCGGTGTAGCTGGCGTGGTCATGCCCGGGTCCACCGTCGATCTCGTCGGCGCCGAGGCCGCCCGACATGTCGTCGTCGCCGCCGGCGCCGACCAGCCGGTCCTTCGACCGGCCCGCGAACAGGCTGTCGTCGCCCCGCCCGCCGTCGAGGGTGTCGGCCAGCAGGTCGACGCTGCCGCTGGTGTCGACCAGGTCGTCGCCGCTGCGGCCGCGGATGGCGTTCGCGCCGGCGCTGTCGGAGAAGTCGTCGTCGAGCGAGCCGCCGGTCATCACGTCGTCCCCGTCGCCGCCCTTGGCACTCATCGATGCCGGCGCGAGGTTGGTGACCGAGTCGCTGCCGGCGCCGAGGTCGACGAAGAAGCGCACGAACTCACCCTCGGCGTTGACCGGGGCCCGGCAGACGACGCCGAAGAGGCCGGCCGGAACGGTCTGGGCCGCGCAGCCGGTGCCGGCCTGGATCGGAAGAGTGTCGGTCAGCAGGAACCGGTCGGGGCCGAAGCCGGAGACCGTGACGTGGTTGGCCGCGGCGCCCAGGCCGGCGTACCGGATCGCGGTGTCGGTCGTGACCGTGCTGCCCGCGGCTGCCTGGACGGCGGCGTCGACCGGGCCCGCGGCCTGGGCCGGGAAGGCGGGGGCGATGATGCCGGCGGCGCCGGCGAGTCCGGCAAGTCCGGTGAGGACCTGACGAGTACGAAGGGAGGGCATCTGGTGGCCTTTCTCAAAGGGTCTGGCGATCCGGCTGGACCGGCCTCGAACAGGATGGGAAGCCGCACCCGCCGCCCGCATCGGTCGGCCACCTCAGATTGGGCCGGGGCGGGACTTACCCAGTGAGCCGAGTCGGTGAGGAGTGCGCGTCACCGGGTCCGGGGGCGAGCCGCTCGCTCGATGCGGCTCCAGCCGGTCCAGCCGCGATCTGCCAGCAGCTCCTGGAGGCGCCTGACGATGCGGTGGGCGTCAGGTGCGTGGTGGGTCATGAGCACAGCGTGCAGGGTTGACGCAGCGTCAAGGTCAAGCCGGTGAGGGCGCCGGTCCGGCCTGGCCACCTCCGCCGAATCGGCGCGTACGGCATCCAGTAAGTGGCAGACCCGGCCAGCCCACCGGCGTCAGGATCACCGAGCCGTTCCTCAGCAGCCGGCTCATGACCATTGAGGCCCGATGGGTGCTCAGGTGAGAGTGCGAGGAGCCGGAAGGGACGTCATACGGCGCTGCCGGTGCCGACCGGCGCCGGGTGGTCGCCGAGGGTGGTTCCGGGAGTACCGAGCTCGTGGCCGGTGACCTCGTGGCCTTCGACGTCGATGTGGGGCAGCAGCCGGTCCAGCCAGCCGGGGAGCCACCAGTTGCGGTCGCCGAGGAGCTCCATGGTCGCCGGCACGAGGACCATCCGGACGATGGTGGCGTCGATGAGGACGGCGGCGGCCAGGCCGATGCCGAACATCTTCCCGTACACGTCGACGCCGAGGGCGAAGGAGAGGAACACGGTGACCATGACGGCGGCGCCGGCGGTGATGACGCGGGCGGACCTGGCCAGGCCGTCGGCGACGGCGAGCGCGTTGTCACCGGTCCGGTCGTACTCCTCCTTGATCCGGGAGAGCAGGAAGACCTCGTAGTCCATCGAGAGCCCGAACAGGATCGCGAAGATCCCGATCGGCAGCAGGATCGGCACCGGTGTCTCCTCCGGGATGCCGACCAGGTCCCCGAGCGGGCCGCCGCTGACGGCCAGGGTGAGGACACCGAAGGCGGCCGCGCTGGCGAGCAGGTTCATGACCACAGCCTTGAGCGGGACCAGCACGGACCGGAACACCATCATCAGCAGCAGGAAGGACACCAGCAGCACGCCGCCGAAGAAGAGGGGCAGGCGGTCCGCGACGCCCCGGGTGATGTCGAGGTTCGCGGCGGGCGTCCCGCCCACGTCGACGCTCAGGCCGGTGCCCGCGACGGCGTCCGGGACGGCGGTGTCGCGCAGCGTGTCGACCAGGTCCGTAGTGGCCTCGTCCTGCGGAGAGGTGGTGGGGACCACGGTGAGCACGGCGGTGTCGCCGGCGTCGTTGACGACGGCCGGGGAGATCCGTGCCACGCCGTCGACATCGGCCAGCTCGTCGCCGAGCACGTCCGTCGCGGTGAGGAGCTCGCCGTCGGAGGTGCCCTGGACGGTGAGCACCAGCGGAGCCGAGAACCCGGGGCCGAACCCGTCGGCCAGCAGGCCGTAGGCCTTGTTCGTGGTGTAGGTCGGCGGGTCGTTCTGGGCGTCGGGGAACCCTAGCCGCAGGCCCAGGAAGGGCGCGGCCAGGGCGAGGAGGACCGCGAGGCCGCCGATGGCGGCGACCCAGGGCCGGCGCTGGACGAACCGGCTCCACCGGTACCAGCGTGAGGTGTCGTAGGCGTGCGGGTTCTTGCCCACGAACGGCACGTGCAGCCGTTCGATGTTGCGGCCGGTGAACCCGAGCAGCGCCGGCAGCAGGGTCACCGAGGCGACCATGACCAGCAGCACGGCCAGCGACACGGTGAACGCGAACCCGTTCAGCGATGCCAGGCCGACCAGCAGGATGCCGAGCATGGAGACGATGACGACGAGGCCGGCGAACACCACGGCCCGGCCGGCGGTCGCGATGGCGCCGACCGTGGCCGGTCTCGGCTCGTGTCCGTCGGCGAGGTTGCTGCGGAACCGGGTGACGATGAGCAGGGCGTAGTCGATGCCGACGCCGAGGCCGACCATCGCCGCCGTGGGTGGTGCCCAGTCCGGGACGTCGACCACCCGGCGCAGCAGCTCGCTTAGCGCGATCGCGGTCCCGAGGCCGAACACCGCGGTGACCAGCGGCAGTCCCATGGCGACCGCGGAGCCGAACGTGAACAGAAGGATGACGGCGGCCGCGATGAGCCCGATGCCCTCGGTGCCGAACGGTGCGGTCTGGGAGAGGGCCGCGACCGGGCCGCCGACCTCGACCTGGAGGGTGTCGTCGCCGGCGGCGAGGACGGGTTCGACCAGTGCCTTGGCCTGGTCGGGGGTGAAGTCGTTGTCGCGCTGGTCGAGGGCGACCTCGGCGTACGCCGTGGTGCCGTCCTCGGAGACCTGGGCGGCGCCGCCGGCGTCGAACGGGCTGGCGACCGCCACGACGTGGTCGCTGCCGGCGACGTCGGTGAAGATCGCCTGGGCACGTGCCTGGACGTCGGGTGAGAGGAAGCCGCCGTCGGAGTGGACGACGATCTGGATGGTGTCGCCGGCTCTTTGCGGGAAGCTCTCCTCGAGGGTGTCCGCGGCGGCTCTGGACTCCGAGCCCGGCTGCAGGTAGTCCTGCTTGAGCTCGCCGCCGAACCCCGCGGCCAGGGCGAAGCCGCCCACGAGAGCGACGACCCAGGCGACGAGCACGAGCCGGCGCCGTCGGTAGCACCAGTCGGCCAGACGTACCAGCATGTCGTTCTCCTCGGGTCGGGGGCGGCGTCTGGCGACGCCAGGGGGTGGGCGCGGTATGGGCAGGTCACGAGGGCGTGAGTGCCCCCGCGGTGGGGGAGGCCGGCCGCCGGTGCCGGCGTTCGGCGAGGAGCTGGCAGCCGTGGATGGCCCAAGACGGGTCAGCGGACGGCGGACGTGCTGCCGGGGTCTGCTAACCCCAGGAGCAGACCCGGTGCAGGCTCTGCCGCGCGAGCCAGACGGCCGTGCCTTCGGCGAGGAGCATCCGGGTTGCGCGGGCAGCTGCCACGTTCGTGCCCCACTCTCTGGAAGCAGACCACCGAGGTCTGGGGCGATGCCTCCAGTGAACCACACTCTCGTGCCGCGAAGGGCCCGCGGACCTGACCGTTTCCGGCCGGCGGCCGCTCCCGGCGCGCATCCCCGCGGCCGACCCAATCACCAAGCCCGTCACCCGATCATGTGATGCGGGGTCACCAACCCCACGCCTAGCGTCCTGAACGTCCCCAAGACCTACCGGGAACCAGGACCAAGGAGCCCCACCATGAACATCACCACGAGCAGCCTCACCAAGGCCGCCGCCGCCTGCGCCGCCGTCGCCGGAGCCATCTTCATCGGCGTCCAGATCAACCACCCGCCGGCCGACGTCGCCCACGTCGCCACCACCGAGATGGCGATCCGCGAGACCGCCAAGACCATCATGGCCGTCCTGACCCTGGCCGGACTCGCCGGCATGTTCCTCCACAACCGCCGCCGGTTCGGCATCCTCGGCCTCGCCGGCTACCTCCTGCTCAGCGTCGGCTACCTCGCGCTGTTCGCGGTCCAGGTCATCGTCGCCGCCGTTCTCCCAACCGTCGCCAAGACCGACCCCGGGTACGTGCAGGACTTCATCGACGCGGCCATGGGCAACAGCCCGGCCGGCGACATCGGCGGAATGCAGGTGGTGTTCGACGTCTCCGGTGCCGGCTACATCGTCGGCGGGCTGCTCTTCGGCATCGCGCTGTTCCGCGCCGGCCTCCTGGCCCGGTGGGCGTCCGCGCTGCTCGCCGTCGCCACCGTCTCGACCGCCGCGCTCGCGGTGCTGCCCGACTCGTTCAGCCGGCCGATGGCCGTCCCGATGGGTGTCGCGCTGATCGGTCTCGGTGTCTCCCTGTGGCGCACCCAGACCCGCACCGCGACCACCACCGCGCCCACCGCCCGCGTCGAGCCCAGCCTGGCCCGATGACCACCCAGGCCGTCGCCACCACGACCCGGGAGCGCCGGGGCCGGTCTCAGGGCCGGTCCCGGGGCCGGTCCCGGGGCCGGTCCCGGGGCTGGCCCGTGCCGGTTGGCCTGGTCGCGCTGAGCTTCGTCCCGCTCGCGGCGGGCACCCTGCGCCTGGTCCAGGTCGCCGGCGGCCCCGAGCTGTTGCCGACCGACGACCGGTTCGACGCCTTCCCGGTCGCGATCGTCGTCCACATCCTCGGCGCCGCCACGTTCGCGCTCGTCGGCATGGTCCAGTTCGTGCCCGGCATCCGCCGCCGGCACCGGGCGTGGCACCGTCGCGCCGGCCGAGTCGTGGCAGCCGCCGGGCTCGCAGTGGCCGGCTCGGCGCTTTGGCTGACCCTGTTCTACCAGGCCCAGCCCGGCACCGGTGTCCTGCTCTACGTGCTGCGGCTGGTGTTCTCCTCGGCGATGGCCGCCTGCCTGGTGCTCGGGTTCACCGCCATCCGCCGCCGCGACATCACCGCCCACCGAACCTGGCTGATCCGTGCCTACGCGATCGGGCTGGCGGCCGGCACCCAGGTGTTCACCGAAGGCTTCGGCGGCGCCATCTTCGGCACCGGCGTCGTCGCCGGCGACCTCGCCAAGGGCGCCGCCTGGGTCGTCAACCTCGCCGTCGCCGAGTGGATCATTCGCCGCCCCGGCCACACGCGCTCGCGCACCAGCGGCACGACATCGCGCACCGCACCCACTGGAGTACCGTCATGACCACCGCGACCACCATCACGTCACCGGGCAGCACGACATACCAGTTCCGGCTCGCCGGCCACCTCGACGACCACTGGTCCGCCATGCTCGGCGGCCTCACCCTGGCCCGCGGCGACGACGGGACCACCACCGTGACCGGACCGGTGGCCGACCAGGCCCAGCTGCACGGCGTACTCGCCCGGGTACGCGACCTCGGCGCGATCCTGCTGTCCCTGCGCGCCGTGGACCCCCTCGACGCGGCAGCGGAGGCCACCGTGGCGACCGGCCGTCCGGCTCTCGAAGGCCCGATGCGCACCGAGCGGCTCACGCTGCGTCCCGCCACCGCCGACGACGCCGAGGCCACCTGGGCGTACCGGCGCCTGCACTCCGTCGGGGAGTGGCTGACCGAGATCCCGAGCGACGAAGAGGCCTACCGGGCCACGTTCGCCGCCCCCGCCCGGCTCGCCGCCACCGTCATCGTCGAGCACGACGGCGAGGTCGTCGGGGACCTCATGCTCCGCGTCGAGGACGCCTGGGCCCAGGCCGAGGTCGCCGACCCGGCGAAGGGGGCGCAGGCCGAGCTCGGCTGGGTGCTCGACCCGGCCCACACCGGACACGGGTACGCCACCGAAGCCGTCCGGGCACTGGTGGCCCACTGCTTCGACGAGCTCGGCGTACGCCGCGTGGTCGCGAACTGCTTCCTCGCCAACGACACCTCCTGGCGGCTGATGGACCGGGTCGGGATGCGCCGCGAGGGCCACGCCGTCGCCGAGTCGCTGCACCGGTCCGGGCAGTGGCTCGATGTCGTCACCTACGCCGTCCTCGCCGACGAATGGCCACGCTGACCGCACCACCGGCTGTTGACCGGGGTCGGCCTGCCCTGGTGAGGTGGCCGCTCCGGGCCGGGACTCGGCCGGACCCGGAGTCGCTACTGTGAGTGTCCGGAGGCGATGCAGCCCGGCACCCGGTCAGCCTGTCGGCGATGCCCGCCCTTGGGGTAGGGCGGTCGAAGCCGATGCGAGCATCCCAGCGAGACCACCGCCAGCGAGATCCCCCTCGAGCGGCGGCGACGTCGAGGACACGTCTGTTCGGACGGCTCCCTGCCCGGCACTCGGTGAGCGCACGGACGTGGGGAGTCCTCGCCGTCATCGGGCTGGTCATCGCGTTCTCGCTGAGCTCGACGCTGGTCAAGCGCGCTGAGACACCCGGCGTCCTCGTCGCCTTCTGGAGGATGACGGTAGTCAGCGTCGTGTGGAACCTCTATCTGCGCAGCACGGGCCGACGCGTCACCTGGCGGCACGTGCGCCAGGCGTTCGTGCCCGGAGTGTTCTTCGGTCTGAACCTGGCGACGTTCTTCTCCGGCGCGACGCACAACAGCGTCGCCAACGCGGCACTCATCGGGTCGCTCTCGCCGTTCCTGGTCGTGCCGCTCGGGGCCGTGCTGTTCGAGGAGTACGTCAACCCCAAGGCGCTGATGTTCGCGCTGGTCGCGTTCGGCGGCGCGGTGATCGTGTTGTTCAGCGCCCCACCGAACGGGGACGCCTCGCTGCGCGGGAACGTGTTCGGCGTCCTGGCGATGCTGCTGTGGACCGGATACGTCGTGACGACCCGGCACTACCGCCGCGACATGGACGTGGCCACCTTCATGTCGACGGTCAGCCCGATCGCGGCGGTGTCGGTGCTCCCGCTGGCACTCGCCAACGGGGACGTGTTCGGCATGAGCGCGACCGGCTGGACCTACACGCTGCTGCTCACCTTCCTCACCGGGGTCGCGGCTCACGGGATGCTGGTGTTCGCCCAGAAGACGATCCAGATCGGCACGATCGGGATTGCTCAGGTGGTGCAGCCCGCGATGGCCGTCGTGTGGTCGTTCCTGCTGCTGGGCGAGGTCCTGCGGCAGCGGCAGGCGCTCGGTATCGCGATCTCGATGAGCGGGCTGCTGGCGTTCCTCGTGGTCCACGAGCGGGGTGCCCGGGCACGCCGGGCCGCGGAAGCTGCCGCTGCGGTGCAGGCCGGCGAGGCGCCCGTCGTGGTCGCGGCCCTACCCGAGGAGCAGCGCGTGGTCACCCATCGACGCTCTGGGCTTCCGTAGGTCCGTTCACCCGACCTGCCTGACCCACCGCGCGTCGGTGCGGTCACGGTCGGTGATGAAGTGGGAGGCGGAGTCCATCTGCCGGTCAGCGTCCTCGCACAGGCCCCGGGCGGTGCGGGTGTCGCCGCTGGCGGCGGCGACGCGAGCGAGTGCGTCGAGAGCGAACACCTCGACCGGGGCGTCGCCCGCGTCCCGGGCCTGGTCGAGCAGGGTCTCGAGCCGCTGTCCAGCACCGGGGTCTCCGCGTGCAGCGTCCATGGCGGCCAGCAGGCACTCACCGAGCGCAGCCAGCTCCCCACCGCCGGCGTGCCGGTGCCACGTGGTGGCGGCTTCCAGGGCCTCACGCGCCAGGTCGTCCCGTCCGGTCGCCCTCAGCACACGACCCAGGTGCACACGACCGAGCGCCGCGAGACGCACGTCGCCGGTGGCCTGGGCCTTCTCGATCGCGAGCTCCAGGGTTGCGGCGCCGGTGTCGTAGTCCCCGGCCTGGCACTGGGCCCGGCCCAGGCTGGTGGTCTGGTAGGCCTCGGTCTGGGCGAACCCGAGCTGTCGCGACCGGTCGGCCGCGCGGCCGAGGTGGTGGACGGCGTGGTCGAACCGGTGCTGGAGCCGGGCCAGCTCGCCGAGCACCGCCTCACCGCGGACCTGCAGCCAGGGGTCCTCGACCTCCTCCAGCCAGCGCTGCACCCGCCCGGCGGCGTCGACGGCAAGGGGTTCGTCACCGGCGGAGATCGCCGCTCGGGCCGCGAAGAGCCCGTTCGCGGCCTGCTCCCACGGCCGGTCCATCGTGTCGTAGATGGCTCGGCTTCGGTCGGTGAGCTCGAGCGCGGTGCAGAACTCGCCGTGATGGGAG
Source organism: Nocardioidaceae bacterium (assembly GCA_044866695.1). Lineage (GTDB taxonomy): Bacteria > Actinomycetota > Actinomycetes > Propionibacteriales > Nocardioidaceae > JBIOUF01. The sequence continues at coordinate 32,692 of JBIOUF010000034.1, read as the reverse complement.
ACGACGTAGGCGAGGTAGTAGCTGCACCGGGCCTGCAGGTCGGGGTCGTGGGTCGCCTCGGCCAGCTCGGAGGCTGCCGCAATGTGGCGACGCGCGAGGTCGAGGTGGCCGGTCGACGCCTCGATCCACGCCGCCAGCAGGAGGGCGTTGGCCCGGTCCCGGGGTGAAGCGGAGTCGCCGGCGGCGGTCAGGGCGGTCAGGAGCCGTTGGGCCCCCCTGCTGTCGCCGAGGACGACCCAGGCCCAGCCGAACCCGTTCACGATGCGCAGTGCCAGCATCGGGTCCTGCTGGGCGGCCCAGGCCAGTGCCGCGTCGATGTTGGCGCGCTCGGTCCGGGCGAAGGCGAGGTGCTCGGCCTGGTCGGCGCCGCGCACACCCTGGGTGGAGGACTCGGCGGCCTCGGCGAACCAGGCGGCGTGCGCCGCTCTGGCGCGTTCGGCGAGCCCGGCGGCGGTCATGGCCTCGAGCGCGAACGCCCGGATGCTGTCCAGCAGCCGGTACCGCACCGGATGGCCCCCGCCCGCATCAGCAGTGGTTCCCACGTCGTCGAGCGTGACCAGGGAGCGGCTCGCGAGCCGGCCGACCACGTCGATCGCCGCGGCTGACGGCACGTCGAGGGCTTCGAGGACGGACTCCACCGCCGGCAGGGGGGCCCCGCCTGCGAACGTGGCCAGTGCCCAGAGGCCGCGCTGGTCGTCGGGGAACAGCAGGCCGTAGCTCCACGAGATGGTCGACCGCAGCGACCGACGTCGTTCCGGCCTGCGGCTGGTTGGGTCGGCCAGGACCAGGAACGGGTCGTCGAGGCGCTGGGTGATCTCCTCGACCGACAGCGTCTTGGTGCGGGCCGCAGCCAGCTCGATCGCGAGCGGCAGCCCGTCCAGGGACCGGCACAGGTCGCGCACGACGGCGGCGTCGGGAGCCTTGGCGCGGTTTCGGTCCTGGGCCGCGGCGCGGCGGGTGAACAGCTCGACGGCGTCGGCGAGCGCCAGCGGGGCGAGCTCGAAGACGGCTTCGCCGTCGACATCGAGTGGGACCTGGCTGGTGCACAGGATGCGCAACCCCGGGGCGGCGTCGAGGAGTCGCACTGCCAGGTCGGCGGCCGCGTCGACGACGTGTTCGCAGCTGTCGAGAATGACCACCGCGGAGCCGTCCCTGAACGACTCCAACAACGCCGGCTCTCCACCGGGGCCCTCGACCGCGGCGACCAGAACGTCGACGACCTGGTCCGGCGTGGTGGCGCTCTCGAGCCGGGCCAGCCAGACGCCGTCGGTCGCCGGCGGTGAGGTCGAGGTCAGCTCGCGGCCGACCGCCAGGGCGACCGCCGTCTTCCCGATACCCCCTGGCCCCACGACCTCCACCAGCCGTTCGCGGGCGAGGAGGCCGGACACGGCGGCCACCTCGTCCTCGCGGCCGACCAGCTCCGCCGCCATCGACGGGAGGTTCCCGGCCCGCCGTGGCGTTCGGTTCCAGGCGATGGGGCGCGCGGGGACGTCGAGAGCCGCGTCCTGGACCAGGATCCTGCGCTCGAGCTCCTGCAGCTGGGGTCGGGGGTCCAGCCCCAGCTCGGTCGAGAGCTGGTTCTTGACCCGCTGGTAGGACGCCAGCGCGTCCGCCTGGCGTCCCGCTCGGTACTGGGCGGTGAACAGCAGCTCCCACAAGCTCTCGGAGAAGGGGTGGTCGGCGACTGCCGCCTCGAGCTGCCCGATCACGTCGCCGGCCTCACCGAGCCGCAGCCGCGCCCCGAGCTGGATCTCCAGCAGCGTCGCCCGGGCCTCCTCGAGGCGGGCCCGGTACGGGGTGACCCAGTCGCCGTCGCCGGCGGCCTGCAGCACCTCGCCGCGGTACAGCCGCAACGTCGAGGCACACAGGTCGACGGCACCCTCGTCGTCCCCGGCCTCGAACAACCCCGACGCCGTGGCCGTTGCGCTCAAGGCGGCGAGCGCGTCGACGTCGGACGGCTCCACGGCGAGCGCGTACCCACCGTCGCGGCTGGTGACCACGGTCGGGTCGCCGAGCGCCCGGCGCAGCATGGTGATCTTCGACTGCAGCGTGTTGCGGCGGGCGCCGACGCCCCCGCCGGCCCACAGGTCCTCGACGAGCCGGTCGGCCCGGACGTGCTCACCGGACTCGAGGGCCAGGCGCACCACCAGCTCGGAGGTCTTGCCCGTGGGCACCAGCACGGGCCGACCGTCGCGGGTGACCACGAGGGCACCCAGCACCGCCACGGTAAGCACGTCCCGAGCGTAGGCCCGCCCGGATCGGGCCGGTGTCAGGTGACCCGCGTGGGTGGGGTGCACTCCTGTCCCGCCGGCCGGCGGCTCGCCGCCGGCGGGTCGGTGCGCTACACCGAGATCGGGGACCGCGGTGTTGCCTCGGGTGCGGGCACCTCGGCGGTGGGTGTCAGGGTTTCGGGGTCTCCCTCGACGTGCAGCTCGGGCATCCATTCCAGCCAGCTGGGCAGGTACCAGTTCCACGTGCCGAGGACCGCCATCGTGGCGGGGACGACGACCATCCGGATCAGGGTGGCGTCCACGAGCAGGGCGACACCGACTCCGAAGCCCATCTGCTGGAACATCACCAGCTGGCCGGCGGCGAACCCGGTGAAGACGACCACGATGATGAGCGCGGCGCCGGTGATGAGGCGGCCGGTGGCGGCAATGCCGTGCACGACGGCTTCGTTGGTGTCGCCGGTCTGGGCGTAGCGTTCCCGGATCCTGCTGAGCAGGAAGACGTGGTAGTCCATGGAGAGCGCGAACAGCACCGAGAACAGGAAGACCGGAACCCACGCCTCGACGCGTTCGACCTTCTGGAAGCCCATGAGGTCGGCCCCGATCCCGTGCTGGAAGACCAGCACGAGCAGGCCGTAGGCCGCGCCGACCGACAGCAGGTTGAGGACCACGGCGGTGGCGGAGAGCACCAGGGAGCGGAAGACCAGGGTGAGCAGGATGAAGCTCAACCCGAGCACGAAGGCGAGCACGATCGGCAGCCAGTGGTTGATGACGTCGGAGTAGTCGACGTTCTCTGCGGTGGTGCCGCCAACGAGCACGGTGGCGTCGGTCCCGTCGAACGCGGCGGGGACCAGGTCGGTGCGGAGCCGGTCGAGGCCGCGGCGGGCCTGGGCGTGGTCGGGGTCGCCCACCAGCGGGATGCGGACCACCGCGACCTGGCCGTTCTCGGCGATCTGCCGCTGCGCTGGACCGAAGTCCGGGTCGTCGGCAACGGAGGCCTCGAACTCCTCGATGGCGGCGGTGACGTCGCTGGAGGTGACGTCTCCGGAGATGACCACGTGGGCGGGGTCCGTCGTCGAGGTGCCCGGGAAGCTGCGCTCCAGGGCGAGCGCGCCGGCCTTGGCGTAGCTGTCGTCGGGCAGCGAGCTCACTCCGGCGGTGCCCGTGTGCAGACCGAGCACCGGCAGGGCGGCGGCGAGCAGGACCAGGAGGCCGGCGGCCAGGAAGGTGCCCGGTCGGCGGACCACGGCGGTGACGGCCCGGGTCCAGAACGGGCTCTCGGCGGGGTGGTCGCGGCCGACGATGGGCAGCCTCAGCGCGTTGACCCGGTCGCCGATCAGGGACAGCAGGGCGGGCAGCAAGGTGAGCGCAGCGGCCATGGTGACCACTCCGACGATGATCGCGCCGAGGGCCAGGCTGCGCAGGATGGTGTCCGGAACCAGGAGCAGGCCGAGCAGGGCCACGACGAACGAGCTGCCGGAGAACAAGACGGCCTTGCTGCTGGTGCCGCCGGTGGCGACGATGGCGTCGATCTTGTCGCGGCCGGCCTGCCGCTCCTCCCGGTACCGGGACAGCACGAAGAGGCTGTAGTCGATCCCGAGCGCGAGCCCCATCGCGGTGATCATGTTCACGATGAAGAAGGACAGGGAGGTGACCTGGCCGAGGACCGAGGAGATGGCCACGGTCACGATGATGGACAGAATCGCAATGCTCATCGGGAGGAAGGCGGCCACCAGGGCGCCGAAGACCAGGACCAGAACGATCATCGCTGCGGGCAGCCCGAACTTCAGCTCACCGTTGGCGAGGTCGGATTCCGAGAGCTCGGTGAAGTCGTGGTCGAGGGTGTTGGTGCCGGTGATGTCGACCTCGAACGCCGCGTCGGCGTCCGCGGCGTCCACTTCGTCGATCACGTCCAAGATCCCGCTGGCGGAGTCGTGGCCGAGGACCAGGGTGACGACGGCGGCGTGCCCGTCGGCGGAGATCCCGGACCCGTCGGCGACGTAGGGGTCCCGGACCGTCTCTGCGGCGCCGGTGGCCTCGATCGAGGACCGAACGCCGGCGACGAAGGCCTGGAACTCGGGGGCTTCGGCGGTGAGGTCGGCGGAGTAGATGATGACGGCGTCGTCGATCCGGTCACCCTGGGCGAAGCTCTCGCCCATGACCTGCGCGGCTCTCTCCGACTCGGGGTTGCTGGTGATGCTGCCGTCGGAGGTGAACGCCGACCCGATCAGGGTCGCGATGGCCACCATGGACGCCAGCAGGATCAGCCCCCAGGCGACCACGACCCGCCACGGATGCACCGCAGCCGACCGGGCGAGCCGCTGGGTGAGCGACCCGCCGGGCGCGTGCTCGAGCCGGTCGTGACGGTTCTTCGAACGGGTAGCGAACATCGTGCCGTTCCTCTCGTCGGTCCGAGATCAGGACTGGTCGGGCTGTGGAACGCCGGTGGGGGCGTGCTGGCCTGCTATCCAGGCGGCGAGGACGCTGTCGGGATGATCCGAGAGGTGGTCGCGAGCCAGGGCGTCGAGCAGGTCCGCGTCGTCGTTGACGTGGGCGGTGGCGAGCGCGACGAGCTGCCGGTCCCTGGTCGCCGTGGCGCTCGTCGCGGCCCGGGTCAGGTACGGCTGCGGATCATCGGCCACGAGGGCTGCCGCGACCAGCAGCCGGGGAGCCTTGCTGGTCTGGGCCAGATCGAGGATCGCGGCCGGCGCCGAGTCGTCGCCGCCGATCAGCCGACGGAGCAGGGCCTCGATGTCGATGCGCATGCGCTTACCGTCCTCGGAGGCGCTGATGATCGGCTGACGGCAACCTGACACCGGCGCCGGGACGGGCGCCGGCATCGGTGTCCCCGTGGGGTAGGAGTCGGGTCCGTCAGCCGACCTTGGTGAGGCCGGCGGTGACAGGGGAGGGGCGGAACCCCTTGACCAGCATCCAGGTGCCGACCGAGAGCTCCCACGCGGCGATCGGCAGGGTGGCGAGCATGCTGATCCCGGAGGTCTGCTCGTTGTGACCGAACAAGGTGGCGGTGTTCGCGGCGAGCAGCAGCGGGGCACCGACCAGGCCCATGATCGGGATGATCCGCGGGACCAGACCGGACTTGTACATCAGGGTGCCGAGCAGCACGGCGTTACAGGAGGCCATGAACCCGGGACCGAACAGGAAGGTCCAGTCGCGGACCGCGACCAGGGCTTGGCTGATGGCGGGGTCGGCGCCGGCGACGTCGGAGCGCATTGTGACGAGGGCCAGCAGGCTGACGACGCCGGTCATGATGATGGCGGCTTCGGTCATGCGGGACATGACCAGGCCGAGCGCCATGGCTTGGTTCTGCCGTTTCAAGACCGGGTAGAGGGCGACGGCGGAGCCGATGCCGGCGATCGCGTTGACGAAGTCGAGGAACCCCGCGCCAAGGAGCCGGTTGTCGTGGCCGCTTGCCACGGTCAGGTCGGGGCTCACGACCGACCGGATCATGAGCAGGGCGGGGATGGACGCGGCGAAGGTGAGCAGGTAGAAGGCGCCAGCTGCTCGGGAGTGGTTGCGGGTCGGGTCGGCGGACACGCGCGTGGTTGCGGGTCGGGTGGTCGTGGTCATGACTGGTCTCCTGGGCTGTGGTCGGTTTCTTCCGGGTGGGGTTGGGGGTCGGGTTCGACTGGGTTGACCGAGATCAGGGGGAGGCCGACGTCGCGGAGGCGTTGCAGCTGCCCGTGCAGGGCGGCCTGGTCCACGACCGGACCTCGGAGGGTGGTGGTGCCGTCGTCTCCGGCGGTGAGGGTGAGCCCGTCGAACCACGCCGACCATCGGGATTCGAGCCGCCCGGCGAGGCGGATCTCGTACCAGCTGCCCTCGTGCGGCTGGCCGGTGCTGGGCGTGTTCACGGGTGCTCCTCGGTCGCTGTTCACGGGTTCCGCTGGGGGTTCCGTCTTGATGTCCGAAGGTAGGAGCCGATGTGGTGAGGGCGGATCACATCGTGTGGTGAGGTTGATGGTGAGCTTCGCGCCCGGTCAGTCGGGGTCGCCGGTCACTCGGAGCCGTCCGTGACCGTGAGTCAGCGGGGGCTGGTGCGGGAGAGCAGGTTGAGCTGGTGGGCGCGGCTGACGGCGGCTCGCCGGCTGGTGACGCCGAGCTTGGCGTAGATGTTCTTGGTGTGGGTTCGCACCGTGTTCAGCGAGAGCACGAGCTGGCGGGCGATGGCCGGTCCGTCGAGCTCGCTGGCCAGCAGTCGCATCACGTCTCGCTCCCGGTCGGTGAGCGGGTCGACGAGGCGGTCCGGGACGGGTCGGCCCGACGCGGGCGGGGACGCCGGGGTCCGCTCCGGCGCCGGGCTGCGGGTGGCGTCGAGAACCCTGCCCAGGTACGCCCAGTCGGGTCGGCGCCGGTCCAGGGCTGTGAGCAGCGCGGCCATCGGCTCACCGTGCATGGCGAGGGCCCGGACGTAGCCTTCGGGTTCGGCCATGGTCAGCGCACGCTCCGTCACCGTGAGCGCCTCCGCGTGTCGGCCGGCTGCCCGGTGTGCGAGCCCCTGCAGAGCCAGGACTTCGATGACGGTCCCGGCCCTGCCGGCTCCCTCGGCCGATGCCAAGAGGCGCTGAAGCAGCCCGACCGCATCGGCCAGCGAGCGTGCGGACCCGTCCGCGGCGTGTCGGGCGAGCAGGACCCGGGCCAGGGTCACGTGCTCGTACTCGCGCAGGTAGGACAGCTCGTCGTCGACGCTCACGGCGTGTTGGCGCGCCCAGTCCAGCGCGCCGGGAAGGTCTCCGTGCCTGGCCAGCATCCGTGCTCGCAGGGCCGGGATGGGCCGCCAGCTCGGCTGGAAGTCGGCGACGTAGACGCGTTGGGCGTCGGCGAGTAGCGCGAGCGCGGTGTCGGGTTCGCCCTCGGCTTCCCGGAGGAGTGCCATCGTCAGTCGCCACCGGTACGGGTTCTGCGGGAGTCCGGCCGCTTCGCCGAGCTCCTCGCAGCGGCGCAGGTGTTCGCGGGCGGTGGTCAGGTCGTTGCGTTCGATCGCGAGCTGGGCCAGGCCCGTGTGCATGTCCCGGACCCCCCGCATGCCCGGGTCTTGGTGGGTGGCGATGTCGAGCGCGCGTCGGTAGGACTGCTGGGCCTGGCGCAGCCTGCCGTAGGTGGTCTCGAGGTCGGCGAGGGTGACGGTGCAGCCGAGCACGTCCGAGAGGTGGCCGAGGCGTCGTAGCCCGTCGGCGGCGTCGGTGTAGCCGCGGTGGGCGGCCTCGAGGTCGCCGGTGGTCCACGACGCGAGCCCGAACAGGGCGGCGGCCGAGGCACGCGTCAGGTCGTCACGCGTGGGCGCCATGTCGACCGCCCGTTGGGCGTGGTCCAAGGTGGCGGCCGGGTCGCCGGCCAGGAGTGCCAGGCCGGCCCGGTACAGCTCGATCTCGCCGGGCAGCCGGGCAAGCTCCTCCTCGTCGACGACGACGAGCGGAGTCCGGATTCCTGCGGTCCGGCTCGTGTGCGCCTGGTCCTGGGTGTTCAGGGTCTGCTCGATGTGGTCGAGCCGGCGGTCGACGTCCGCGAAGTCGTTGTTGGCCATCAGGGCCCCGACGAACCCCATCGCGAGGACCGGCCGCCGCTCGACCACGTCGTCGGGAAGGTCACCCATCCACTGGCAGAGTGTCGCCTCCTGCCGGTTCCGGCGCAGCCGGGGGACCGCCAGCTCGACGAGCTCGGCCGCGCGTTCGGTGTCGCCGGCGGCCACCGCGTGCCGGACTGCGGGCACCGGTTCGCCCGCCTGGTCGTACCAGCGGCTGGCGCGCCGGTGCAGCTCCGCGGTCCCGCCGTCGGCTGCGACGTGTTCGTCGGCCAAGCGCGAACGGAGCAGGTCGCCGAAGAGGTGGTGGTAGCGGTACCAGCGCCGCTGGTCGTCGAGAGGGACCAGGAACAGGTTGGCCCGGTCGAGGCGCTCCAGCATGGTCCTGCCGCCGGTCTCGCCGGTCACGGCGTCGCACAGCGGGCCGGTGAGCCGGTCCAAGACGCTGGTCTCGAGCAGGAAGCGTCGTACCGGCTGGGGCTGTCGGTCGAGGACCTCTTCGAGCAGGTAGTCGACGACGTAGCGGTCGTCGCCGGCGAACCCGGCGATGAACGCGGACGCGTCCTCGCGGCCACGGAGGGACAGTGCGGCCAGCTGGAGGGCGGCGACCCAGCCCTCGGTGCGTTCCTCGAGCGTGCCGATGTCGGCCGCGGTGAGGTTCAGTCCGCTGGTCTCGTTGAGGTACGCGCCTGCCTCGTCGGTGGTGAAGCGCAGGTCGGCTGCGCGGACCTCGGTAAGCTCGCCGCGGGCGCGTAGCCGAGCCAGCGGCAGGGCGGGGTCGGCGCGGGTGCTGATGACCAGGTGGACCTGTGGGGCCAGGTGGTCGAGGAGGAAGCTCATCCCTGGCTGGACGCCGGGCCCGTCGGCCAGGTGGTAGTCGTCGAGAACCAGGGTGACCTCGCCCGGCAGCACGCTCAGCTCGTTGAGGAGGCCGGAGAGGAGCTCGTGGGTCGGCTCCTGGCCCGCCTGCAGCGGCGGCAGGGCGCCTGCGCCGATCCCCGGGACCGCTCGGTCGAGGGCGGCGACCACATACGTCCAGAACGTGGCCGCATGCCGGTCCGCCTCGTCGAGGGAGACCCACGCGACGGTGCCGGCCTCGCTGTCCGGGCCGGTCAGCCAGGTCCGCAGGAGGGTGGTCTTGCCGAACCCGGCCGGGGCCGAGACCAGGACCAACCGACGCGCGTCCTCGGAGGGGCCGTGGGCGAGCCGCTCGATGAGCCGTGGCCGCGCCACCAGCCCCGGCCGAGAGGTGGGGACGAACAGCTTGGTCTCGACCAGCGGGCCGGTCATCGCCGCCCCCAGCTGCCCGTGCGTGCGATCCGCACCGGCTATCCCTGGCCGTCGCCGTGATGTTCGGCGCGGACGTGCACTCGCTCGCCGGGCCGGCCGAAGATGCTCAACACCTCAGCGGGGGCCTCGCCGGTACTGCCGAACCAGTGCGGCACCTGCGTGTCGAACTCGGCTGCCTCGCCGACCCCGAGGACGAGATCCTGGTCGCCGAGGACGAGCCGCATCCGACCGGCCAGGACGTACAACCACTCGAACCCGTCATGGGCACGCGGTTCCGGGCTGGTCTGGGACTTGGGGATCACGATCTTCCACGCCTGAACCCCGCCCGGGTGGGTCAGCGGCAGCACGGTGCGGCCGTTGACCCGCCGGGGCCTGAGCCGGATCCGCGGGTCACCCACCTCCGGGGCGCCGACCAGGTCGTCCAGCGGCACCCGGTAGGCCTGGGCCAGCGGCAGGAGCAGCTCCAGGCTGGGTTTGCGCTGACCGTTCTCGAGCCGCGACAGGGTGCTCTTGGAGATCCCGGTCCGTTCCGACATCTCGGTCAGCGTGAACCCCCGCTGCTCACGGACCCGACGCAGCCGTGGCGCCACCCCGTCGAGAGCCGCGTGGATCGTGGAGGGGTGCTCCGTCGGGCCGGTCGGGTCGCCGCTCACCCGCCCATTCCACCCCGGCGTCCCGGAAACAGCAACAAACGTTGTCGCATCGCCGGCGCCGGGCCACCCTGGGGGACATGAACAACCACGACGTCCTGGTCGTCGGCGGAGGCGCCGCCGGCCTCTCCGCCGCCCTCGTCCTTGCCCGCGCCCGCCGCCGCGTCGCCGTCGTGGACGCAGGCGAGCCGCGCAACGCCCCGGCCGCGCACATGCACGGCTTCCTCGGCTGGGACGGCGCCTCACCCGCCACCCTGCTGGAGCAGGGCCGGGACGAGGTCACCAGCTACGGCGGCGAGCTCCTCGCCCACACCGTTGCCGACATCCGCCCCGTCGCCGACGGCGAACCGGGCGGTCCTCGGTTCGACGCGACGCTCGACGACGGCCGGGCGATGAGCGCCCGCCGGGTCCTGGTCACCACCGGACTGCGCGACGAGCTCCCCGACATTCCCGGCGTCGCCGAACGCTGGGGCCGCGACCTGCTCCACTGCCCGTACTGCCACGGGTACGAGGTCCGCGACCAGCCGCTCGGCGTCCTCGGCAGCACCCCCGAAGCCGTTGCCCATGCCCTGCTCGTACGCCAGTGGACGCCCGACGTCGTCTACTTCGACCACACCAGCCGGCTGTCCGCCGAGGAGCGCGAGCAGCTCACCGCCCGGGACGTCGGCGTCGTGGGAGGCCCGCTGGCCCGGCTGGTCGTCACCGAGGACCGGCTCACCGGCATCGAGCTCGAGACCGGCCAGCTGGTGCCCCGCACCGCCGTGTTCGTCCGCCCCACCTTCCTCCCCAACAGCGACCTGCTGGTCGGCCTGGGGTGCGCCACCCACGAGAACGGGTGGGTCGTCGCCGACAGCGTCGGTCAGACCAGCGTGGCCGGCGTGTTCGTTGCCGGGAACGCGGCCAACCCGCGCGCCCAGGTCGTCACCGCCGCCGGTGAGGGCTCAGCGGCCGCGATCGCGATCAACAACGACCTGGTCGAGGAGGACACCGCACGCGCGCTGACCCAGTACCGCAGGCGGCCCCCCGCCTGACCCGCACCCACCCATACCAGGAGCAACGCCATGTCCCGAGTCCAAGCCGCCCACCAGGCAGTCCAGCTCCCGCCGCCGACCAAGCACCAGCTCGCGCTGATGATCTGGGTCGCCGTGTTCCCCACCCTGACCGTGCTGAACCTTCTCCTCGGGGACCTGCTCGCCGACGCCCCCGGCATCCTGCGGACCTTCGTCCTCGCCACCGTCGCGGTCCCGATCGTCATCTACGGCCTGATGCCGCGTCTGCACCGGCTCCGGGCCCGGCTCCTCACCGCACGCCCCCGGTGACCGACGACCCACCCTGGGCTGGCTCGGCCCGGCGTCACCGACGTGTCGGGAGCGGGTTCTTCGCTCCGCTTCCCGCACGCCCGCCGCATCCGGGGGATGCTGGAACGGTGCCCGACCTCACGGGCACGCCAACCAGACGGGGCCAGCGCATGCGTCGTCCACACCCGAACCAGCCGGCCGAGACTCGGCGCCGGCCTCGCACGGACGAGCGTCTCGTCATCCCGGTCGCCGACGGGGGGCCCACTCATGTCGGGTGGGGCTTCATCGCCCTGTACATGCTGGCCTACGCCGGCACGTCTCTGCTGTTCCTGGCCCCGCTGCTGGTCTCGCTGGCACTGAAGGTCAACGACCTGGTCGGCATCGACGACGCCCCCGGCCAGCTCGCGCTGGTCGCCAGCATCGGCTCCCTGCTCGCGATGGTCGCCAACCCGGTCTTCGGCAGGCTCAGCGATCGCACCGGCTCGCCGTGGGGGATGCGCAGGCCCTGGATGATGGCCGGCCTGGCTGCAGGCAGTCTGGGCATCCTCACCGTCGCGCTCGCACCCACCGTCACCGTCGTCCTCATCGGCTGGTGCATCGCCCAGGTGTCCTTCAACGCCCTCCTCGCCGCGCTGGCCGCCGTCATGCCCGACCAGGTCCCCACCAGTCAACGCGGCCTCGTCTCCGGCATGCTGGCCACCTGCCTTCCGGTCGCCTCCGTGGCGGGCACCTTCCTCGTCCAGCGGTTCGACCAGAGCCAGCTCACCATGCTGCTCGTCCCGTGCGCCGTCGGCGGGCTCTTCGTCGTCGTGTTCGCCATCCGGCTCGACGACCGCCGACTCGACCACGCCCACAAGCCCGCGTGGTCCCCACGGGAGCTCCTCGGCACGTTCTACGTCAACCCACGCACCAGCCCCGACTTCGCGTGGGCGTTCACCAGCCGGTTCCTGCTGATCACCGCGTACGCCTTCCTCGCCACCTACCAGGCCTACTACCTGCTCGAGCACCTCGGCAGCAGCGAGGACGACGTGCCACAGCAGATCTACCTCGGCACCGTATGCCAGTCGGTGGCGCTGGTGACCACGGCTCTGGCCACCGGCCGGCTCTCGGACCGCACCGGCCGCCGCAAGATGTTCGTCCTGACCGCCGCCGTCATCTACGGCCTCGCCCTGTTCTTGGTTGCCTCCGCCGGGAACCTCGACGGGTACCTGGTCGGCATGGCCGCCAGTGGAGTCGGGTTCGGGATGTACATGGCCGTCGACCTGGCGCTCGTCGTCGACGTGCTGCCCGACCCCGACCATGCCGCCAAGGACCTCGGCGTCCTCAACATCGCCGGCGCCCTCCCGTTCTCACTCGCCCCCGGCATCGCGCCGGCCATCCTCGCGGCCGGAGGCGGCAGCTACAGCGTGCTGTTCGCAGTGGCCGGTGCCTGCGCGCTCGGCGGCGCCGCGGCAATCCTGCCCGTCCGGGGAGTCCGCTGAACCGGACCAGCCCAGTCGGTCGAGGCTTGGCGACCAGGTGCCGCCGCCCGCGTGTCAGCGCCCTCCTGACCGCGTCCGGCGGGCGCGCCCCCTTGCCTCTGGGCGGACTGGCGCACGCCGATGACGCCGGGGATGCCGAGCCGAGCCCGGCGGTGGCGGCGAGCGCGGCCGCCGCGCGGCGTCGTGGTCACCGCAGTGGTCACCGCAGTGGTCATCGCGGTGTCACCGCGGTGGCTCCCGGACCAGGGCTTCGGTGATCATGGCCAGACCGAGCGCCATGGCCGCGAGTGCGTAGATGCCGACGGCGACCGGCAGGGCAGGGGTGAACTGGAGGGGCATCATCGCGACCATCCAGACTCCGAGGGTCAGTGGCGGGTAGCGCCGCCATCCCGACCAGACGCCTGCCCTGAGCACCACGGTGCCGGCGATGACCAGGCCGATCGCGGTGACCACCGTGCCGACGCCGAAGCAGGCCAGCACGACGACGGCGAGCGGGTCGCCGAGGGCGGCGTCGTACCCGACCAGCGTCAGCGCGTGTGCCACCACATACAGCGCGGCGCCCGCGACGGCGAGGCGTCCGCCGACCAGGCCCACCCTGGTGGGCGCCGCGCCACTGCGCACGAATCCCGTCAGGCCGATCACGAGCAGTACCTGGGTGGTCGCCCAGATCAGGGAGGTGGTGATCGCGGTGGCGTCCGCCCAGGGGAAGGACAGTTGCTCCTCGGAGACCGGCGAAGAGCTGCGATGGGCGGCCGTGACCAGGGCGCCGTCGCCCTGCACGGCAGCGGCGATGATGAGGAGCAAGCCCGGTGCGAGTGCCGCACGCAGGTCGCGCTGCGGCTGAACCGTGGTGTTCGGCGGCGTGGAGTGGGTCGTCATGAAGGGCCTCCTGCGACGGCCTGCTGGTGGCCTCCACGGTAGGAAGACCCGAGCCGGGTCGACATGAGGGGAACCACTCAACCCGGCCGCGCGACGGGCCCGTCGAACGGGCGGCGACGCCCGGCATCCCCGCGCCCTACCGTGGGGCGCATGCAGGACGACCTCCATCAACAGCTCGAGCGAGCGCGCGAGCGGTACGCGGCGGGAGCGGTATCCGACGCGGTTCGCAGCTGCGCCGCGGTCGTCGAAGGCAGCACCGGAAGCCTGGATCCGTCGCTGGTCGTGGCGGCGGCGACGTTGGTCCGAGGACCGCTCGATCCGCTGCTCCGCGCGCGGGTGCACGCGTTGGCCATCGAGGCGCTCGCCTTGCTGCTTCGCGCCGGAGGAGCCGGACAGGAGGGGGCGCAGCGAGTGGCGGCGCAGGTCGAGGCGACCCGCGACGTGTTCCGCGCGGACCAGCCGGTCGTCATCGAGGACGGGACCGATGCGGAGTCCGAGGTCGTCGAGATCCAGGCGCGCATCGCCGCCCTGCGAGACCCGCTCTGCGCGGACGACCGCCTCGGGCTGGCCCGCCGCGTCACCGCGCTGGCCGTCTCGAGCGGTGACCGGGAGATGCAGGCATGGGGCCGGCTGTGGTCGATGGATGTCCACGCCGCCACCGGCCGACGCGTCGAGCTGTTGGGCGAGCTGGCCGCCCTGACGGTGCTCGCCGAGCGGCTGGGTCCGGCCTGGCAGTCGCGGGTGCGGCTGGTGCGGGCCTCGCAGGCGCTCCTCGACGGCCGGTTCGACGACGTCGTACGCCTCGCCGAGGACGCTGCCCGGATCGGCGGGCAGCATGGTGACGCGGACTTCCTGAGGTTGCCGTTCGCGTTCGAGGTCGCACGCCATCAGGGCATCGGGGAGTCCATGCTCGAGGCTGTGCGCCAGCAGGTCGAGCACCTGCCGTTCGTCGCACGCACCTGGCTCTGCGTGGCCCTCGTGGGCTCTGGGCGCCGCGCTGAGGCCGCCGACGAGTGGCGAGCGGTGGCGTCGCACGCGACGACCGTGCCGCCGGAGGCGCCGGAGTTCCTGATGACGGTCGCGGACGGCGCCGAGGTCGCCGCCTGGCTGGGCGACGAGGCCAGCGCGGCGACGTTGTACGCGACCCTGCTGCCCTATGAGCGCCAGCACGTCATCGCCCACGCCCACGCGCCGTACCAAGGCCCCGTCGGCCTGGTCCTCGGTCGCCTGGCGCGAGCCCTCGGCGACCCGACCGCGGCAGACGGTCACCTGCGGTCGACCCTGGCCCGGGCCGAGGAGCTCCACGCGCTCCCCTCGATGGCCTACGTGCTCGCCGAGCTCGCGGCTCTCCACCCGACCCGCTCCCGCGCGCGCCGCGAGCACGCCCATCGAGCCCTCGACCTGGCGAGGCGACTCGGCATGACGCCGCTGGTCGGCCAGCTCGAGGCTCTGCTGGGGTCAGCCGGTCCGGACGGCGTGCTCACCGCTCGCGAGGCCGAGGTCACGGCGCTGGTGGCCTCGGGGATGAGCAATGCCGCCATCGCGCGACGGCTCACGTTGTCCGAGCGCACCGTCGAGAACCACGTCAGCAGGATCCTGACCAAGCTCGACCTGACCTCGCGCACCGGGTTGGCGCTGTGGCACGAACGACGCTGAGCCGCTGAAGCCTCGATCCACGTGCTCTGTCGCCTACCGGCCATCACACCCGTCCGCTGACGCTCGCCAACGGCGGCCATCGGCGGATCCAGCGCCTGAGTCAGGCGATTGACACCTGCTATGTGCGCAGGTAATATGCGTGCATAGATTTCTCGTCGACTTCCTGGAGGTGTTGACCATGTGGACCATCGAGTACGACGCGACGTCGCCGGCCAGCGGCGACCGGCTCTTCACGGTGCTCGCGGACGTTGAGCACTGGCACGAGTGGAACCCGGGCGTGGCCCGGGCCGAGCTGCACGGTCCCTTCGCGGCCGGGACCTCTGCGGTGATGGTCATGCCCGACGGCGAGGAGCTGGCTTTCACGCTGCTCGACGTCCAGCCGGGGCGCGGGTTCGTCGACGAGACGCCGCTGCCGGACCTGGGGGTCACGGTCCGGGTCGGCCACTGGCTGGAGCCGGCCCGACAGGGCGGCACCCGGATTGTCTACCGGTGCGAGGTCGACGGCCCCCGCGCCGAGGAGCTGGGCGCGGTCGTGGGGCCGCAGGTCAGCGGCGACTTCCCGCAGGTGATCGAGGCGCTCGCGGCGCGCGCCGACACCGTCCGGTCGGCATGACGCCGCTCGAGCCCGGGGACAGCCCAGGCTTCCTGCTGTGGCGGGTCAGCCTGGGCTGGCGGCGTCTGATGACGGCCACCCTCAAGCCACACGGACTGACCCACGTGCAGTTCGTCGTGCTGACCAGTGCCTGGTGGTGGGGAACCACTCACTGCACGCCGCCCACCCAGCAGCAGCTCGCCGCGCACGCCGGGATCGACACCATGATGACCAGCCAGGTGTTGCGCGTCCTGGAGCAGCGGGAGCTGCTGGTACGCCACGCAGACCCCACCGACGCACGGGCCCGCCGCGTCACAGTCACCCGACACGGCGCCGAGCTCGCCTCCGACTGCGTACAGCTGGTCGAGGCTGCCGACGCCGACTTCTTCTCCGGCACCCTGCGCCGGCCGCTGCTCACCGCGCTGCGACGCCTCTCGGAGCGATCGGCCTGAGAGCTCGGCCCGAGCCCGGGACGCCCGAGCCGTTCGGTTGTCAGCGCCCGATGCGTCCGAGGTGCGTGTCCCGGAAGTCTCTCTCGTACTTGAGCCCGTACCCCAACGCGCGGTCCATTCCGATGTGCGCGAACCACACCAGTGCCACGGCCTGCCACAGCGTCCGACCTGCGACGGTCGCACCCGCCCCGAGTACGGCGGGGGCCACATAGGAGTGCGCGACGTTGTAGAGCATCGCTCCGGCTCGTTGCGACCTCGCGTAGCCGACCATGAAGACGTCTGGAACGAAGAGCAGCAGCGGGACCAGCCACCAGGGCTCGTCGAGGCCGGTGAAGAAGGCCGCCAGGGCAGCGAGGAACAACACGCCGCCCTCCGAGCGGAGGATCCGGAGCGGCAGGCCCGCAACGGCCGGGGTCGGCGTGAGCTCCAGCGGGGCCGTGTTCAGGGTCATGCGATGCACGGTAGACCGGGACCCGCCCCTCACTTCGCGGTGTCCATACATCCGACAGCTCGGGGAGGCACGAAACCGGGACGACACAGTTCCGTGCTTCAATGAAGTCATCGCCCCGGACCCTTGGTGATGCGTTGCAAACGAGAGTGGGGCATATCGTGGCAGTCGCCATCGAATCCGCAGTCCTCCCGGCCGACGGGATCGCCGTGTGGCTTGCGCGGGAGCGCTTGCACCGCGTCTCGAGCTGGGGCTAGCGGTACGCCGTACCACGCCAGGGATCTTGCGCTCGGGCGCCGCACCGACAGGCACGTCACGCCGACGTCGGACCGGACGTCATTCGGTTCGGGCTCCATGGACTACGAGGTGCTCCTCCTCTCCATCGTCCGGATGGTCCTCGTGCCAGCGAGCACGGAGCTCCTCGGCGACAGCAACTGGTGGCTGGCTCGACCGCCTGCTCCCCACCGTCGACATCGAGGGCCACGCCGTCACCGACGACGACCTCGGCATCCACGACGCACCGCCACCCGTCCCGCTGCCGGCATGAGAAACCCGCTGCATAGAAAGGACTTCACGCATGATCACAGTCGAGGGAGTGACCCGACGCTACGGCAGCTTCACCGCGGTCGACGACGTCAGCTTCACCGCGCAGCCGGGCCGGGTGACCGGTTTCCTTGGCCCCAACGGTGCTGGGAAGTCGACGACGATGCGCGTCATGGTCGGCCTCACCAAGGCCACGTCCGGGACCGTCACCATCTCCGGGCGTCACTACGTGGACCTGCCCAACCCGGGACTGGAAGTCGGCGTCCTCCTGGACGCCTCGGCCCAGCACGCGGGTCGCACCGGCCGCGAGATCCTCACCCTCGCCCAGCTGTTCATGGGGCTTCCACGCGGCCGGGTCGAGGAGATGCTCGAGGTCGTCAGCCTCACCCCGGCCGAGTCGTCACGACGGGTCGGCAACTACTCGCTCGGAATGCGCCAACGGCTGGGCATCGCCACCGCCCTGATCGGTGACCCCGAGGTGCTGATCCTCGACGAGCCGGCCAACGGCCTCGACCCCGCCGGCATCCGCTGGATGCGCGACCTGCTCCGTGGCTACGCCGACCGGGGCGGCACCGTGCTGCTCTCCTCCCACCTGCTTCACGAGATCGAGGTCATCGCCGACGACATCGTCATGATCGGCAACGGCAGGATCGTCTCGCAAGGCACCAAGAACGAGCTCCTGCACGCCGCCGGCACAGTCGCACGGGCGGCGGACACCGTCGCGCTCCAGAGTGCGCTCGAGGACCTGGGCATCACCGCGTCGATCAGCCAGGACGGCGTCCTGCGAACCGACGTGGACCCGGCGCTCGTCGGGAAGGTGGCCCTGGAGTCCGGTGTCGCCCTCACCGAGCTCCGAGCCGCCGACGCCGGTCTCGAGGACATGTTCCTCGAGCTCACCGCCACCTCGCAGCGAGACGGGGACGCGGCATGAGCGCCGTGACTGTGGACAACGCGCGGACACCGGCAGGGGTGATCCCGCGGGTGCCGCTCATGCGGGTGGTGAGGGTCGAGCTCCGCAAGATGTTCGACACCCGCTCAGGCTTCTGGCTCATTGCGAGCATCGCCATATCCGCGGTGCTCACTGCTGGCGGCGTCATCCTGTGGGCGCCCGACGGTGAGCTCACCTACTCCACCTTCGCCACCGCCATCCGCTTCCCAGTGGTCATCATCCTGCCGCTCATCGCGATCCTCGCCGTCACCAGCGAATGGAGCCAACGCACCGGACTCACCACGTTCACCCTCGTCCCGCACCGGAGCAGGATCATCACCGCAAAGGCGATCTCCTCGGTCCTCATCGCGATCGCCGCGATGGTGCTGACCTTCGCCGTCGGCGCGCTGGGCAACCTGCTCGGCGCGGCAGTCACCGGTACCACCCCGGTGTGGGACGTGACCACCACCCAAGTCCTGTACTACGTGCTCGGAATGATCCTCAGCCTGCTCATCGGCTTCATGCTCGGCGTGCTCATCCGCTCCTCGACCGGAGCGATCGTGGCCTACTTCATCCTCACCTTCGCCCTGCCCACCGTCCTCGGCCTGCTGGCCACGAGCCAGCAATGGTTCCACGACCTGCAGCCCTGGATCGACATCCAGTACGCCCAGAGCGGCCTCTTCGTCTTCGAGAAGGCGCTGACCGGAGAGCAGTGGGCCAACATCGCCGTCACCGCCGTCACCTGGCTCTTCCTCCCCATGGCGGTCGGACTTGCCTTCGTCACGAGGGCCGAGGTCAAGTAGGCGAGCGGTTGCCCGTGCGCTGCCTCGCATGCCGGGCATGCAGTGCGAGGCGGCGGCGACGGGACCTTGCGTGGAGGGAACCCCACACTTTGCGATCGCCGATGAGAACCCAGTCACAAACAGGAGAAACAGACATGTTGAACACCGCCCAAGCCACAGCAACCACAAGAGCCCCGATGGACCCAACGAGGAAGACCGCGCTCGTCGCGGGCATCTTCTACCTGGTCACCTTCGTCTCGATTCCCACACTCGTCCCCCCACTCGCCCTCTACGACTCGGTTATGGGCAAGGACTTCATCATCAGCTCCGGTAGCGACACCGGCGCGCTCTGGGGCGGCTTCCTCGAGGTCATCGTCGCCCTCGCCGGCATCGGCACCGCCATCACGCTGTATCCGGTGGTCAAGCGACAGAACCAAAGCCTGGCGCTCGGCTTCGTCGCCTCCCGCACCCTTGAAGCCGCCATGCTCTTCACCGGTGTCGCGAGCATCCTCTCGCTCGTGACCCTGCACCAGGACCTGGGCTCGGCGACCGGCGCCGATACGGCCACGCTGGTCACCGTCGGCGCGTCGCACGTCGCGACCTACCACTGGGCGTTCACGCTCGGAGGCAGCCTCATGCCGGGCATCAACGCCATCCTGCTGGGCACCTTGCTGTACCGATCCGGCCTCGTTCCACGGGTCCTTCCCGCGATCGGACTCATCGGAGCACCACTGCACCTCACCGCCGTAGTCCTCACGATGTTCGGCGTCGTCGACCGGGTCGGCACGGTGACGGGGATCGCGGTCATCCCGATCGCCGTGTGGGAGTTCTCGCTGGGCGTCTATCTGATCGTCAAAGGCTTCAAGCCATGCCCCATCACCGATGCCATGCGCGAAGACGCGACCCCGCCCGCCATCCGCGAGGCCGTCGCCTGACTGTGAGGACGCGACCGAGCCCACCAAGGGCCCGGCCGCTGTCCGTGCCGGCCGAGGCCTGACCGGCGTGGGCAACCGCCCCCGGAGACCGCATGCGGACGAGGTTCGCGAGGCGACCTCAACCTCCGTAGGTGTACCGCCAGCGATTGCGAGCAATACATGAGCAATGACCAGATGTCGTAGTACTGACTGACTGACCCATGCTGACCAGCGCAGACGTCGAGCTTCCCCGGCCATTTGCACCGGGCTTGTAACAGACTAGCTTCTCGCGCAGGACTGCTGAAGCTGACCAGCCCGCCTAGATTGGTCTAGAAAGCGGACGTTCTCTAGGTCCTTCCGTAGCGGCTGGCTGCATCCCTTGCGGCAACAGTGGCCGCGGTCGTTGCGCGGTGTCTGGGGTCGGGAGAGAGGGCCGGTTTGATCTGACTGCGACGTCTCCATGGTCGAGGATCGCTCAAGGTGATGTAGGGCGCTGGTGGACCGCTGGTCATGACTGGGTGGGGAGGATGTTCTGGTTGAGCCGGAACAGGTTGTTCGGGTCGTAGGTGTTCTTCAGTTCCACCAGTCGTCGGTAGGTTTCGGGCGGGTAGGACGCCTGTGCCAGGGACGGGTCGGAGTCGCCGGTGAAGTTCACGTAGGTGCCGGCGTCCGGGCCGATGGTCGCGGCCACCCCGCGGGCCCAGGCGACGGACGCGTCGAAGCCGTCGACGTCGGGGGTCCGGGCGATGACGTTGACGATGAACTCCTGGTCGCGCAACGCGTACGCCGTGTCCTGTGCGGGGACCCTCCCCACGGCTCCGCCCAGGTGCTGGAGGTGGATCTCGGCCAGCGGGGTGGGCAGCGTCGCGAACGACTCCTCCAGTGCGCCCAGCGCCCGGTCGTCGACCTCACGCAGGAACGCCGACCGGAAGTAGTTGTGGATCCCGCGCGGGTAGAGCGGGTCCAGGGCCTGCTGCCACCCCGCGTAGGGGTTGTCCGCGAAGACGTCGGTGATCACCGTGCCCAGCGAACGGAACGGCGCGGTGGCCGTCCCCGCGGCGGCGGGGTCGCCGGACCAGCAGCCGCCGACGCCGATGATCGGCTTGCCGTGCACCTCTTCGGGCAGGAACGGCACGGGTGGGGCGGTGGTGAGGTTGACCAGGGTGGTCAGCTCGTCAGGTGCCGCTGCGCACGCGTCGCGGTACCCGGCCAGCACCTGTGCAACCTCCTCGGCCGGGTAGAACACCAGTCCGGAGTGGACCGTCGGGCCGACCTCGTGGAGCCGGTACTCGAAGGAGGTCACCACCCCGAAGTTCCCGCCGCCGCCGCGCAGACCCCAGAACAGCTCGGTGTTCTCGCTGGCGCTGGCGTGGACCAGCCGCCCGTCGGCGGTGACGACGTGTGCACCGATCAGGTTGTCGCAGGCCAGTCCGTCCCTGCGCATCAGCCAGCCGATGCCGCCGCCGGTGGTGAAGCCGGCGATCCCGGTCGAGGACACGAGACCCCCGGTCACGGCGAGCCCGAACTGCTGGGTCTCCGCGTCCAGGTCCTTCCACGTGCACCCGGCCTGCGCCGTCACGGTGCGGTGGTCGGGGTGGACCTCGATGCCGGTCATGAGGGACAGGTCGAGCACGATGCCGTCGTCGACCGTGGAGAACCCCGCGATGGAGTGCCCTCCACCGCGGACCGCGAGCGCCAGCCCCTCGCTGCGCGCGATGCCGACGGTGCGGATCACGTCCGCCACGCCCGCACACCGGACGACCAGCGCCGGACGCCGGTCGTGCGCGCCGTTCCAGACGACGCGCGCCTGGTCGTAATCCGCGTCACCGGGCCGCACGGCGGTCCCGCGCAGTCCGGCGGTGAACTCGGTGAGCGTCGCGCTGTCGATCTGGCCGGGCGTGATGTGTGTCGTGGTCATGGTTCCTCCTGGTGGGGCCGTCGGGTTCGGAGCCGACGGAGATCGGTCTGGTCGAAGTGGCTTGTAGTTGTCGAGCGACAGTGCTGCGGTATAGCGCGCAAGCCAGCGCGGTGGACCGCAGAGATCAGCCGCCCCGGGCCGACGGGGCATACATGGCGAAGGTCTGGGCCACGATCGTCCCGTCGTCCACGACGAAGGTGTCGGTGCCCAGGGGGATGTCGCTGCCGACGTTCCACGTGATGTAGGCGAGGTCTCCCTCGACGTGGAGGCTCCTGAGCTCGAACCGGTCGATGCCTCCGGTCGGCAGCGTCTCGAGGAAGTGCTCGAAGAAGTCGCGGATCTGCCGCTTCCCGACGTAGACCTCGGCTTCGGTGTGGAAGTGGGCGGTCTCGCTGTAGTCCGCGACGATGGCGTCGAGGCCTCGGCGCTCCAGGAAGGCGGTCAGGTGGTGGCGGACCACGGCTTCGGTCGCCGGTGATCGTGGGTTCATGGGGGTGGCCTCTTCGACTCGGTCTGCTCCGCGGCGCGGTTGCGTGAATGTTCCGGACGCACCCGGTGCACGTCCTTCGGGACGATCATGAGATCCGTCGGCGGCGAACAACGAGTGCCGGTGCCGTACCACCCACGACCTGCCTGGTGCCCGCAAGGAGGGACACGATCCGCGTCAGGAGCACGCTCGACGCCGCGTGTTCCGGGGGACGGCCGTGCCCCGAGGCAGTACAGGATCCGTACTACCGGGTCTCGTCCTTGGGAGGGAGGATGGATCCATGACGAGCCGCAGGGAGTACTGCCCGATCGCGTCCGCCGTCGGCGTGCTCGGTGACCGTTGGACCCCCTTGATCATCCGCGAGCTGATGGTCGGAGCCAGCGGCTTCAACGAGATCCATCGCGGGATACCCCGCGCGAGCCGCAGCCTGCTCGCGCAGCGGCTGCGCGAACTCGAGCGGCGGGGGCTCGTCGACCACACCGCGAACGGTCCCGGGCTGTCCGGGTCCTACGAGCTGACCCCGGCCGGTCAGGGCCTGACCGACATCGTGTGGGCCATGGGTCACTGGGCCGCCGAGTGGGTGTTCGGCGACCCGACCGACGACGACTGCGACGGCTTGTCGCTGATCTGGCGCACCCACCAGTTCGCCATCCCCGCCAAGCTGCCGAAGGACCGCACCGTGGTGCACGTCATCCTCACCGGCCCCGGGGGTGCTCAGGGCTGGCTCGACATCCAGCGCCCCGGCATCACCGTGTGCAAGGACGACCAGGGCCTCGCTGTCGATCTCGCCCTCGAGGCCGACACCGCCCAGATGCAGCGCTGGCTCGTCGGCCTCGTACCTTTCCGCGACCTCGTCGCCGACGGCCACGCCCGCTTCCTTGGACCGACCCGACTGGCCAAGGCCTTCCCCACCTGGTTCGACACGACGGTGTACGCCCAGACCCTGCGCCGAGGCCAGCAACGCCGGCTCCAGGACGCCGTCCCGGCCTAAGCTCTGTCCTCGCTAGCGCAGACGAGCCGGTGTACGGCGACGACGGGAATCGGCGCGGTTACGGCCACGTCCTTGCCCATGCCAGTACGGACCGCACTGGCACGCTCCGCGCGGGCCGTTTGTCGTCGTGTTTCGCGTTCAAGGTGGGTTCGTTGTGACCTTGCGTCGTGGCCGCGTGGCCGGTCAGGGGTTGGTCAGGACCGCGGATAACGAGGGGTGGGGGAAACCCCACCCCGGGTTGGCGGTCTAGGGCCATCGTGCGTGCGGGTGTGGGGTTCGTAGCGTCGGAGGCGTCTTCGCTTTCCGACTGTGAGGGGCAGCATCATGGACGATCTCGTTCCGGCTTTGGAGGTGCGCGGCCTGGCCCGCACCTATGGTTCAGGCACGCACGCGGTCCACGCGTTGGCGGGGGTGGACCTGGCCTTCGCGGTGGGGTCGTTCACCGCGGTGATGGGCCCCTCGGGGTCTGGGAAGTCGACGCTGCTGACCGTCGCGGCGGGGCTGGATCGTCCGACGGCTGGGCGGGTGATCGTGGCGGGGGCCGATGTCACCGACTGGTCGGAGGAGCAGCGCACCCGGTTTCGTCGCGAGGGTGTGGGTTTTGTCTTCCAGGGCTTCCACCTGATGCCGTACCTGACGGCCGAGCAGAACGTGGGGCTGCCGCTGCGGTTGGCGGGGCGGCGTCTGGACCGGGCCCGGGTGCGTGACCTGCTCGGCCGGGTGGGTCTGAGCGAGCGGGTCCGGTACCTGCCCTCGGCGATGAGCGGGGGCCAGCAGCAGCGGGTGGCCATCGCTCGCGCGTTGGTCACCGGACCCGCGGTGGTCCTGGCGGATGAGCCGACCGGCGCGTTGGACCAGGTCACGGCCCGCGAGGTGCTGGCCCTGTTGCGTCGCTGCGTCGATGAGCTGGGTCAGACGGTGGTGATGGTGACCCACGATCCGGTGGCCGCGGCGGTGGCCGACCGGGTGGTGTTCCTAGTCGATGGCCGGGTCGCGGGAACGATGGACCGGCCGACGGCCGACGCGGTAGCCGGGCAGATGGCCCATCTCGACGAGCTGATCCTCGCCCGGACGCCGGGGGTGGCGTGATGACCGGGTTGGCGTTCGCCTCGCTGCGGCACCGGGCGACGGCCTCGGCCGCGACGTTCGTGACGATCCTGCTGGGCACGGCGCTGATGGCGTCGTTCGCGACCTTGCTGGAGACCGCGTCCGGGCCGGTCGCCGACCGTGATCGGGAGACGCTGGTGACGATGGGTGCGGTGGTCGGCGGCTGGGGGACGCTGATCGTGCTGTTCGCGGTGATCTCGACCGTCGGCATCACCGTGACCCAGCGGGAGACCGAGATCGGTCTGCTGCGCACCCTGGGCGCCACTCCTTCTCAGGCGCGTCGGCTGGTGCGTGTGGAGACCCTGGTGGTGGCCGTGGTCGCGGCCACCGCCGGTGCGGGGTTGGCGGTCGTGGCTGGCCGTGGCGTCCTGGTGTTGATTCGGCGCGGCGGTCTGGTGGCCGACTCGGTGGGCCATGACGGGTCCCCGGTGTCCATGGTGTCGCCGGCGCTGACCGGGTTGGTGGTGGTCCTGGTCAGCCTGCTGGGCTCGGGGATCGCGGGTCGCCGTGCGACCCGCGGGGTGGCGTCGATCAGCCCGAGCGAGGGCCTGGTGGGGGCGTTGCGGTTGCGGTGGTGGCGGGTGGTGTCCGCGGTGGCGTTGATCGGCTACGGCCTGGCCATGGGGGTCCTCACGGTCACGGTGACCGCCAATGACAGTGATCCGTACGCGGCGATGCAGACCTCGGGGTCGTGCTGCATCCTGGTCGGCCTGGGGCTGGCTGTGTTGGCTCCGTGGCTGCTGCGTCACCTCGCGCCGCTGATGCGGCCGCTGCTCGGCGCGGCGGGGGCGGCGGGGTACCTGGCGGCCTACAACACCAGTCGACGTTCGCACCTGCTGGGCGGGGTCCTGGCCCCGGTGATCGTGCTGAGCGCCGCCGCGGTGGGCACTCTCATGGCGGTCGGTGCCGACGGGCGGACCCTGCCGGCCACCGGGTTCGATGAGGGCACCGCCGAGCAGGTGACCCTGCTCAACAATGTGGTGGTCGGGATGGTCGTGGTGTTCGCGGCCGTGGTGGTGCTCAACTCTTTCGCCGCGGTGATCGCGCACCGCAAGGCCGAGCTGCACCGGCTCTGGCTGCTGGGCGCCACCCGCGCCCAGGTCGAGGGGTCAGTTCTGGCCGAGGCCGGGGTGGTCGCCGCAGTCGGGGTGGTCCTGGGCGGTGGGGCCGCGTTGAGCACCATCGTCCCGTTCGGGATCGCCCGACACGAGGGACTGGTCCCCGACGGGCAGCTGTGGCTGCCGCCGCTGGTGCTCGCCGCCGTGGTGGCGCTGACCCTGCTGGCCGCTCTGTCTGCGGTGCGCCGCACCGCCCCGGTCGACAGCCCCGAGGCGAGCCTGGGGGCGGTGCGGTGATGACAGGCTCACCGGTGATGACCAGTCAGCACCTATCGACGTTGCCGATCCGTTCGGTCAGCCCAGCACCGGTCGACGAGCGACGTCTCCTCGACCGGCTCCGCTGGACCCTCGTGGCCCTGGCCACCTTCCTGCTGTTCGTGCCCGCCACGGTGCTGTTCGTGCTGACCCTGCTGGCGGTCGTCCTGGGTCCCCTCGGCGTGGGGTTCCTGCTGGCCCACCTGGTGGTCCCGGCGACCGAGCGGCTGGCCGCCCTGCACCGGCGGATCAGCGGGGCACTGTTGGGCGCGGAGATCCCTGCCGACTACGCCGCGATGACCGGACGCGGGTTCCTGGCCCGACCCCTGGTGTGGCTCCGAGACGGGCACCGCTGGCGCGACGTGGGTTTCTTGGCGTTCTCGATGACCGGCGGCGCGGTCCTGTCCGCGCTGCCTCCGCTGCTGCTCGCCACCCCGGTCGTCCATCTCGGGGGATGGGCGCTGCAACGCACCGCGGTGTGGGCGGTGCTGGCCGGGATCGGGCTGCTGTGCCCGCTGCTGTGGTGGCTGATCACCCCCGCGGTGGTCCGCGCCCGTGCCCTGGCCGAGCGGGCCATCGTGGGCCACGGCCGCCTGGACCGACTGGAGCGCCGGGTCGCCGAGGTGGCGTCCACCCGGTCCGAGACCCTGGACCACCACGCTGCCGAGGTACGCCGCATCGAACGCGACCTCCACGACGGCGCCCAGGCCCGGATCGTGGCGGTGGGCATGAACGTCGGCCTGGCCGAAAAGCTCGTGGCCACCGACCCGCGGGCCGCCGAGGAGCTGCTTCGCGAGGCCCGGGAGACCACCGTCTCGGCGCTCGAGGACCTCCGGTCCGTGGTCCGTGGGATCCGGCCACCCGCGCTGGCCGACCGTGGCTTGGACGGTGGCCTCGAAGCGTTGGCGGCCGCGATCCCGCTGCCGGTCACCTTCGCCGGCACGACCGGGCCGGTGCCCGCGCCCGTGGAGTCGGCCGCCTACTTCGCCGTCGCGGAGTGCCTGACCAACACCGTCAAGCACGCCCAGGCCACCCGGGCTTGGGTCGGTGTCCACCACGACGGAGCGGTCCTGCACCTGGAGGTGGGCGACGACGGTCACGGCGGGGCCGACCCGGCCGGGTCCGGACTGACCGGGGTGGCCCACCGGCTCGCCGCCTTCGACGGCACCCTGACCCTCACCAGCCCCCCGGGCGGTCCCACGGTGGTCACCATGGAGGTGCCGTGCCCCACGACCCAGCCCTGAGACCAGGGTTGACACCAGACCCGACGCCAGACCTGACATCCCCTCGACCTCTCCGCGTGGTCCTCGCCGAGGACCAGGCGCTGCTGCGCGTCGGTTTGACCCGGATCCTCCAGGCCTCCCAGATCGAGGTGGTCGCCGCGGTCGACAACGCAGCAGAACTCCACCAGGTCCTTGCCGAGGGTGTGGTGGAGGGTGGCTTCGACCTGGCTATCGTCGATGTCCGGCTGCCACCGACCTTCACCACCGAAGGGCTCGTCGCCGCGACCACCGCCCGCGCCGCACGACCCGGGCTTCCCGTGCTGGTGCTCAGCCAGCACGTCGAAGCCCTCTACGCCCGACAGCTGCTGGCCAGCGGCGAGGGCGCGGTTGGCTACCTGCTCAAGGACCGGGTCGCCGACGTGGACGCCTTCGTGGCCGCGGTCCGCCAGGTCGCGGCCGGCGGAACCGTCCTGGACCCCGAAGTGGTGGCCGCCCTGGTCAGCTCCGCGGGCAGCCGTCCGCCGGATCGGCTCACCCCGCGCGAGCGTGAGGTGCTGACCCTGATGGCCGAGGGCCGCTCCAACGCCGCCATCGCCGCCCGACTCTTCGTCAGCGAGAAGGCCGTCGGCAAACACACCAGCGCCATCTTCACCAAGCTCGACCTGCCCCCGGCCAGCGACGACAACCGCCGCGTCCTCGCCGTCCTGGCCTGGCTGCAGAACCCCTGACACCTTCCGGCCGGCCTGCCACACCACGACCCGATCGCCCCGCGCCGACCCGGATGCGCCGCGCGCTCTCGGACGTCGTCGCGACCGCGGCGCAGCGGCAGATCGAGCGCTCATCGAGCACGGTGCTGGGCCGAACGTGGTGCGGCCCTCGTCGGTGCGGCTGGGGGATCTTGAGTGCGACACGCCCAGACCTGGAGCCGGCGTCGGCAACCTCCGGCTGGTCTGCCGGCGCACCTCAACCGCGACACGGACAGCTTGTCCTCACGCCGCCTTGCAACACAGTCTAGTGGCCTTCAGCTGGCGGCGGCGATGCGGCGGACCTCGGCCAGCATGTCGTGCCGGGCGTCCGCGTCGAGGTACCGGCCAGCGACGACGACCCCGCGGATGGAGGTGGTGTGCCTGATGTCGCGCAGCGGGTTGTGGGCCAGGACCACCATGTCGGCACGGTGCCTTGGCGCGATCTGGCCCGAGGCGGTTTCGAGGAAGGCGGCGGGCACGGTGGTGGCGGCACGCAGGGCGTCGGCATTGGACAGCCCGGCCTTGACCAGGAGCTTGAGCTCGTCGTGGACGCTGAAGCCGGGGTAGACCGCGACGGTGCCGCAGTCGGTTCCCGTCATGATGGGCGCGCCGGCGGCGTGCAGGTCGGCCACGGTGCGCAACCGGTGCCAGAACATCCGTGCCCAGGCGGCGTCGGTCTCGGTTGGCCGGTCCTTGAGGTAGAACTCCTGGCGCGCCCACTCCATCGCCTGCACCGCCCAGCTCGGCAGATACCGGTTGCGGTCATCGCCCAGCACGTCCCAGTCCCGGGCGTAGTCCAGGCCGCGGTGCATGGCCAGCGTCGGTACCTGGTGGGTGCCGTGCCGGGCGAAGGTGTCGTAGACCCGCGCAGTGGCTCCGGGATCCTGGGTGCGGGCCGCTTCGACCTCGAAGGGGTGGATGGTCTGGAACCAGCCGCTGTAGGCGCCCAACGCGAGGCGGCGGCGCCGCAGCCGGGACCGCAGCTGCCGGGCCCTGGTGGAGGTGTCCAGGGGCGTCCAGAACAGGTGCTCGATGCTGGTCTGGCCCCGCTCGGCGGCCTCGACGGTGCTGACGTCGTCGGGACAGTGACCGGCCACCAGTAGCCCCACCCGGTGCGCCTCGTCGGTCAGGGCACGGTAGGCGGGCCGGGACACCCGGGAGTACACCTTGAGGAAGTCCGCACCGTCGTGTTGAACCTGGTGGACCGCGCGCCGGGCCTCGGCCGCGGTGCCGACCTGGATGGTCTCCACGATCGCGGGATCCCAGATCGAGGGCCGACCGTCCACAATGCGGCTGCCCAACACCCAGCTCGGCCCCAGCAGGCTGCCGTCCTCGATGCGACCTCGCCAGTCACGAGCCAGCGGTGAGCTCGCCATGTCCCGCACCGTGGTCACCCCCATCGCGAGGTTGAGCGCAGGGTCGATCCTCTCGGCCTGGGCGTGACTGTGCATGTCCGCCAGGCCCGGCATCAGGTACCGGCCGCGCAGGTCGACGACCCGCGCGGGCGCAGGTGCCGGACCACCGTAGACATCCACGATGCGGTCCCCCCGCACCAGCACCGTGCGATCCGCAAGCACCCGACCGGCGACCACATCGACGACGTCGGCATGCACGAACGCGGTCGCCCGCCTGCCCGGGCCCACAGCCAAGGGTGAGGCAGCCCATCCAGGACGTGGCTGGGAGACCATGGCCGCTGCCGCCGCGGCAGCCCCTCCGCTCAGGACGCTCCGACGCGTGATCTGCATGCACATGACGACCACGCTAGAAACCGATGCCGGGGCTGTCAGGGGGAGTGGACCCAGCATGCGGGGTAGGGAAAACCCCACCGTCCCCCGCCCGGCGCCCGTCTCAGTCCGGGCGAGGGAGGTCGAATCTGATGCCGATGAGCGTGAGCTCAGGTTGCCTGATCCGAGCGAACGAGCTAGCTCAGTACGGGTCGGACTCCGCTCGACGAGCCCTCCGTGCACGCGAGCCTCTGGACGTGCCATGGCTCTTGGGTCTAGGAGCTCAGTTCGCCTTGGAACTGGTACGGCGCCCCGGACAGTGGCGGTCGCGACGGCAGCGATCAGAACGACTGCCGCGGCGATGACTGATGCCGTCGGTGATGGCCGATGACGCCGGCGATCACCTCGGGTGGCTACGGTGCCGGCGCCTCGCAGCGATCCGGCGACGCTGCCCACGACGCGACGCCGAGGGCGAGTCCGAGTCCTTGGGTGGTTTCGGACAGCGCGGCTGCGGCGCCCGCGCGTTCCGGCGCGACCGCGTCGTGGACGACTCCGGCCGTGGGCTCAGATGTCGATGGCGGTGGTGAGGAGTCGTCGAAGGTGGCCGGTGTCGAGCGTGCCCGCCACGGTGCTCAGTACCCACTGGGCGAGGGCGTCCATCTCGGGACGGGCGTGGCGTGCATGCGCGGCGAAGCAGCGTTCACCCAGCTCCGAGGCCATGGTGTGCGCCCAGTAGCGGCGCGCTACGGGACGCAGCAGCGGGGTATGCAGCACCCGCAGGTTGCGCGGCAGCCCGCCCACCCCCCGGGACCGGAGCGAGTCGAACCCTTCCTCCATCGCCCGGCACATCAGATCCAGTCCGGCTGGGTCGCTGGCCAAGGCGGCCGCGTCATCCCCGTGGGTCCGCAGCGAACTGGCGATCGCCGCGATGAAGACCGCGTGATGTGCCAACCAGCCGGCCATGTCGTCGGTGTGGGCAACCGCGAACCCGTGCGCTACCAACGCGTCCTCGAGATCGGCGAGCTGGGGTTCGTGGGAGCGGGGGAACGTGGTCGGCTGCTGTCCAATCCGCACGAACCGGACCACGCCGCCCTCGAGCGCGCCGCCGATGCCCGGGAAGACCCGGTACGTCGCCCTCTTGGTGCCACCCAGATCCGCTGCGGGCTCGGCTGCGGGGTCGATCGTGTTGCCCAGGTACGCCACGACCGGATGGCCACGCAGCGCCCGAACCGCCGGTTCCGCTGAGTCCGCATGGGTGGCCCACACCGCCACCAGCACCAGGTCGTAGGTCTCTGCCGAGGCGTCGTCGACCACCGCGACGGCAGCCGCCATGGTCTGCTCCGATTGCGCTTGTTGCCCTAGGTTCGCGGTGAGGTCGACGGCCACCAACCCCCGCTGGGCGATCTCGTCGGTACGGGGCCCGTGCCGAAGGACCGAGACCCGGTGTCCGGC
Organism: Nocardioidaceae bacterium; assembly: GCA_044866695.1. Classification (GTDB taxonomy): domain Bacteria; phylum Actinomycetota; class Actinomycetes; order Propionibacteriales; family Nocardioidaceae; genus JBIOUF01. Next base: position 1,991 of record JBIOUF010000034.1, on the reverse strand, counting down.
GTCGGCCAGCACGGCGCCGTACACGGTGCCGATCACGCCCGCACCGACCACGAGCACCTCCATGTCAGCCTCCCTCGTCCAGTCGTACCACTCGCGCACCACCAACGATCCTCGGCAGCTGTAGCTGCAGGCCTCGGCATCGTGTCGCAGCGCACAGGCATTGACTGACAACGTCTGACTTCTGTCAGTCCATGGCTCGATCTTGATCGTGTGACAGCTGGACTGTGCGCCGCCCTCGTCGGCGGCTGGGGTGCGCAGTGAGAGATCCCCGGGACCAGCCGCTGAATGCGGAGACGATCCTGGACACCGCCGAGGAGGTGCTGCGCCGCTACGGTCCGGCCACACCATCGGTCGTGGACGTGGCCCGCGCCCTGGGCGTCAGTCACGGCAGCGTGTACCGGCACCTCGCCAGCAAGGCGGCGCTGCGCGATGCGGTCACCGAGCGCTGGCTGCAGCGGGTTTCGGCGCCACTGGCGCAGGTGCTAGACCGGCGCGGCAAGGCCTCGACCCGGCTGCATGACTGGCTGGTGGTGTTGGCAAGCAGCAAGCAGGCCATGGCCACTGAGGATCCCGAGCTGTTCGAGACCTTCCACCAGCTCACCATCGCCTCCCGGGAGGTGGTCGCCGCCCACGTCGATCACCTCGCCGAGCAGATCGCTGACATCGTCGCTGACGGCATGGCCACCGGTGAGTTCGCGCCCGGAGACCTCGCCATCCTCGGCCGCGCCGTGCTGCAGGCAACCGGCCGGTTCCACCACCCGCCCTGGCCGGCGAATGGGCAGACCAAGCCAGGGTGACCCGCGACCTGGAGGCCGTCTACGCGTTGCTTCTGCGCGGCCTGCGCGACCGCCCGTAGCCCCGCCTCAGGGGGACCGCGGCCACTCGGGCCTAGGACCTGACACCAGGAGAGGAACCCTCATGGACATCGCGCATCGCGTCATCATCATCACGGGCGCTAGCTCCAGCATCGGCCTGGCAACCGTGAGGCAGCTATCGGCGCTGGGCGCCCAGCTCGTGCTCGCCGCCCGCGACGCCGCCGCGTTGCACGCACTGGAAGAGGAGCTTCCGAGGTCGCTCGCCGTCCCCGCCGACGTGACTGACCCCGACGACGCGGTCGGCCTGGTCGAGGCGACCATCGCACGATTCGGTCGTGTCGACGTGCTGGTGAACAACGCGGGCCGGGCCATGGCCAAGCCCGTTGAACACATCGACCCGGCGGAGTACGGCGCGCTGCTCGAGCTCAACGTCCTCGCACCGCTGCGGCTCATGCAGCTGGTCATCCCGCTGATGCGCGAACAGGGCGGCGGCCAGATCGTCAACATCAGCTCCCGGGCCTCGACCAAACACATGCCGTTCATCGCCGGCTACGCCTCAACGAAGTCCGCCCTCAACACCCTGTCCCTGACCGCGCGTGAAGAGCTCGCCAAGGACGGCATCAGCGTCAGCATCATCAAGCCCGGCATCGTCGACACCGAGTTCGGCCAAGACACTCCCAGCCCGGATCCCGACGTACTGCGACACGCGGCCGATGGCACTCTGCTGCCCCATGTCATCGCACCCACCGCCGTCGCGGCAGCGGTCGCTGACGTCATCCGCTCAGCCGAGCCAGTCGTGGATCTCCTCGAGGCGTAGCACCTGATGGCCAGCGCAGGACCACGCTGCCGCCAGGTTCCCTGGCTGGGCATGGCACCAACCTTCTCGGCGGTGTCAATCCGGGTGGACAGGTGACACTGCCGACTTCTGCGGGCCCACGCGGCCGGGTCAAGTCCGCCGGCGACATTGGACTCTGGATCCATGGCTGTGGGGCGGCTAGGTTGCCGGCATGGCCGCCGCCCGTCGCACCTACCGCATGGGTCTGGGCAACCGGCTGGCCAACTGGTGGATGACGAGGCTGGCTCGGCGGGGCCGGGGAGCGCCCTACCTCCACCTCCTGACCGTGACCGGTCGTAGCTCTGGGCAGCCGCACACCACCCCCGTCGATGTCATGACCC
>JBIOUF010000033.1:0-10049 GCA_044866695.1 Nocardioidaceae bacterium | reverse complement strand
GTGGTCGCGGTCGTCCACGGCAGCGCGGCCGGCGCGGGGCTCGGCTATGCGTGCGCCGCGGATCTGGTACTGGCAGGCGAGTCGGCGAAGTTCCTCTCCGCGTTCACCGGCATCGGCCTCTCCCCCGACAGCAGCACCTCCTGGCACCTGCCTCGCCTGGTCGGCCTCCGCCGGGCGCTCGAGCTGACCTTGCTCAACCGCGTCCTCACCGCCCAGGAGGCGCTCGAGTGGGGACTCGTGACCCGGGTACTCCCCGACGAGGAGGTGCTCCGGTCCGGGCAGGAGCTGGCGCGGAGCCTCGCCGCCGGCCCGGCTCGGGCCCTGGGCCGGACCCGTCGGCTGGTCCGCGACGGCGTCGACCGCCGGCTGGTCGAGCAGCTCCAGGCCGAGGCAGCCGAGATCACCGAGCTGGTGACGACCGGCGAGGCGCGGGCACTGGTGCGCGCCTTCGCCCACCGCTGAGCGAGCCGCGACGGCTGTCTTCCCCAGCCCGACGCCCACGCCCGACCTGGCGAGGCCCGCAATCTCGACGTCCCGATGGCGACACCGGCATCCTCGAGCGCAAGGGCGGCGGCTCTGCCGCTGAGGCTCGTTCGGCATGACCTTTGCGCCCACGCCCACTCGGCCACCTCGTGCGGCGCCTGGTCCGGTCAGGTCAGGTGAGCCCCCCGCGGCGGGTAGGGCGCGACGACGTTGACGGGCAGCACCTGCCGTCCCGACAAGACGTCCGCGTTGTGGATCACCGCGCGCCGGATCGTGTCCCGCCATGGGCGAGTCCGGGCGCCCCAACCGTCACCTGCGTTGGCGCAGCGCGTCGGTATAGCCAGCACTCCTCGGGGACAGATCGATCGGCGCCGGCGGCGTTCCCGTGAGTCGCCCGCTACTCCGGCCCGGCGGCTTGCCCCGAGCGCGGTCCCGGCACACCCAACCGCCATCGATCAGCAGCAGCATGAAAGCAGACGCTGGCCCAGCAGCGTGTGCAATGGTACATTGCAATGCGTCGACACATCGCACCGGGAGCCGTTGATCATGGAAGCTGTCCTGCTCAGCCCAGAGGAAGTCCGCGCATCCGTCCCCATGTCCGCCGCCATTGACGCGGTCCGAGCGGCGTTCGCGTCACTGGCGGCTGGTGACTTCGAGATGCCGACGCGGACGGCGCTCCGAGATGGCCAGTTCCTCGTGATGTCCGCGCATCATCGCCCGACGGCGTCGGCGATGATCAAGACTCTCAGCCTGAACTTCGCCGGCAGGCTTCCTGCGATCATCGGGACCGTGGTGTGGACGGACCTCGAGCGCACCGGCCAGGTCGTCGCGGACGCAGCGACGGTCACTGCACTGCGCACCGGTGCGGCGAGCGGCGTCGCCACGGATCTGTTGGCACCGCCGTCGGCGTCCACGTGCACCATCATCGGAGCTGGGGGCCAGGCTGCCGACCAGGTGAGGGCGGTCAACGTCGTTCGGCCGCTCACCGAGCTGACGATCGTCGACCGCGCCCTGAAGCGTGCGGAGGCTCTCGCGGCCGCGCTGTCCGACGAGCTCGACGCGGTCAAGATCGGCACGAGCGACGATGCGACCGAGGCTGTCGCCGGTCGCGACATCGTGTGCTGCGCCACGACCTCGACGCAACCCTTGTTCGACGCCGGCTCGCTCTCGGAGCAGGTCCACGTCAACGCAATCGGCGCGTTCCGCCCAAGCATGCGGGAGCTGCCCGACGAGCTGCTGGCGACGGCGACGGTCGTCGTCGACGAGAAGGAAGCGGCCTTGGAGGAGTCCGGGGAGATCATTCACGCGATTGAGGCGGGCATGCTCACCAGCGGTGATCTCACAGAGCTCGGCCATGCGCTGGCCGAGCCTGGCCCGCGATCGGGGCGGACGGCGTTCAAGTCCGTGGGTGTTGCGGCGCAGGACTGGGCCGTCGCGCACCTCCTCGCCTTGCTGCATCTGTCCTCGTAGTGTCGATGCAGCAGGAGCAGAGCCTGAGGTCGGTCATGACGCCGTCTGGAGAGAGGCCTGATCGGGCAGGACCAGGTGCGAGGCTACCCTGCCCAGACCGTTCGAAGGTGTCCGATGTGCTTTCGGGTGAGCGCCTCGAGCGCGCGGCGCTGCTTGGCAAGGGCCAGCTCGATCATCTCGCTGTGCTCTCGAGTGGTCCCCACCAGCAGCCCGGCCCGGGCCAGTCTCTCCAGGCCGTACAGACGGCTTCGACTCCGGAGGTTCCCTACGAGGCTCACCATCTGCCCGTTGCCGTGCAGTGCCAGGAAGCGGGTGTGGAACTCGGTGTCCAGCTGCATGAAGGTCAACAGATCCTCGTTGACAGCCGCATCCTCCAGCTCGCGGGCGAGACCTCGCAGCTCGGTCAGGCGCTCCGCGATGCGCTCGTCGCACTGCCTGGCGACTGCGCCCATGGTGGGCACTTCCAGCAGGAGCCTGATCTCTGCCAGCTCATCCAGCTCACGCGGTGTGACCTCCCGCACCCGGAAGCCCTTGTTCCGGGCCACCTCGATGAGACCTTCGCGCACGAGGTCCAGCATCGCCTCACGGACCGGCGTCGCCGAGACGCCCAGCTGCTCCGCGAGGGCGGGCGCCGAGTAGGTGGTGCCCGGCCGCATGCGACCTGAGACCAGGGCCGCACGGATGGCCTGCGAAACCTGGTCTCGAAGGCTGCTCTCCCTGGCGAGGGAGTCGAAACCGAGGTCTCCGTGGATGATGTCTTGGGTCATCACGCTCTCTCTGCATGTCCACCAACGCCCGACGCCGCGTTCCGCGCACCCCGGGCGGCCGCCGTCGTTCCCAGGAGACGGGCTTTGATCGGAAACGCGCTCGTTCCTGCGCTATTGCAACCTTACACCGTGCCGGCGGCTCGGCCGTTCAGCCTGGCGGCGGGCTGGCAACGGCCGTGAGTCACCTCAGCACGAAGCCGGTACCCACGGGGTCGTCGCTCTCGAGGACGAAGGTGTGCTCGCCGGTGCGGTACGCCATGCCTTGTACTTCTGTGATCACTGCGTCCCTGCCCTCTGCGACGACCTCGTCGACCACCCGCGCAAGGAAGCGCGTGGACACGAGCGAGTCGTGCGTGAGCACGTGACCAGGCCTCAAGGTCCCGTCGGCCGCGAGCAGGGCCACGCGGGCCGAGGTTCCGGACCCGCACGGCGACCTGTCGACCTGGCCGTCGGCGAAGACGGCGACGTTCCTCTGGTGAGGGCCGTCGGCGGTCATGCCGAGGTCGTCGTACAGGATGGTCGCGTAAACGCCGTCCAGTCGACGGTCACTGGGATGACGCGCCCAGTCGGTCTGCTGCAGCGCCCACTTCACCTCGCGACCGACGGCGAGCAGAGCAGCGTAGCTGTCCGGGCTCACCGAGAGGCCGACCGACTCTGCTCGGACCGACGCGTAGATGGCGCCGCCGTAGCTCACGTCGGCGAGGATCCTGCCTCGGCTGGTCTCAACCGGGATGCCACGCCCCAGCACGTACGCCGGAACGTTGCCGAAGCTGACGTGCTCGACGGTCCCGCTGCGGCAGGAGACCCGGGCAGTCACGCGGCCGGAGGGCACATCGATGACCACGTCCGTCTGCCCGTCCTGGGCGGCCTCGACCACCCCGGTCTTGACCGCCCACACCCCGAGAGCGATAGTCCCGTGCCCGCACGCCGTGGAGAAGCCGTCCTTGTGCCAGAAGAGGACCCCGAAGTGCGCTCCGGCGTCGTCGGGCGGGACGATGAAGCCCCCGTACATGTCCGCATGACCTCTCGGCTCATTGACCAGGAGCCGCCGGTACCAGTCGATCTCCTCGCTGTTGATGGCATGTTCACGACGCTCCAGGACGGTCTTGCCGGGTATGTCCGGCATCCCGTCCGTCACGATGCGGAACGGCTCACCCGCGGTGTGGTAGTCACTCGTCGTCAGCGCAGGGGTCTCTGGCCGGATCTCCGGGCTCCGCATGGGCTGGCGCCCCCTTTCATGGTGTGCCGCGCGAGAGCGTCGCGAGGGCCGGCGGGGTGAGTGCAAGCGGCGTGGTCTGCGGGCACCCTTACATGAGGTTCTTCAAGAATGTCTGAGTCGCGGGTTGTCTGGGGTTGTCGAGGACCTGCTCGGGAGGCCCCTGCTCGGCGATGACGCCGTCTGCCATGAACACGACTCGGTCGGCGACGTTACGAGCGAACCCGATCTCATGGGTCACGACGATCATCGTCATGCCACTGTCGGCGAGGCGCCTCATCACCTCGAGGACCTCTCCCACCAACTCGGGGTCGAGCGCGGACGTGGGCTCGTCGAACAGCATGACATGTGGCTTCATGACCAACGCGCGCGCGATCGCCACGCGCTGCTGCTGCCCTCCGGAGAGCGTGCTGGGGTAGACATCAGCCTTCTCGCGCATCCCGACGTCCTCCAGGGCGCGCATCGCATCGGCAACGCACTGGTCCACGGGTTGCTTGCGGACGCGACGCGGGGCCTCGATGAGGTTCTCCAGCACGGTGAGATGCGGAAAGAGGTTGAAGGACTGGAAGACCATTCCGGTGTCGGCCCGATGGCGGGCCACCTCACGCGGTCGCAGCTCGTAGAGCTTGCCGTGCTTCTCCCGGTAGCCGACGACCTCGCCGTTGACGACGATCGCCCCGCTGGACGGACGCTCGAGATGGTTGATGGTCCGAAGCATCGTGCTCTTGCCCGACCCGGACCGTCCAAGAACACACAGCACCTCGCCGCGCCGGACTTCGAGGTTGACGCCGCGCAGCACGCTCGTCGCTCCGAAGTCCTTGTGAAGGTCGAAGATCTCCACGATCGGGTCGTGCAGCCCAGTGCCATGGCGCGCAGTGCCAGGGCCTGCCGGCGGGGTCGAGGTGGTCATCTGTTCACTTCCTCACGTGAGCGAGCGGGCGATGCGATCGAGCTGGAGGGCAGCTCAGGCGGCGGTCACCCTTGGGCCTCGCCACCGGCAACCCGGGGGCGCAGGCCAGGCAGGCGCCGCCCCGCGGCCCGGCTCGGACGCGCACCGGGGACTCCCCGGCCGTAGTGGCGTTCGATACGACTCTGGACCACCATCAGGACAGAGGTGCAGATGAGGTACCAGATCGACACCACGATCAGCAGAGGGATCGTCTGGAAGTTCTGCGAGTAGATGAGCTGGGCGGAGTACAACAGCTCCGGCAGGGCGATGACGCTGACCAGTGAGCTGTGCTTCAGCATGCCGATGACCTGGTTGCCCGTGGGCGGGACGATGATCCGCAGCGCCTGCGGCAGGACGATACGGCGGAACGTCAGCCAACCAGACATGCCCAGTGCGGTCGCAGCCTCGGTCTGGTGCCGGGGAACGGCCAACAGACCGCCGCGAACGATCTCGGCCATGTACGCCGACTCGTTGAGGCTCAGCCCCAGCAGGGCCACCAGCCACAACGACAGGACGGTGTTGGTGTCTGCGCTCCAGAACTCGGGCCCGCCGAACGGGATGCCGAGGCCCAACCGAGGGTACAGCGCCGAGAGGTTGTACCAGAACACGAGCTGGACCAGCAGAGGCGTGCCCCGGAAGAACCACAGGTACGCGCCGGACACCGTGGACAGAACCCTGTTCTGTGACAGTCGGCAGGCCGCGAGCACGATTCCGAACAGGATCCCGGCGGTCATGGCGAACGCCGTGAGGAGCAGGGTGCGAGCCAGGCCGCGGAGGATGTTGCGGTGGAACATGTACTCGCCCACAACGTCCCACTGGAAGTTCTCGTTGGTCAGAAGCGAGTACCCCAAGATGGCCGCCAGGAACAGCGCAACCGCTCCTCCCAGAGTCCGTCCCGGGTGCCTGAGCTGCACCGTCTCTGTCGGCGGCCTTCTCCCGGTGCCGGTGTGCTGGTCGTCGAAGGTGGTCATCACATGGCCTCTCCATGCAAAGGCTGGCCCGGCCGAGCCTCAGGAAGCGGGCGGCGGGACGATGCGAGCCTTGTCGATGGCTCCGAGCCCGCCGTTGAACTCGTCGAGGATGTCCTGGATGACGCCCTCCTCGATCAGGTGGTCCGTCGCCGCCGCGGCCGCCTGAGCGAGCTGGCCGGAGTCCTCGTTCCGCGCAAGCACGAGACCGGTGTAGAAGTCCGGCGCCCAGTCCAGCTCGACGACCTCGAACGTCCCCTCGGCCTGGTCCGCCACATAGGCGACCTGGCTCGCCGCACCGAGCCCGGCATCGGCCCGGCCTCTGCTCACCGCGAGGTTCACCGCCGCCTGCTCCTGGAACGTCTTGACCTCGGTCGGCTTGCCGCTCTCCTCACAGCGTCTCGCGATCTTGGAGGCGTAGTCCGCCTCGAACGACCCGAGCTGGACGGTGATCGTCAGCCCGCAGAGGTCCTCCTCGCTGTCAGCCGCGATGTCGCTGCCCGCCTTGACCAGCAGCGCGTCGCTGGAGACGTGGTTGACCACGAAGTCCACGACCTTCGCGCGCTCCGGCGTGGCGATGATCTCCCCCGCGGCAGCCTGCCAGCGCCCGCCCTGCAACCCGGGGACGATCGAGTCGAACGGAACGATGGTGAAGCGTGCCTTCAGGCCCATCACCTCGGCGATTGCCCGGGTCTGCTCGATTTCCCAACCCGTTGGCTCTCCACCTCCCGCAGGAGCGATGACCGCCGGCGCGTAGATCTCGCTGGCCACGTCGAGGTAACCCTGCTCGCGGACGGACTCCGGGACCATCTTGGCGATCTCCGGCACCTCATCCGTCGTCGAACCCTGAGTCTGCGGAGACTCGTCCGACATGAGGCCGCACGCGGCGGTCGGGAGGAGCATCGACATCGCTGACACAGCCAGCAAGACCCTGTGAGGCCGGATCGGGAAGCGACGACTCAATGGACCCTCCGAGGACTCTGGGAGCGCGTGTCTTGGCCTTCTCAGCACGGTCACGACGAGGGGCGCTCGGGTGCCATGTATCATTGCACTGTACAATGGCCTTGGCAAGCCCTTCTGACATGGATCCTTGGCGAATCTCCTTGACAACCATGAGCCGCGGGAGCAAGGTCCGAGTAGCGTGTGACATGTCACCCGACCCGCGAGGAGAGGTCGTGAGTGCTGGTCTGGACCCCCTGCTGCAGCCGTACGCGTTGAAACACCTCAGGCTCCGCAACCGCGTTGTGAGCACTTCACATGAGCCGGCGTTCAGCGAGGACGGCATGCCGAAGGACCGGTACCGCCTCTACCATCTGGAGAAGGCCAAGGGTGGCGTCGGACTGACGATGATCGGTGGTTCCGCTGTCGTCTCACCGGACAGTCCTCCCTCGTTCGGCAACCTGACGGCGTACAAGGACGAGATCGTGCCCTGGCTTCGCCGCCTCGCCGACGACGTGCACGAGGCGGGAGCTGCGGTGATGATCCAGCTGACGCATCTGGGCTGGCGGACGAGCAACTACGCCGGTGACATGCTCCCGGTGGTCTCGGCATCTGGGCTACGCGAGCCGGCACACCGCTCGTTCTCCAAGCAGGCCGAGGAATGGGACCTCGATCGCATCGCCCAGGACTACGCGGAGGCCGCAGTGCGGTGCAAGCACGCAGGCCTCGACGGGGTCGAGTTCCAGCACTACGGCCACCTCCTGGACAACTTCGTCTCTCCTCTGACCAACAAGCGTGACGACCGGTTCGGCGGCTCACTGGAGAACCGGACGGCATTCGCCCGCATGGTCATCTCCCGGGTTCGCGAGGCGGTCGGCCCAGACTTCGTCCTGGGCGTCCGCATGTCCATGGACGAACGACGCGCCGAGGGACTGTCCTACGACGACGCGCTCATGGCCGCCCAGCACTACGTTGCCGACGGTATCGACTTCCTGAGCACGATCGTTGGCACGATCGAGACCGACCAGGCCCTTGCTGAGGTGATCCCGTCGATGGGAACGCCTTCGGCGCCGTTCCTGGAGTTCACCGGCAAGGTACGCAGAGACCTCGGCATCCCCGTCATGCACGCCTCACGCGTGCAGGACGTGGCGACCGCGCGGTACGCCGTTCGCGAAGGGCTGGTCGACCTGATCGGGATGACCCGGGCACAGATCGCCGACCCGCACCTGGTCAACAAGATGGCCGAGGGCATGGAGGGCCGGATCCGTCCATGCGTCGGCGCTAACTACTGCCTGGATGCGATCTACCAGGCAGGGGACACCAAGTGCATCCACAATGCCGCCACCGGCCGTGAGCAGACGATCGGCCATGTCCTCCACCCCAGCAGACGTCCCAGACGAGCGGTGGTCGTGGGAGCCGGGCCGGGAGGACTGGAGGCCGCGCGTGTGCTGGGTGAGCGGGGGCACCACGTCGTCGTGTTCGAGGCCGGCACCCAGCCGGGTGGCCAGATCCTGCTCGCCAGCGCGTCACCTCGTCGCCGCGACCTGATCGGCATCGTCGACTGGCGCGTCGCGGAGGCCCAGCACCACGGTGTCGACATTCGCTTGGACCACTACGCGGACGAGGCCGACGTGCTCGCCGAGGACCCCGACGTCGTGGTCATCGCCACGGGCGGCATGCCGAGCGCAGAGTTCCTCGCCGAGGGCCAGGGACTGGTGCACGACTCGTGGGACGTGATGAGCGGCTCCTTCCGCCCGACCGGGGACGTGCTGGTGTTCGACGACAACGGCGGCCACGCCGGCATGGATGCCGTGGAGATGCTGGCCCGTCGCGGGGCCCACGTGCAGCTGGTGGTTCCCGACCGGCAGCTGGCACCCGACGTGGGAAGCATGAACTCGCCGGCCTATCTGCAGGCGTTCGCGGAGTTCGACGTCGACGTCACGCTCACATACCGGCTCCGGTCGGTACGCAAGGCCGCCGACGGACGACTCGTCGTCACCTTGTGGAACGAGTACGCGGACAGAACCGTCGAACGAACCGTCGACCACGTCGTGGTCGAGAACGGGACGACTCCTGTCGCCGACCTCTACTTCGAGCTGGTGCCGCAGTCGCGCAACCTCGGTGAGGTCAACCACCGACAGCTGCTGGCCATGGAGCCGCAGTCCGTGGTACGCAACGAGGACGGCCGGTTCGCGGTCTACCGGATCGGTGACGCCGTGTCGAGCCGCAACATCCACACCGCCATCTACGACGCCATCCGGCTGTGCCAACCGATCTGATCCTGCAGACCATGCCGCGCGGCTGCCCACCGGGCAAGCCAGGGGTGCCGTCTCGTAGGCAACGAGGGCAGACTGCTGCCGATGGGTGAGGGTGTGCAGGAGCCGGTGCGGGTCGCGATGTGGTCCGGCCCCCGGAACCTGTCCACGGCGTTGATGCGCAGCTTCGGGAACCGGCCGGACTGTTCGGTGGTCGACGAGCCGCTGTACGCCGCGTACCTGGTTGCGACGGGGCTGGACCACCCTGGTCGTGACGACATCATCGCCTCACAGCAGGCCGACCCGTCGGTGGTGCTGGCCGAGCTCACCCGCGGGCCGGTGGCGACGCCGGTGCAGTACCAGAAGCACATGACCCATCACCTGCTTCCGGCGTTCCCGCGCCGGCCGCTGTCGTCGCTGCGGAATGCGTTCCTGGTCCGCGACCCTGAACGTGTGCTGACCTCGTACGCCAAGGTCCGCGAGGAGCCGACGTTGGAGGACCTCGGTCTGCCGCAGCAGCTGGAGCTGTTCGAGCGGTTCGGTGGGCCGGTCGTCGACGCGGCCGACGTCCTGCGCGACCCGCGGGGAACGCTGACGTTGCTGTGCGAGGCGGTCGGGGTCCGCTTCCTCGAGGTGATGCTCTCCTGGCCGGCCGGGCCGCGGGACACCGACGGCGTGTGGGCCCGGCACTGGTACGCCGGCGTCGAGGCGTCGACCGGCTTCGCACGTGACTCCCCCGGGTCGGGCGATCCCCTGCCCGACCGGCTCGCGCGGCTGCTCCAGCGGTGCCAGCCGTACTACGACGCGCTCGCGCCGTACCGCCTCTGCGCCCGGGAGGGCTGATGCTGCAGACCTTTGACGAGCGCAACCGCGACCTCGTCGTCTGGATCGGCGACCGGCTGGTGCACCGGGACCAGGCCGGGGTCAGCCCGTTCGACTCCGCCGTTCAAGGCGGCGACGCGGTGTGGGAGGGGCTCCGGCTGCACAACGGCCGGATCTTCA
>JBIOUF010000032.1:0-3531 GCA_044866695.1 Nocardioidaceae bacterium | reverse complement strand
GCTCGGCAGCCCGGGCCGTCCGGGCCGGTCGACGCGGGTCAGGCTTCGCGCGCGGGGCGGCCGCCTGGTGCGGTGCACGCCGCGCCCCGACCCGGTGAGGGCCCGGACCGGGGCGAGGGTGTCGTTGGTGAGCCGGCCGGCCCAGGCCAGGTCCCACAGCACCGCCTCGAGCGCCGCGTCGTCTGGACCTCCGACCAGGCCGGACAGCTGGCGGAAGAAGTAGGCCCCGCCGCCGACCAGCACCTGCTCGACCGCCTCGTGCAGCGGGCGGGCGTCGAGCGGCTCGGGGGCCGGCAGGGTGAGCGGGGCGCTGTCGGCCAGGTGCAGGGACAGCCAGCCGTCGTCTCCCGGAAGCGGTCCCTGGCCCGCCCACAGCACCTCGCCGCCCGCGGTGAGCTCGTCGAGGTACGCCGGGGTGTAGTCGGCGACCCGGGCGGCGAGCACCAGCGGCTCCAGGCCGGACGCGGGCAGCGGGCAGCCGGCCAGCTGGTCGACGACCGACAGCACCCCGTCGACGCCGCGCAGCCGCCCGCCGACCTGCTGCCAGGCGGGCAGGAACCGGCCCAGTGCCGCCGGCTCCACCGGCTCCACCTCGTGCCGCAGCGCGGCCAGCGACCGCCGGCGCAACCGGCGCAGCACCTCGACGTCGCACCACTCCGGCCCGGAGCCGGCGGGCCGGAACTCCCCCTCGACGACCCGGCCCCGGGCGGCCAGCCGGTGCAGGGTCTGGTGGACCACGGCGACCCCGAGCCCGAACCGGACCGCGACGTCGGAGGCGGTGAACGGGCCATGGGTGCGCGCGTGCCGGGAGACCAGGTCGGCGAGGGGGTCCGCGACCGGCTCGGCGAACACCTGCGGCGTGCCCGGGGGCACCGGGACGCCGAGGCCGTCGCGCAGCCGGCCGACGTCCTCCACGGCGCACCAGCGGTCCTCGCCGGCGACCCGTGCCTCGACCGCCCGCCGGGCCCGGACCAGAGCCGCGACCAGCGCGGCGACGTCGGCGTCCGGCCGGCAGCGTGCCGCCAGCCCGTCGGCGGACAGCGGCCCGAGAACGCGCAGCAGGTCGGCGACCCCCTCGGCGTCGCGGGCCTGGCGCTCCGGGGTGAGCCGCTGCAGCTCCGCCTCCAGCTCGGCGAGCACCCCGGCGTCCAGCAGCTCCCGCAGCTCGGCCCGGCCGAGGAGCTCGGCGAGCAGTCCCTGGTCGAGGGTGAGCGCCGCGGCCCGGCGCTCGGCGATCGGGTTGTCACCCTCGTAGACGAACGCCGCGACGTAGCCGAACAGCAGGCTGCGGGCGAACGGGCTGGGCTGGCTGGTCGACACCTCGCTCACCCGCACCCGCCTGGCCGCGATGTCGCGCATCAGGGCGACCAGCGCCGGCACGTCGTAGACGTCCTGGAGGCACTCGCGGACTGCCTCGAGCACGATCGGGAACGACGGGTAGCGCGAGGCGACGGCCAGCAGCTGCGCGGACCGCTGCCGTTGCTGCCACAGGGGGGCCCGCCGTCCTGGGTCGCGGCGAGGCAGCAGCAGGGCCCGGGCGGCGCACTCGCGGAACCGGCTGGCGAACAGCGCCGACCCGGCCACCTCGCCGGTGACCAGGTCCTCGACGTCGTCGGGGTCGAACACCACCAGGTCGGCGCCGGGCGGGTCCTGGTCGGTCTCCGGGATGCGCAGCACGACGCCGTCGTCGGACCCGATCGCCTGGGCGTCCACGCCGTAGCGCTCGGCCAGCCGCAGGCCGATGGCCAGCGCCCAGGGCGCGTGGACCTGGGCGCCGTACGGCGAGTGCACAACCACCCGCCAGTCGCCCAGCTCGTCGCGGAAGCGCTCGACCAGCAGCGTGCGGTCGGTCGGCAGCACGGTGGTCGCCTGGCGCTGCTCGGCGAGGAACGCCACCAGGTTGCCCGCCGCCCACGCGTCGAGGCCGGTCCGCCGGCACCGCGCGGTGGCCTCCTCGACCGCCATGACGCCGAGCTCGCGCACGAACGCGCCGATGGCCCGGCCCAGCTCCGCGGGCCGGCCGGCCTGGTCGCCCTTCCAGAACGGCAGCCGGCCCGGCTGGCCCGGCGCCGGGGACACCAGGACGCGGTCATGGGTGATGTCCTCGATGCGCCAGCTGGTGGCCCCGAGGGCGAACACGTCCCCGACCCGGGACTCGTAGACCATCTCCTCGTCCAGCTCGCCCACGCGGCTGGCTCGTTCGCCCACCAGGAACACCCCGAACAGCCCGCGGTCGGGGATGGTGCCCCCGCTGGTCACCGCGAGGCGCTGGGCGCCCGGTCGCGCGGACAGCGTGCCGGCGACCCGGTCCCAGACGACCCGCGGTCTCAGCTCGGCGAAGTCCTCGCTCGGGTAGCGGCCGCTGAGCAGGTCGAGCGTGGCGTCGTAGGCGCTGCGGGGGAGGGTCGCGAAGGGCGCGCTGCGACGTACCAGCGTGAACAGCTCCTCGACGTCCCAGTCGTCGACGGCGGTGGCGGCCACCACCTGCTGGGCGAGCACGTCGAGCGGGTTCGCCGGCACCCGCAGTGCCTCGATCGCTCCCGCCCGCATGCGCTCGACGGTCACCGCGGTGTGCACCAGGTCGGCGCGGTGCTTGGGCAGCAGCACGCCGCGGGACACCTCGCCGACCTGGTGACCGGCCCGGCCCACCCGCTGCAGGGCCGACGCGACGCTGGGCGGCGACTCGACCTGGACGACCAGGTCGACGTCGCCCATGTCGATGCCGAGCTCCAGGCTGGACGTGGCGACGACGCAGGGCAGCGCCCCACGCTTGAGGTCGTCCTCGATGAGCGCGCGCTGCTCCTTCGACACCGACCCGTGGTGCGCCCGGGCGATGACCGGGGCCGACGCCGGCACCCCGGCCGACGCGCCGCTCTGCGCCATGATCTCCGCCGGCAGCCCGCGGCCGGGGACCTGCTCGAGGGCATCGTCGCGCTCGCCCGCGCGCTCAGCGGCGATCTCGTTGAACCGCGCGGTGAGCCGCTCGGCGAGCCGGCGCGAGTTGGCGAACACGATCGTGGAGCGGTGCTGCTCCACGAGGTCGACCACCTGCTCCTCGACCGCCGGCCAGATCGACGTACGACGCTCCGCGCCCGCCGCCGAGCCCTCCAGGCCCAGGCTCGCCTCGTCGCCACCCCCGGACGCCGGCACGGTGCCCAGCTCGCTCATGTCCTCGACCGGCACCACGACGCGCAGGTCCCAGCGCTTCTCCGACGCCGGCGCCACCACCTGCACCGGCCGGCTGCCGCCGAGGAACCGGGCCACCTCCTCCACCGGCCGCACCGTCGCGGACAGCCCGACCCGCTGGGCGGGCTCGTCGAGAAGGGCGTCCAGGCGCTCCAGCGAGAGCGCGAGATGGGCTCCCCGCTTCGTGCCGGCGACGGCGTGCACCTCGTCCACGACCACGGTGCGCACCGAGCGCAGCGTCTCGCGGGCCCGGGAGGTCAGCATCAGGAACAGGGACTCGGGGGTGGTGATCAAGATGTCCGGGGGCGTGGTGGCCAGCCGGCGGCGCTCCTGGGCCGGGGTGTC
>JBIOUF010000031.1:0-13430 GCA_044866695.1 Nocardioidaceae bacterium | reverse complement strand
CCGGTGGTTTCGAGACGGGTTTCGAGACGGGCTCGCACCGCGGTTCCTGAGGAGGGCGACGAAGGAGCCCGTCTCGAAGGGCGCCCTCCTCAACCCAAGTCGCAAGCTCGCTCCTCAACCACCGGGGTCGCTCGCAAGCTCGCTCCTCGGGTCGCCGGGGGTCGCCGGGGGCTCGCTCCTCAGCTCAGCCACCGATACCGCTACTTGAGCAGCCGCGACAGGCGCCGGTCGGCCAGCGGCTTGCCCCCGGTCTGACAGGTGGGGCAGTACTGCAGGGACGAGTCGGCGAAGGAGACCTCGCGGACCGTGTCGCCGCAGACCGGACAGGGCAGGCCGGCGCGGCCATGGACGGCGAGGTTGCTCTTCTTCTCGCCCTTGAGCTCCGAGGCGGCCAGCCCACGGGAACGCTCGACGGCCTCCCCGAGCACCGTGCGGACCGCGTCGTACAGCGTCCGCAGCTCGGCGGGGTCGTCGGCCACGGTGACCGCCGGCTTGAACGGGGACATCCGGGCGGCGTGCAACAGCTCGTCGGAGTACGCGTTGCCGATGCCGGCGATCGTGCCCTGGTTGCGCAGCACGCCCTTGAGCTGGGCGCGCCCGGCGTCGCGCAGGATCCGCCCGAGCACCTCGGCGGTGAAGTCGTCGGCGAGCGGGTCGGGGCCGAGGCGCGCGATGCCGGGCACGTCCGCGGGGTCGCGGACGACGTAGAGGGCCAGCCGCTTCTGGGTGCCCGCCTCGGTGATGTCCAGGCCCGACCCGTCGTCGAGCGCGACGCGTGCGGCCAGCGGGGACCGGGTGCTCGGCTTGGGCGGGGCGGCGGGGACCTCCTCTCGCCACCGGATCCATCCCGCCCGGGAGAGGTGCACGACCAGGTGCAGCCCGGAGGCGGCGAGGTCGAGGAACTTGCCGTGCCGGGTCACCTCGTCGACGAGGGCGCCGGACAGCGCCGACAACGGAGGGTCGTAGGTCTTCAGGGCGCTGAAGGCGGCCACGTCGACCCTGGCGATCGCGCGGCCCGCGAGCTTGACGCGCAGGTCCAGCGCCAGGCCCTCGACCTCGGGCAGCTCGGGCACGGCTGCCAGTGTAGGCGCGTCGCGTGGACGCGCCTTGGCACCGGGGAGACACTGGTCACATGCGCAGCGCCACGCCCCTGCCTGCGAGCGGGGAGGCCTTCCTCGACGAGCGGGGGAGCGGCCGGGCGCTGCGGGTCTCCTGGCATCCCGAGGCCGGCATGGTGGTGCTGTCGACCTGGCGGGGCCGCGAGTGCGTGGCGTCCTTCCGGCTCGCCGCCGAGGACGTGCCGGTGCTGGTGGAGGTGCTGCGCGCCGGACTGGACGCGACCTACGACGCGCTTCGCCCGGCCGCGGGCGAGTAGCGCGTCCTGCCGTCACTGCAACGCGGCCGGCAGCGGCAGCGCGACGGCCTGGCGGAGCCGGCGCAGGTACGCCGACCGCGGCACCGCGACCACGCCCAGCGAGGCGAGGTGCTCGGTCCGCCACTGCACGTCGAGCAGCCTCGCGTCGGCGTACTCGTCGCGCAGCAGGTCGACCAGCGCCACCAGCGCGACCTTGGAGGCGTCCCGGACCCGGTGGAACATCGACTCACCCGCGAACAGCCCGCCGATCGCCACCCCGTAGAGCCCGCCGACCAGCTCGCCCTCGCGCCAGGTCTCCACCGAGTGCGCCCAGCCCAGCTGGTGCAGCCGCAGGTATGCCGCCTTGATCGGCTCGTCGATCCACCCGGCCTCGCGCCGGGGGTCGGCACAGCCCTCGACGACCGCCGCGAACGCCGTGTCGACGCGGGTCTCCAGGCGGGCGCACGACCGTCGCAGCGACCGGGTCACCCGCAGGCCGTCGAGCGGCAGGACGCCCCGGCGGCGCGGTGACCACCACAGCACGCCCTGCCCGGCCGCCGGGTCCGGCATCGGGAACAACCCGGCCCGGTACGCCGCCAGGAGCGTGCCGGGCTCGAGGTCCGCGCCCGCGGCCACCAGGTCGTCGGCCGCGGTGCGCTCGGGGTCGGGGAACACCCACGGGGTCGGCATCGGCTCGACGGGCACGGGTCCATCCAACGTGCCGGCGAGGCCGGCGCCAACCGGGTGGTCGGTACCGTTCCAGCCAGGACCAGACGAGGAGGACGACGGATGGGCGCGGTCTCGGCCCTCGGCAAGAAGCTGGTGCCGCATGTGCCCAAGCTGGCCCCGGACCTCAACAGCAGCTTCGTGCACGAGTCGCTGCGCCTGGCGATCCACGGCGCCGGCCCGCTCCCGCCCGCGGCCCGCGCCGCGGAGAAGCAGCTGGAGGAGCAGGACGGCGACCTCGACAAGGCGATCCGCGAGGTGGTCGAGAACCATGTCGGCTACGCGGCCGTCGAGGGCTTCCTCACCAACCTCGGCGGGCTGGTCACCGCCCCGCTGACCATCCCCGCCAACGTCGCCGGGCTGGCGCTCATCCAGGGCCGGATGGCGGCCGGCATCGCCCATCTCCGCGGCTACGACCTGGTCGACCCTCGGGTCCACAACGCCGTGCTGGCCTGCCTGCTCGGCGAGGGCACCGTGACCACGCTGGTGAAGCGCAAGGAGCTGCCGGCCCGGCCGCTGGCGATCGCGACCGCGCCGGCCCACGATCCCGACCTGGACCGGGTCGTCGCCGCGGAGGTGACCTCGTTCCTGGTCAACCGGGTGCTGGGCAAGCAGGCCGCGACGGCCGTCTTCCGCCGGGTCCCCGTCGTCGGGGGCGCGGTGGGGGCGAGCGCCGACGCCTACGCCACCTGGCAGGTGGGCCGGTACGCCGGCCGCGAGCTGCTCAGCCGGGCCCCCGCCCTTGCTCAGCGGCCGCGCAGCCGCCGGTAGCCGGCCAGGCCGGCCCGCAGCACCGCGTTGTGGTCCGCGTCGCGCACGACCTTCCGCTTGGCCCGCAGCCAGATCCCGGCCTCGCGACGCGCCTGGTCGCGCTCCTCGAGAGCAGTGGCCAGCTCCGCGCGAAGCCCGTCCGCCGTGTCGCGTAGCGAGGCGGCCTGCTGCAGCAGGGTCACCGTGGAGTGCACGGCCACGTCGAGCACCTGCTCGGTGTCGGCCGCGTCGGGATCGGTGAACGGTCGGTCCGCCGGCGCCGGACGCAGCTCGTCGAGGTCGCCGACCACGTCGTACCCGCGCTGCCGGATCGCGGCCACCCAGCTCTCCGCGACGTCGGCGGCCCACCCGCGGACGTCGGGCGGGAGCCCGAGGCGCGGCGAGCCGGTCCGTTGGGACAAGGTCCGATGGGCCAGCACCTCGCGGACGAACTCCCGGTAGTGCCGGCCAGCCAGGACCCCGCCGTTGACCCGGTGGTTCAGCATCCGCAGGAAGACCGTCTCCGGGACGCCCAGGGAGGGGTTGACCCGGGAGACGCGGGTGTCCCAGGCGTCCGGGTCGAGACCGAGGAGGCCGGCGAAGCGTTCCCACAGCAGCGTCGGCGAGGAGCCCGGCTGCGGGACGGTCACGACGTGCACGTGTGCGGCGGGGAGGCCGGCGCCCCAGCGGTCCAGGATGTCGGGCACCTCCTGGACGGCCCAGAACCACGAGGCCACGTCGTCGGTGCGGTCGGGGTCGCGGATCCGGTCCAGGAACTCCCGGTAGCCGACGGTGCGTCGGTGCTTGACGTTCTCCTGCCACTCCGCGGGGATCTGGCGGGCCAGGTCCCGCGCGGAGAGCACCAGGTGCACCTCGACGTCGCCGAAGGACTCCAGCGCCGTCGCCACCTGGGCTCGCGAGGCCCGGGCCAGGACCTCATGGGACACCACCGAGGTGCCCGGCCAGGCGCGCACGCGGGCGGCGACGCGGTCCCACGCGCCCACCGCCTGTTGCTCCAGCCCTCCCCAGGGCAGCTCCATCAGGTCCAGCGCGGCAAGGAACTGCTCGTCGAACCGGTCCGCGGGGTAGAGCAGCCCCTGCGCGGCCAGCGCCTCCCGGTGGGAGAACAGCACCGTCTGGATGAACGACGTGCCGGACTTCGGGGTGCCGACGTGGAGCAGCAGCCGTCGGGTGCTCCGCTCGGGGCCGGTCACCGCCGTCACCGTCGCACTCCGGGCGCCGCGTGGGCCTGGGCCGCCACGCCGCCGAGCACCGACAAGGCGCCGAGCATCTCCTCCAGCACCTCCGAGGCCAGGGGGGCGACCGGCCCGTGGGCCGGCCGGCGGAGCACGCCGAGATCGCCGTGGACAGGGTAGCCGCCGGCCGCGAGCCGGTCGGCCAGGCGCTCGGCCGCGTCGGCGGCCCAGCTGCGGTGCCGGTGCGGCACCTGGAGCCCGCCGGGGGCGGGCACCGGCCCGCCGGCGGCCAGCACGGTCACCAGCCGGCGGTCCAGGGCCCGCCGGTGGTCGGTGGTGACGCGCACCCGGAGCACCGCGTTGACCCGGCGTACGACGTCGGTCTGGGCCGGCCGGAGCAGAATGACCGACGCCATGGCGCCCGGTCCCGGCGGGACGCCCAGCACGGCCGCCACCGACCGGGCGGCGTCGGCCGCTCCCGCCACCACGTGGACCCGCTCGGCCCCCACCCGCTGGGCCCACCGGGCGGCGAGGTCGTCCACGGCGGCCGCCCGCGGCAGCCCCCCTCGGGCGACCCACCCGCCGACGTAGGTGCGCCAGCGGGTCCGGGCGCCCTGCCGCACCCGCGCCGCCCACGCCTGCGCGAGGAGCTCGTCGAGGGTGTCCACGACGACGAACACCGGGCCGGCATGCCGGCCGCCCAGCGGACCCCCGTCCGGGTGTCCGGCCGCCGCCAGGGCGGCCCTGACCCGCTCGACGCCGGAAGGCACGCCGACGACCCGGTACCGGCGGACCCGCCGTAGCGGCGCCCAGGCCCGCGGGCGCCCTCGGGGAGGATGGACGGGCGGCCGGGGAACCGTGCCGCGCGCCACCAGCTGGTCCGCGACCACCCCCGCGGCGGTGCGCAGCAGCTCGCCCACCGGGAGGGCCGCGGGGTCGATCGGTGGCGCCCCGTGCCGGCCGGGGGCGACCGTGTGGTGGGCCGTGCGATGGGGTGGCCACAGCAGCGGCCGGTCGCCCAGGCCGCGGCCGGCGACGGCGCGGCCGAAGACGTCGTCGGCGAGGGCCGTGAAGCGGTCGGGATCGGGCGGGGACGCCAGGGCGTGCGCCCGCGCGGCGAGCAGCCGGACCAGCTCCAGCTGAGCGGCGCCGGGCACGCCGGCGCCGACCCTGGGGCCCTGCTCCTCGAGACGGTGCCCGGCCAGGAACTCCAGCCACGGCGTGCTGCCTCCGCCGCGTAGGTGCCGGGCCCAGGCCAGCGCCGCCTCCGGGTAACCGGCGGACGGGCCCGGCGCCGACGGGACGCCGGGAGGCAGGGTCACTGGCCGCGCAGCCGGCGCGCGGCGCGGGCGACGCGCGAGCCGGGCTCGTCGGCGGGCCGCTCGGCCAGCTCCATGACCACCGCGACCAGCGCGTCGAGGGCGGCGTCGGTGACCGCCCCGGGTCGGGGGCGGTCCGGGTCGGTCCACCGCGCGTCGCCCTCCGGCGGCACCGGGACCAGGTCGTCGAGGTCGCCGACCACGTCGATGCCGGACCCCCGCACCCAGTCCAGCCACTCCTGGGCGACCTGGGCCGCCCAGAGGTAGGCCTCCGGCGGCAGCGTCACCTTCGCCATCCCCGGCCGCCGGGCCAGGTGCTCGTGCACCACCAGCCCACGCACGATCTCCCGGTACGCCGCCGACTCCAGGCCGGCCGCTCTCAGCCGCCGGTTGAGCCGACGCAGCATCGTGCTCTCCGCGGCACCCAGGGACTGGTTGCGCCGGTGGCTGTCCAGCGGCGTCCAGGCCGGGTCGATCCGCAGGGCCCGGCAGTACCGGCGCCACAGCTCGCCCCGGGGGGCGCCGGGCCTGGGCACCGTCACCAGGTGGACCCGCTCCGGAGGCAGGCCCTCCGACCACCTGCCGAGGACGTCGGGGAGCCCCTGCACCCGCCAGAACCACAGCGTCCCGGCCCGCCGGTCCTCCCGCTGGACCCGCGCGAGGAACCGGGCGAACGACCGCCGGTAGCGGTGCTTGAGCTGCTCCTGCCACTCCGCCGGGATCTGCCGGGCCAGGTCTCGGGCGGAGTAGACCACATGCAGCTCGGCGTCGCGCAGGTCCGCCATGGCGCGGCGTACCTGGTCCGAGGTCGCGCCGGCGAGGATCTCGTGGCTGAGCAGCACCGTGCCCCGGGACCTCTGCACGCGGGTCATCAACGCGTCCCACTCCCCCCGCGCAGCCTCGCGCTGGCCGCCCCAGGAGAGGTCGATCAGGTCCAGGGCGGCCAGGAACATGTCGGGGTGCGGCCCGACCGGGTAGCCGACCCCGTGCCGCTCCAGCTCCTCGCGGTTGAGCGCGAGCCGGTCCTGCAGGTAGGTGGTCCCGGTCTTGGGAGCTCCGACGTGCAGGTAGACGACCCGGGCCATGCGCTGCATTCTGCCGTCTGCCGCTGGTCGAGGAGCCGGAGCGCTGGCGGAGGCGTCTCGACTTCAGCGAGATCCCGCAGGTCCCCGCCCGTCTGCCGGTGGTTTCGAGGCTCGCAAGCTCGCACCTCAACCACCGCGGTGGTTGAGGAGGGCGAGCCGCTAGGCGAGCCCGTCTCGAAACCACCGACACCGGCGGCGGGTCAGCCGGCGGCGGGTGGGGACAGCGCGTTGACCACGCGGCTCACGCTGGGCTTGCCGAGCCGGCCGGCCACCCAGACGCTGGCCTCGACCAGGGCGGGGAGGTCGACGCCGGTGTCCACCCCCAGCCCGTGCAGCATCCACACCAGATCCTCGGTGGCCAGGTTGCCGGTGGCGGACTCGGCGTACGGACACCCGCCCAGCCCGCCGGCGCTGGCGTCGAAGGTGGTGACGCCGTGCCGGAGGGCGGCGTAGGCGTTGGCCAGCGCCTGTCCGTAGGTGTCGTGGAAGTGCACTGCGAGCAGGTCGTCGGCGACGCCGGCCGAGCCGAACGCGTCCAGCAGGGCAGTGACGTGACCGGGAGTGCCCACGCCGATGGTGTCACCGAGGGACAGCCGGGTGACGCCGAGCTCGAGCAGCCTCGTGCCGACCTCGACCACCTGCGCCGGGGGCACGTCGCCCTCCCAGGGGTCGCCGAAGCACATCGACACGTAGCCGCGGACGTCCAGGCCGTTGTCCCGGGCCCGCGCGACCGTCGGGCCGAACATCGCGAACTGGTCCTCCAGCGAGCGGTTCAGGTTGCGCTGGGCGAAGGTCTCGGTGGCGCTGGCGAAGACCGCGACGTGGCGGCAGCCCAGCGCCAGGGCCCGGTCCAGGCCCCGCTCGTTGGGCACCAGGACCGGGAGCTCCAGCGCGGTCTCGCCGAGCCGGTCCAGGAGCAGCGTGACCAGGTCGGCCGCGTCGGCGAGCTGGGGCACCCACCGCGGGTGGACGAAGCTGGTGGCCTCGACGACGGGCAGCCCGGCGGCCAGGAGCCGCTGGACCAGCTCCGCCTTGGTCTCCAGCGGCACCACCGAGGGCTCGTTCTGCAGCCCGTCGCGCGGACCGACCTCGTAGACGGTCACCCGCTCGGGCAGCGCGGGGTCGCGGACCACCTGCGGGGCCCTCACCGGGGCACCCGGTCGTCGGTGGCGGCCCCGGTGGCGGCGGAGCCGTCCGGTTCCACGTGGAACAGCGGCGCCCCGAGCACCACCTGGTCGCCGGCGGCCGCGTCGACGGAGACGACGACGCCCGCGAACGGCGCGGCCAGGGACAGCTCCATCTTCATCGCCTCCATCGTGGCCAGGGTCTCGCCCTCGGAGACCCGCTGGCCCGGCTCGACGCGCACGGCGAGGACGGTCCCGGGCATCGGCGCGGTCACCGACCCGTCGGAGAGCGCCCGGGCCGAGGCCGGCCCGAAGGCGTCGGGCCTGCCGAAGCCGAAGGTGTGACCGAGGTAGGCCGCCTGCACCTCGTGCGGTCCGACCTCGACGGTGGCCTCGTGGACCAGTCCGTCGACCTCCAGGCGGACCACCCCGGGCTCGGCGGCGACGGGGTGGGCGGTCCAGGTGCCCGGCCGGTCCGCGCCGACCAGGGTCACGGTGTCGGCCCCCACCGCGTAGCACCGGCGGTCGCCCTCGACGTCCAGCTCGACGACGACGGGTGCCGGGGGGCCGGCGGGACGCCAGCCGTCCCCGACGCCGAACGGGTCATCAGCCTCGGCGGGTCCCGGGCGACCGGTCCCGGCGACCGCCCAAGCCGCGAGGACCGCCGCCACGTCGGGGGACGGCCGGGGCAGGGTGTGCTCGTCCAGCCAGGCGGTGTGCACCTGGTTCGTCGCGAACGCCGTCGAGGCGGCCAGCGCGCGCAGGAATCCGAGGTTGGTGGTCAGGCCGAGGACGGCGGTGTCGTCGAGCGCGTCCACCAGCGCGCGCCGCGCGGCCTCACGCGTCGGGCCGTGCACGATGACCTTGCCCAGCATCGGGTCGTAGGCGGTGCTCACCTCCGCGCCGGTCTCCAGCGCGGCGTCCACCCGGGCACGGGGAGGCCAGCGCACGTACGTCGCGGTGCCGGCCTGGGGCAGGAAGCCGCCGAAGGCGTCCTCGGCGTACACCCGTGCCTCGATCGCGTGCCCGTGCACGGCGACGTCGTCCTGGCCGAAGCCGAGCGGCTCGCCGGCGGCGACCCGCAGCTGCAGCTGGACCAGGTCCCGGCCGGTGACCAGCTCGGTGACCGGGTGCTCGACCTGCAGCCGGGTGTTCATCTCCAGGAAGTAGGCCTCCTCGCCGGCGACGAGGAACTCGACCGTACCGGCGTTGGTGTACCCCACCTGCCTGGCCAGCGCCACCGCGGCCTGGGTGACCAGATCCCGGACGGCCGCCGAGATGGTGGGGGCCGGGGCCTCCTCGAGCACCTTCTGGTGGCGGCGCTGCGCGGAGCAGTCGCGCTCGAACAGGTGCAGCACCGTGCCGTGGTGGTCGGCGAGCACCTGCACCTCGACGTGCCGGCCGCGTTCGACGAAGCGCTCCAGCAGCACGGTGTCGTCGCCGAACGCCCCGGCCGCCTCGCGCCGGGCCGCCGCGACCGCCTCGTCGAGCCGGGCCGGGTCGCGCACCACGCGCATGCCCTTGCCGCCGCCGCCGGCCGCCGCCTTGACCAGCAGCGGGAAGTCCAGCCCGCCCGCCGACCCGCCGGCCGGGACGTCGTAGGACGGCACCACGGGCACTCCCGCCGCGACCGCGACACCGCGGGCCACGTCCTTTCGGCCCATCACGTCGATCACCTCGGCGGTCGGGCCGACGAAGGTGAGCCCCGCGTCGGTGACCGCCCGCGCGAACTCGGCCCGCTCGGAGAGGAAGCCGTAGCCGGGGTGCACGGCGTCCGCCCCGGTGCGCCGGGCCGCCTCGAGCAGGGCCTCGACGCGCAGGTACGACGCCGCGGCGGGCGCCGGCCCGAGGCGCACCGCCGTGTCGGCCGCGCGCACGTGCGGGGCGGACCGGTCCGCGTCGGAGTAGACCGCGACGGTGCGGATGCCGAGCGCGCGGGCGGCCCGGATCACCCGCAGCGCGATCTCGCCGCGGTTGGCGACCAGGAGCGTGGAGACCGGCGAGCCCATCGGCCTCACATCCGGAAGACGCCGTAGCCGGGCGCCGGGACCGGGGCGTTCGCGGCGGCCGCCAGCGCCATGCCGAGGACCCGCCGGGTCTCCAGCGGGTCGATCACCCCGTCGTCCCAGAGGCGCGCCGTCGAGTAGTACGGGGAGCCCTGCGCGTCGTACTGGCGGCGGATCGGCTCCTTGAACGCCTCCTCCTCCGCCGCGGTCCACGAGCCGCCGCCTCCCTCGATGCCGTCGCGGCGGACCGTCGCCAGCACCGACGCCGCCTGTTCGCCGCCCATCACCGAGATCCGGGCGTTGGGCCACATCCACAAGAAGCGCGGGTCGAAGGCCCGCCCGCACATGCCGTAGTTGCCGGCGCCGAACGAGCCGCCGATGACGACGGTCAGCTTCGGCACCACCGAGCAGGACACCGCGGTGACCAGCTTGGCGCCGTCCTTTGCGATGCCGCGGTTCTCGTACTCGCGGCCGACCATGAAGCCGGTGATGTTCTGCAGGAACACCAGCGGCACGCCGCGCTGGTTGCACAGCTCGACGAAGTGCGCCCCCTTCAGGGCGGACTCGGAGAACAGGATGCCGTTGTTGGCCACCACGCCCACCGGGTATCCCCAGACCCGCGCGAACCCGCACACCAGCGTCTCGCCGTACAGGCTCTTGAACTCGTGCAGCCGGGAGCCGTCCACGACCCTGCGCACCACCTCGCGCACGTCGTAGGGGGTGCGGGAGTCGGCCGGCACCACGTCGTAGAGGCCGGCCGGGTCCTCCACGGGTTCCTCGACGGGGGCCTGCTGCAGCGACGGCGTCCGGCGGGGGAAGGTCGCGGCGACGGAGCGCACGATCGCCAGGGCATGGGCGTCGTCCTCGGCGAGATGGTCCACCACGCCGGAGGTGCGGGCGTGCACGTCGCCGCCGCCGAGCTCCTCCGCGGTCACCACCTCGCCGGTCGCCGCCTTCACCAGAGGCGGCCCGCCGAGGAAGATCGTGCCCTGGTTGCGGACGATCACGGACTCGTCGGACATGGCCGGGACGTAGGCGCCGCCCGCCGTGCACGAGCCCATCACCGCGGCCACCTGCGGGATGCCCTCGGCAGACAGCGTGGCCTGGTTGAAGAAGATCCGGCCGAAGTGCTCGCGGTCGGGGAAGACGTCGTCCTGCATGGGCAGGAAGGCGCCGCCGGAGTCCACCAGGTACACACACGGCAGCCGGTTCTCCCGGGCCACGGCCTGCGCCCGGAGGTGCTTCTTGACCGTCATCGGGTAGTAGGTGCCGCCCTTGACCGTCGCGTCGTTGGCGACCACCACGCAGTCGTGGCCGCTCACCCGGCCGATGCCGGTGACGATGCCGGCCGAGGGCACGGCGTCGTCGTACATCCCGGTGGCGGCCAGCGGGGACAGCTCCAGGAACGGCGACCCGGGGTCCAGCAGCCGGTCCACCCGGTCGCGCACGAGGAGCTTGCCGCGGGCGGTGTGCCGAGCCCGGGCCGTCTCCGAGCCGCCGCGCCGCGCGACCTCGAGCCGGTCGCGCAGCTCCTCGACCAGGTCCCGGAGTCCGCCCGTCAGCGCCGCCACCGGCTCACCCTAGTTGGTGCGCGACCCTGTGTGCCCCGGGGTGACCCGGTGACCCGCTGTGACCCGGTGTGACCCGGTGTGGCGCCCGCGGACCGGGGGTAGGGGCAGGTCATGCCGCTGGCCACCTACAAGGACCTGTGCATCGACGCCGTCGACCCGGACCGGATGGGGCGGTTCTGGGCGGCCGCGCTCGGGCTGCGCCCGGTCGTCCTGGACGACGGCGACCTGCGGCTGCGCGGCGCCACCAGCGCCCACACCGTCTGGGTCAACCGGGTGCCCGAGCCGGTCACGGTCAAGCAGCGGGTCCATCTCGACGTGCACACCGGGTCGGTCGCGGACCTGGAGGCGCTGGGTGCGACCGTGGTGGACGCGGACTCCTTCCCGTGGACCGTGATGCGCGACCCCGAGGGCGGGGAGCTGTGCGCGTTCGTCCGCGCGGAGGTGCCGGACTACCGGCTCTACGAGGTCTGCGTGGACACCTCGGCGGACCCCCATCGGGTCGCGGCGTGGTGGCAGGGCCTGCTGGGCGGTGTGGTGCTGGACGACGACAGCGGCTTCGCCTCGCTCGAGGACGTGCCCGGCCTGCCGTTCGACGGGCTCACCTTCGCGGCGGTCCCCGAGCCGAAGACGGTGAAGAACCGGGTGCACCTCGACGTCACCGCGCCGGCGCTGGAGCCGCTGCTCGACCACGGCGCCACCGTGGTGCGGGCGCGCGACGACGAGATCTCCTGGACCGTGCTGGCCGACCCGGACGGCAACGAGCTGTGCGCGTTCACCTGACGGCTCCCCCGCCCGGCCTAGCATCGGGGCCATGAGCCTCCTCGAGACGCCCATCGCCCGCCTGGACGGCACCCCCGCGACCTTCGGCGAGCTGACCGGGGGCCGCCCGGCGCTGGTGGTCAACGTCGCCTCGCGCTGCGGCTACACCGGCCAGTACGCCACGCTGGAACGGCTGCAGGACAAGTACGCCGACCGAGGCTTCACGGTCCTCGGGGTGCCGTGCAACCAGTTCGGCGGCCAGGAGCCGGGCAGCGCGGAGGAGATCGCGCAGTTCTGCTCCACGACGTACGGCGTCTCCTTCCCCCTCACCGAGAAGGTCGAGGTGAACGGGCCGGGCCGGCACCCGCTGTTCGAGTCCCTGACCCGGGCCGCCACGGCCAGCGGCCGCTCCGGCGACGTGGGCTGGAACTTCGAGAAGTTCCTGGTGGACTCCACCGGCGAGGTGGTCGCGCGGTTCTCGACCCGGACCGTGCCAGACGACCCCCGCGTCCTGGCGGCCATCGAGTCGCTGCTCGGGTGACCCGCCGGTGACCGGCCGGCACATCGCCTACGTCGGCGAGCCGGTCACGCTCGCAGACCTGCTGCTCGAGCCCGAACGCTCGCTGGCCACCCAGCCGGTGTCCCCCCGGCTGCAGCTGCACGGCGTGGTCAACGCCGACGGGTTCGGTGCCGGGTGGTACGTGCTCGGGCGGGAGCAGCCGGTGCGGTACCGGCGCGCCCAGCCGATCTGGACCGACGCGTCGTTCGCCTCCCTCGCCCCCACCATCGGCTCGCCATGCGTCCTCGGCGCGGTCCGCTCGGGCACCACGGGCCTGGCCCACGACGAGTCGTCGGTCGGACCGTTCGCGCAGGGCCGGTGGCTGTTCAGCCACAACGGCCGGCTCAGCGACTGGCACCAGGCCCGCCGCGCGCTCTACGACCGCACACTGGACATCCCCGAGGCGATGGCGCCGGTGGACTCCGCGCTGGTGTTCGGCCTCGCCGCGTCGCGCTGGACGGCAGGGACCCCGCTCGGCGCCGCCCTGGTGGAGGTGCTCCGCGAGGTCGACACGGTCGGCGGCGGCCGGCTGAACCTGCTGGCCGTCGACGGCCGTGGCATCGCCGGCACGACGTACGGCGAGCGGCTGTTCGTGCTGGAGAAGGACTCCGGCATCTGCGTGGCGTCCGAGCCCTACGACGACGACCCGGACTGGCGCGAGGTTCCCGAGCACTGCCTGGTCGAGGCGGGCGAGCACGGCCTCACCCTGACCCCCATCGAAGGCGTCGGCGCCGACGGTTGACGAGCCGGAGTCCTCGCGGAGCCGTCAGGAGCCCCCGCTGGTTGAGGAGCCGGAGCGCCAGCGGAGGCGTCTCGAAACCAGCGGGACCCTGGCACAGTCCCAGCCCCGGGTCCGGTGGTTTCGAGACGCTCGCAAGCTCGCTCCTCAACCACCGATGTCCCCGCTGGTTGAGGAGCCGGAGCGCTAGCGGAGGCGTCTCGAAACCAGCCGAGCCCGTGGCACAGTCCCAGCCCGGGTCC
>JBIOUF010000030.1:0-2419 GCA_044866695.1 Nocardioidaceae bacterium | reverse complement strand
CAGACCACGCCACCCCCCGCCTCGGCGGTCAGAGGCGAAGCCTCACTAGCCGAGACCGTGTCGAAACCCGGTGACCATGGGCTGGGACGGCGCCACGGCCGCATGATGGTTTCGACACGCCTCACTTCGTTCGGCGGCTCAACCAGCGGCCGGGGCGGCTCAACCATCGGCCGAGGCGCTCAACCATCGGCCGGGGCGGCTCAACTAGCGGCGGGGGGCTCAACCAGCGCAGCGCGCGCCGGTTCGCGGTCGCAGCGGTCGGCCGGTCATACTCAAGGGACCGCCCATGACGACTTCCACCCTGACCTCCCTGCCGACCGCCGACCGGTCGGGCGCGGCGGTGACCGTGGCGGTGGTGACCCTGGGCTGCGCGCGCAACGACGTGGACTCCGAGGAGCTGGCCGGCCGGCTCGAGGCCGACGGCTTCCGCCTGGTAGCCGAGCCCGTGGACGCGGACGCCGTGCTGGTCAACACCTGCGGCTTCGTCGAGGCGGCGAAGAAGGACTCGGTGGACACCGTGCTCGAGGCCGCCGATCTGAAGCGGTCCGGCCGGGTGAGGGCCCTGGTGGCCGTCGGGTGCCTCGCCGAGAGGTACGGGCGCGACCTCGCCGAAGCCCTGCCCGAGGCCGACGCGGTGCTCGGGTTCGACGACTACGCCGAGATCGGGGCGCGGCTGCGCGGGGTCCTCGCGGGGGAGCGCCCCGCCGCCCACACGCCGCGCGACCGCAGGCGGCTGCTGCCGGTGACGCCGGTTCACCGCCCCGCCGCGGCGGTCGGCGTCGCCCTTCCCGGACATGGCGCGTCCCCGCCCGACCTGCCGGCCTCCGCGGCGCCGCCGAGCGGCCCTCGGCCGGTCCGCCGCAGGCTGGACGCGGGCCCTATGGCGCCGGTGAAGCTGGCCAGCGGCTGCGACCGGCGCTGCTCGTTCTGCGCCATCCCCGGGTTCCGTGGCGCGTTCGTGTCCCGGCCGCCCGAGGAGGTGCTCGAGGAGGCCCGGTGGCTCGCCGACCGGGGCGCCCGGGAGCTGTTCTGCGTCAGCGAGAACACCACGTCGTACGGCAAGGACCTCGGTAACCTGCGGGCGCTCGAGGCCCTGCTGCCCCGCCTGGCCGGGGTCGACGGCGTGGCCCGGGTGCGGCTGTCGTACCTCCAGCCGGCGGAGACCCGGCCCGGCCTCGTCGAGACCATGCTGCGCACCGAGGGCGTGGCCGACTACTTCGACCTCTCCTTCCAGCACGCCTCGCCCGCCGTGCTGCGCCGCATGCGCCGCTTCGGCGACCCGGACTCGTTCCTGGCCCTGCTCGACACGGTGCGAGCCGGCGCGCCCGACGCGGGGGTCCGTTCGAACGTCATCGTGGGCTTCCCCGGGGAGACCGAGGCGGACCTCGACGTGTTGTGCGGGTTCCTCGAGGCGGCGCGGCTGGACGTCGTCGGTGTGTTCGGCTACTCCGACGAGGACGGCACCGAGGCGGCGGCGTACGCCGGCAAGCTCGACGGCGACGAGATCGACGCCCGCGTCGCGCACGTCGCCCGCCTGACCGACGAGCTCATGGCACAGCGCGCGGAGGACCGGGTCGGGGAGCGGGTCGACGTGCTGGTCGAGCGCGTGGACACCGCGGACCGCACGGCCGAGGGACGCGCCGCGCACCAGGGCCCCGAGGTGGACGGCACGACGACCCTCACGGCCGTTCCCCGCGGCGCCAGGGCCGGCGACGTCCTGACGGCCGCGGTGGTCGGCACCGAAGGGATCGACCTGGTGGCCCGGGTCTTGGCACAGGCGGCGGCCCGGTGACCGCGCCCGGCACGCCGGCCACGAAGCCGAGCAACTGGAACGTCCCCAACGCGCTGACCGGGCTGCGCATCCTCATGGTGCCGTTCTTCGGCTGGGCGCTGCTCGTGGACGGTGGCGAGTCGGTCGGCTGGCGGATGGTGGCCTGGGGGCTCTTCGTCGCGGCCATGGTCACCGACAAGATCGACGGCGACCTGGCCCGCAAGCACGGCCTGATCACCGACTTCGGCAAGATCGCCGACCCGATCGCCGACAAGGCACTCACCGGCATGGCCTGGATCGGGCTGTCCGTCATCGGCGAGCTGTGGTGGTGGGTGACGATCCTGGTGCTGGTGCGCGAGTGGGGCATCACCGTGATGCGGATCTGGCTGGTCCGCCAGGGTGTCGTGCTCCCGGCGGGCCGGGGCGGCAAGCTCAAGACCGTCGTGCAGTCGCTGGCGCTCGGCCTGATGGTGCTGCCGCTGCGTCACCTCGAAGGCGCCTGGGAGGGTGTCGGCATGGCGCTGTGGTGGGTCGCCGTCGCCGTCACCGCCCTCGCCGTGCTGATCACCGTGGCGACGGGCATCGACTACGTCCGCGAGGTCGCCGCCGCCCGCCGCGAGACGCGCCATCCGGTGGTCTGAGCCCGCG
>JBIOUF010000029.1:0-2223 GCA_044866695.1 Nocardioidaceae bacterium | reverse complement strand
CGAGCAGATGACCGACGAGCTCGCCGAGCTCCTCGACTCGGTCTTCCTCGACTCCGTCCCGGTCGCCCCTCGACTGCTGGAGCTGCTCGAGGAACGTGGCTGGCGGGGCTGGACCAAGCTTCAGCGGATCGCCCCGGCGTAACGCCGTCCTCCACACCGAACACGGAGCGACCCACCTCACCAGCTCTCGGGGGCACCTCGGGCCGTGCCCGCCAGGACGGCGCGCAGGTCCCACCTGTCGCGTCAGGTGGCCCGCCGCGGACAGATTCCCATGGGATCCAGGTTCCTTGCCGCCTCCCACGGCGTACGCGTCGTGGGAGGCGGAGGATCGTCGTGGGAGGGCAGGCCGCGATCAGCAGTCGGCCAGCGGCCGGGAGTCGCCCGGAACCACGAGCCCGCACTCGTACGCGCGAACCACCGCCTGCACTCGGCTCTCGAGATGCAGCTTGGCGAAGATGCGGTTGATGTGCGTCTTGACGGTCGTCAGGGACACCACCAGGGTCTCGGCGATCTCGGTGTTCGAGAGTCCTCGCGCGACCAGGCCGAGCACCTCCAGCTCCCGCTCGGTGAGCCGGCCAAGCAGGTCGTCCGATGCTCCTGGACGCGGCCGGCTGATGAACTGCTCGATGAGGCGCCGGGTCAGCGTCGGCGCGAGCAGCGACTCGCCGGCGGCCACCAGCTCCACGCCGGCAGCGAGCCGGTCTGCGGGAGTGCTCTTGAGCAGGAAGCCGGCCGCGCCCGCGTGCAAGGCGCGATAGACCAGCTCGTCCAGGTCGTACGTCGTCACCACCAGCACCTTGGTGCGCAGGCCTTCGGCGATGATCGCCTCCGTTGCGGCGATCCCGTCCAGGACCGGCATCCGGATGTCCATCAGGACGACCTCGGGCCGGTGCCGGCGGACCTCCGCGACGGCGGCGCGGCCGTTGCCCGCCTCGGCGACCACCTCGATCCCGCGTACCTCCAACATCTGCCTGAGGCCGACCCGGATCATCTCCTGGTCGTCGGCGAGAACGATCCGGGTCATGGTCCCGCACCCAAGGGCAGGTACGCGTGCACCCGGTAGCCACCGTCCTCGGTGGGTCCGGCGTCGAGGTCCCCACCGAAGACAGCGAGCCGTTCGCGCATGCCGACCAGGCCGCGCCCGGAATGCGAGGGTGGGCTCGCACCGGGCCTGCGCGCGTTGCGGAGCTCGATGTCGACACCGCCGGACCCGCGCCGAAGGCTCACCGTCACCGGACTGCCAGGTGCGTGCTTGAGTGCGTTCGTCAGCCCCTCCTGCACGATCCGGTAGACCGACAGGTCGACGCCCGCCGGCAGGCTGTCTGTGGGCCCGTCCACCTGCAGAGTGACGGCGAGGCCGGCGGAGCGGAACTCCTCGACCAGGCGGGAGAGGTCGGCGATCGTCGGCTGCGGATCCAGCTCGGACGCGGCCTCCTCGCGGAGCAGGTGGAGAAGCCGGCCGGTCTCGTCCAGGGCCGACCGGCCGGCCCGCTGGATCTCGGCAAGCGCGCGCTCGGCGGCGTCCGGGTCATGACGGAGTACGTCGGCCGCGGCGCCGGCCTGCACGACCATCAAGCCCAGTGAGTGGGCGATGATGTCGTGCAGCTCTCGGGCGATCCGCCGGCGCTCGTCTGCCACCAGCCGCTCGCCGAGCTGCCGCTGCTCGACCTCGAGTCGCTGTGCGCGAGCGGCGTGCTCCTCGCTGTTGCGGACGTGGACGAAGACCATGCGACCCGCCAGCCACGGCCCGCCAGTCAGGGTGAGCACCCACAGGACGTCGTCAGCGGTGGGCAGCTGCAGTCCTTCGCTCAGGTGGACCGAGAGGTCGACGGCGGTCAGCCCGACCAGACCGGACGCGAGACCGGCGTAGCGCCCGAGGACGTAGCAGCTGGTGAAGATCAGCGCCAGCGGGACCACGAGCTCTTCCTCGGACACGCCCAGCCGGGTGCGCGCGACCAGCACCAGACATGCAGCGACGGCACAGACCGTCGGCCAGCGACGGCGGCCGACCAGCAGCGTCCCGGCCAGCGCGGTGCTGGCCAGGGCCACCGGGCGGTTCACGTCGGCGCCGAGCACCTCGACGCAGCCCGCGAGGGTCAGCACGGCTGGCAGGAGCAGGTCGGTTCGGGTCAGACCGAATGGCATCTGCCGCGCCGCCATGCGCTCACGCTACGCCGATCCTGCCGTCGCGAAGTCATACCCAGGGTGGACGAGACGCGACCG
>JBIOUF010000028.1:0-22429 GCA_044866695.1 Nocardioidaceae bacterium | reverse complement strand
GAGTCGGCGTACTCGATCGCGTTGGTCACCAGGTTGCGGACGATGCGCTCGACGCGGCGCACGTCCACCTCCGCGACGCAGGGCGTGGCCGGCGCCCTGACGACCACCTGGGTACGACGCCGCTCGGCCAGCGCCCGGGTCGAGTCCACGACGCGGTGCGCGACGTCGACCAGGTTGACGTCCTCCAGGTGCAGCACGGCGGCGCCGGCGTCGAAGCGGCTGATCTCCAGCAGGTCGGTGAGCAGCACCTCGAACCGGTCGAGCTCGGTCTGCAGCAGCTCCGCCGAGCGGGCGACGGCCGGGTCGAACCGGTCCCGCGCGTCGTGCAGGATGTCGCCGGCCATCCGCACCGTCGTCAGCGGGGTGCGGAGCTCGTGGGAGACGTCGGAGACGAAGCGTCGCTGCGCGCGCGACATCTCCTCCAGCTGTCGGATCTGCTTCTGCAGGCTGGTGGCCATCTGGTTGAACGACGAGGCCAGCCGGGCGATGTCGTCGTCGCCCCGCACGTGCATGCGCTCCTCGAGGCGACCGGAGGCGAGCCGCTCCGCGGTCCGCCTGGCCATCCGCACGGGGGTGACCACCTGCCAGGTCACCAGCCACGACAGCGCCGCGACCAGGACCAGGAGCAGCGCGCCGCCGGTGAGCAGCGCGCCGCGGACCAGCCCGATGGTCTCCTGCTGGTCGGTGAGGGGGAACAGCTGGTAGAGCGCGTACGCCGTGTCGTCGGAGGGCACGACCAGCTGCGAGCCGACCATCACCCCGGGCACCGAGGGGCGGCCGTCGGTGTACCCGATCCGCCCGTAGGTCCACGAGGTGCCGGTCGCAGTCGGGTCGCCCACCGCCTGCTGGAGCCGCTCGGGGACGCTGGCGGGGTCCAGGCCCGGGGTGAACCGGCCACCGACGACGGGCGCCTCCCCCGGGCTGACGGGCCCGACCAGCACGTCGTAGCCCTGTGCGGCGCCCTGTCCGACGATGCCGGCGGTGAGCTGGCCGAGCAGGGCGGCCTGGCCCCGTCGACCCGTGTCGGGGCTGACCGCGTCGAGCTGTCGCTGGGCGTCGGCCGCGGTCCGCGCCGCCTGTGCCACCGCGGAGTCCGCCCGTCCGTGGGCCAGCCCCTCGGTGACCTGGCGCATCACCATCCAGCCGACCAGGACCACCACCAGCGCGGAGAGCAGCACGGTGCTGATCACCACCCTGGCCTGGATCGACCGGCGCCACAGCGTCGCGGCCCGGCCCAGCGGACCCATGCCGCGTCACCCGGCCTTGTAGCCGACGCCGCGGACAGTGACCACGATCTGGGGGTTCTCGGGGTCGTGCTCGATCTTCGAGCGCAGCCGCTGCACGTGGACGTTGACCAGGCGCGTGTCGGCGGCGTGCCGGTAGCCCCACACCTGCTCCAGCAGCACCTCGCGGGTGAACACCTGCCAGGGCTTGCGGGCCAGGCAGACCAGCAGGTCGAACTCGAGCGGGGTCAGGGAGATCACCGTCTCGCCGCGGGTCACCTGGTGGCCGGCGACGTCGATGGTGAGGTCGCCGATCGTCAGGGTCTCGGGGCCCGGCTCGTCGAACCGGCGGAGCCTGGCCCGGATCCGGGCCACCAGCTCCTTGGGCTTGAACGGCTTGACGACGTAGTCGTCGGCGCCGGACTCCAGGCCGACGACGACGTCGACGGTGTCGCTCTTGGCGGTCAGCATCACGATCGGCACGCCGGACTCCGCCCGGATCTCGCGCGCGACGTCGATGCCGTCCTTGCCGGGCAGCATCAGGTCGAGGAGGACCACGTCGGGGCGGTAGTCGCGCAGCTCTGAGAGGGCGCGCGCGCCGTCCGCGCAGACGCGGGAGTCGAACCCCTCGCTGCGAAGGACGATCGTGAGCATCTCCGAGAGGGCCGCGTCGTCGTCGACGACGAGCACCTTGCCCCGGCTGCCCTGCTCCACCGCTGGTCCGTACGGCCGACCGTGATCCGGGAGGCGGGGTCAGTACCGGTAGTGGTCGGGCTTGTACGGGCCGTGGACCGGTACGCCGAGGTACGCCGACTGCTCCTCGGTCAGCTCGGTCAGCGACACGCCGAGCGCCGCGAGGTGCAGCCGGGCGACCTCCTCGTCGAGATGCTTGGGCAGCACGTACACGCCGATCGGGTACTCGTCGGTCCGGGTGAACAGCTCCACCTGGGCGAGCACCTGGTTGGTGAAGGAGTTGGACATCACGAAGGAGGGATGTCCGGTCGCGTTGCCCAGGTTCATCAGCCGGCCCTCCGACAGCACGACCAGCGACGTGCCGGGCCGGCCGTCCTCGTCGGGGAACGTCCACAGGTCGACCTGGGGCTTGACGGTGCGCCGGACCACGCCGGGGTAGGACTGCAGCCCGGCCATGTCCAGCTCGTTGTCGAAGTGACCGATGTTGGCCAGGACCGCCTGCGGCTTCATGCGGCGCATCTGCTCGACGGTCACCACACCGGTGTTCCCGGTCGCGGTGACGACGATGTCGGCCTGCGGGAGCAGCTCCTCCAAGGTGGCCACCTGGTAGCCGTCCATCGCGGCCTGGAGGGCGCAGATCGGGTCGATCTCGGTGACCACGACGCGGGCGCCCTGGCCCCGCAGCGCCTCCGCGCAGCCCTTGCCCACGTCGCCGTACCCGCAGACCACCGCCACCTTCCCGCCGATGAGCAGGTCCGTGGCTCGGTTGAGCCCGTCGACCAGGGAGTGCCGGCAGCCGTACTTGTTGTCGAACTTGCTCTTGGTCACCGAGTCGTTGACGTTGATGGCCGGGAACAGCAGGGTGCCCTCGCGCATCATGTCGTAGAGCCGGTGGACGCCGGTGGTGGTCTCCTCGGTCACGCCGCGGACCTCGTTCGCGATCGCGGTCCACCGGTTGCCGTCCTGCGCCAGCGAGGCGGTCAGGACCTCGAACACCACCCGCTGCTCCTCGCTGGTCGCGGTGGCGGGGTCGGGGGCGACGCCCTCCTTCTCGCTCTGCACTCCGAGATGCACCAGCAGCGTGGCGTCGCCGCCGTCGTCGAGGATCATGTTGGCGCTGCGCTTCTCGCCGTCCGGCCCGTCGGGCCAGCGCAGGATCTGCTGGGTGCACCACCAGTACTCCTCGAGCGTCTCGCCCTTCCAGGCGAAGACCGGGACGCCGCGGGGGTCCTCGGGGCTGCCGTCGGGACCGACGACGACCGCGGCCGCGGCGTGGTCCTGGGTGGAGAAGATGTTGCAGGAGGCCCAGCGGACGTCCGCGCCGAGCGCCACGAGGGTCTCGATCAGCACCGCGGTCTGCACCGTCATGTGCAGGGAGCCGGCGACCCGCGCGCCGGCCAGCGGCCTGGTCGGACCGAACCGCTCGCGCATCGCCATCAGGCCCGGCATCTCGTGCTCGGCGAGCTGGATCTCGATGCGACCGAAGTCGGCCAGGCTCAGATCGGTGACCTTGAAGTCCATGTCTTCCTCGTTCGTCCTCGGATGGTCCTGGGTGGGTCTTCTGTGGGCCTTCGGCGGCGCGCCCGGTACCGGGTGCGCCGTCCGGTGCGGGAGGGCTCGGGGCACGACGACGCGCGCCGCCCAGGGCGGACGTCGCGATCCTACCTGCGCCGCCTCGTCTCAGTGGGTCGTTTCGGGTCGCGGCGCCGGCACGTGCCCCTCGACGTAGACGTCCGGCTCGATGTAGATCACCCTCGCGATCGGCTCCGCCTCGCGGACCGCGCGCTCGGCGTCGTTGATGGTCGCGGCCACCGTCGGCAGGTCGGCGGCGTCGGGCATGCTCACCTTCACGGCCACCAGCAGCTCGTCGGGACCCAGGTGCAGGGTCTTCATGTGGATCACCCGGTCGATCCCCGGGGTCGAGGTGAGCGCCGCGCCGATCCGCTCCTGCGCCTCCGGGGCGGCGGCCTCGCCGAGCAGCAGGCTCTTGGTCTCGACGGCCAGGATCACCGCGACCGTCACCAGCAGCAGCCCGATCAGGGCGGTCCCGACCACGTCCCAGACCGGGTTCCCGGTGAGCAGGCTGAGCCCGACGCCCAGCAGCGCGAACATCAGGCCGGTCAGCGCGGCGACGTCCTCGAGCAGCACCACGGGCAGCTCGGGCTGCTTGGCCCGGCGCACGAACTGCCACCACGTCGCCCGGCCGCGCACCTTGGCGGTCTCCTTGACCGCCGTACGCAGCGAGAACGACTCCATGCAGATGGCCGCGAGCAGCACGACGATCGGCACCCACCACCAGCGGCCGTCCAGGTCGCCCATGTCGCCGGGGTGCTCCTGCACCTCGTGCCACTTGTGGTAGGCCTCGTAGAGCGCGAACAGGCCGCCCACCGAGAACAGCACGATCGCGACCAGGAACGAGTAGATGTAGCGGTCCCTGCCGAACCCGAAGGGGTGCTCGGCGGTGGCGGTCCGGCGGGAGGTCCGACCGCCGACCAGGAGCAGCAGCTGGTTGCCGGCGTCGGCCACCGAGTGGATCGCCTCGGCGAGCATGGACGACGACCGGGTCAGCGCGAACGCCAGGAACTTCGTGGCCGCGATGCCGGTGTTGGCCAGCAGCGCCGCGACGACCGCCCGGGTGCCGCCCTCGGTGGACATGTGCCGAAGACTACTGACCGGGGCACTAGGACCGGCCGAGGCCCAGCCCCAGGTACGCCGCCGCGTAGCGGCCCTGCGACATCAGCGAGGCGTAGCAGGCCACCTCGTTCGGGGCGTCGGAGGCCAGCGTCTCCACGCGGATCCCGCGGTCGCCGGCGGCCACGACCAGCCGGCCCCGCTGCTCGCGGACCGTCGGCTCCTCCGAGCCGTCGTCGAGCAGCACCAGCGCCGGGCGCAGCTCCGACGGCTCGGGGGCGGTCGGGTCCGCGAAGGGGTCGGCGAACACGTCGCGCTGCCGGGCCGCCAAGATGACCGGGAGCAGGTGCTCGGCGTCACCGGCCAGCGCGCCGCGTCCGCTGGACCGGCGCACCGCCTCGGCGATGCGGCGGGCGGCGCGGGCGGCGAGCACCGTGCCTCCCCAGAACAGCGGGTTCGCCTCGGCGAGCGCGATCGCCAGCATCTTCGCCGGGTTGGTCGCCAGGTCGGCGTACGGCGAGCACTCCACGGCGACCTGGTCGAGCGCCGCCGCGACCACCTCCGGCTCGGTCTCGGGGCCGAGGTCGACGCCGGACAGGAACTGCAGCACGAGCACGGCCGTCGCCAGCTGGTCCCCCGAGCCGGCCGGCAGCACCGTGCTGTGCCGCCCCGCCGCGTGCTCGGCGACCACCGAGTGCGGCGGGCAGGCGACGACCACCTGGCAGCCCCGTCGGACCGCCTCGGCGACGGCGCTCGCCGCGCCGGTGTCCCCGCCCTCGGGAGCCAGCACCACGACCAGGTCCAGGCTGCCCGCCCATCCGGGCAGGCTGGGGCCCGGCCAGGCCACGAACGGGACCGGGCACCACGGCTCCAGCACCGCCCTCAGCAGCCTGGAGTCCGGGCCCGCAGCGACGACGGCGCGGGGCCGGTCGCCGGCCGCGGCAGCCACGGCCGCGGCGATCGCGTCCGCCGCCTGGGCCGCCTCACGGCGCACCTGCGCGCCGGCCTCGGCGAGGGGACGCAGCAGCGGGTCGGCGGCGGCGAGCGCCGCCTCGTCGTCGAGCCGGGACTCGTCGAACAGCTCCGCCACGGCGCTACTCCCCCGCCCCGGCCCCTGCTCCGTCCCCGTCCTCGCGCGCCGGCTCGCCCGGACGCCGGGCCTCCTCCACGAGAAGCACCGGCACGTCGTCGACCACCGGGTAGACCAGGCCGCACTCGGCACAGGTGAGCGTCTGCGCGGCGTCGTCGGGCCGCAGCGCGCCGTGGCAGTCGGGGCAGACGACGATGGCGAGCAGCTCGGGGTCGAGGTTCACGGGGTCTCCTCGGGGCTCGTGGCCGGGTTGCGGATCAGGGTCAGGACGTCGTCGCGCAGCGCCGCCATGGCGGACTCGTCGGCGGCCTCGGCGTTCAGCCGGAGCAGCGGCTCGGTGTTGGAGGGCCGCACGTTGAAGCACCAGTCGGGGTGGGTCACCGTCAGCCCGTCGAGATGGTCCACCACGACGTCCGGCCGGCGGGCGTAGACCCGCTCGACGCGGGCCACCACCGCGGCCGGGTCGGCCACCGTCGAGTTGACCTCGCCGCTGGCGGCGTACCGGTGGTACTGCGCGACCAGCTCGCTCAGCGGACGCTCCTGCCCGGCCAGCGCGGCGAGCGCGTGCAGCGCGGCGAGCATGCCGGAGTCGGCGCGCCAGAAGTCCCGGAAGTAGTAGTGCCCGGAGTGCTCGCCGCCGAACACCGCGTCGGTCTCGGCCATGGTGGCCTTGATGAAGGAGTGCCCGACCCTGGTGCGCACGGGATGGCCGCCGAGCTCGGTCACGATCTCGGGTACCGCGCGGCTGGTGATCAGGTTGTGGATCACCGTCGCGCCGGGGCTGCGGGCCAGCTCGCGGGCGGCGACCAGCGCGGTGAGCGCGCTCGGGTCCACCGGCACGCCGCGCTCGTCGACCAGGAAGCACCGGTCGGCGTCGCCGTCGAAGGCCAGGCCCACGTCGGCGCCCACCTCGACGACCCGGGCCCGGAGGTCGCGCAGCGTGGCCGGGTCGATCGGGTTGGCCTCGTGGTGCGGGAACGTCCCATCGAGCTCCAGGTAGAGCCCGACCAGCTCCAGGTCGAGCGGGCCGAGGACCACCGGCGCCGTGAGCCCGGCCATCCCGTTGCCCGCGTCCACCACCACGCGCAGCCTCCGGCCGGTGACCGGGGCGAGTCCCCGCAGGTGCCGGCCGTAGTCGTGGAGGAGGTCGCGCGAGGTCACGGTGCCGGGCCGGTCCGCGCGTGCCGTCGCACCTCGTCGGACCAGGTCCGCGACGTCGGCCAGCCCGGTGTCGCGGCCCAGCGGGACCGCGCCCGCGCGACAGAGCTTCAGCCCGTTGTACTGCGCCGGGTTGTGGCTCGCGGTCACCATGGCGCCGGGCGCGTCGAGCCGCCCCGAGGCGTAGTAGAGCAGGTCGGTGCTGGCCAGGCCGACCACGACGACGTCGGCACCGGCCGTCGCGGCTCCCCGCGAGAACGCCGCCGCCAGCCCGGGACTGGACGGACGCATGTCGTGCCCGACCACGACCTGGTCCGCGGCGGTCACCTGGACGAACGCGTTGCCCACCGCGTGGGCGAGCTCGTCGTCGACCTGCTCGGGCACGGTCCCGCGCACGTCGTAGGCCTTGAACACCGCGTCCACGACGGCGGGGTCGGTGGGCGGCATGACGGCACCCTAACCAGTCCTGGGGCGTCGGGCGGCTACTCCTCGTCGAGGGGCTGCAGGACGCGGAGGTGGCCGCGGCGGCCGAGCCCGCGGTCCGGACCCGACGGCGGGCCGGGCTGGGGGCGCGCGGCCTCCCGGACGGCCTCGGCCAGGGCGAGCAGGTCGTCGCCGGTGGGACCGATGGCGTCGGGGTCGGGCGCCTGGCGGAGCACCTCCCAGCCGCGGGGGGCCGAGAGCCGTTGGGAGTGCTGCTCGCACAGGTCGTAGGCGTGCGGTTCGGCGAAGGTGGCCAGCGGTCCCAGGACGGCGGTCTGGTCGCCGTACACGTAGGTCAGGGTCGCCACCGCCGCCCGGCCGCACGC
Source organism: Nocardioidaceae bacterium (assembly GCA_044866695.1). Taxonomy (GTDB): domain Bacteria; phylum Actinomycetota; class Actinomycetes; order Propionibacteriales; family Nocardioidaceae; genus JBIOUF01. The sequence goes on along the minus strand of JBIOUF010000028.1, from coordinate 14,825 downwards.
GGTGCGGGAGCAGTGGCGGACGGCGGTCACCCGGGAGACGGTACCGGCTCGGTGGGGGGTCGGCGGCTAGGCTCGCGGTCGTGACGGGGGCCCTCCAGCCAGGTGGCGGACCAGGTCGCGGACCGGGTGGCGAGGCCGGCGTCCGCGGTGGCCGGCGGCGCGACCGGCACGGTCTGGGGATGCGCGGCCCGGCGGTGCTCCCGGGTCCCTACGCGCCGGTCGGCGTGCCGCGGGACCGGTCGGGCCGGGAGGACTTCGACGCCCTGGTGCTCGGCGTCGTGCGCGACCTCGAGGGGCGCTGGCGCGACGAGCTGGGACTGATGGAGTTCGCGGTCGAGGACACTCCCGTGCTGCCCGAGGACTGGGCCGCGGCGACCGTGCCGCTGGCGACCGTCGTGCGCGGGCACGGGTCGGCGCCGACCCGGCTGGTGGTCTTCCGGCGGCCCATCGAGCTCAGGGCCGGCACCCGCGCCGACCTCTCGGCGCTGGTGCTCACCGTCCTGGTCGAGCAGGTCGCCGAGCTGCTGGGCCGGCCGCCGGAGGACGTCGACCCGCGCTACGAAGGCCGCTGAGCGGGCGCCGCGACGTCGGGTCGCTCAGCGCTCAGGGCTCAGACCGCGCGCTTCTTGAGCCTGCGCCGCTCGCGCTCGGACAGCCCGCCCCAGATCCCGAACCGCTCGTCGTTCTCGAGCGCGTACTGCAGGCAGTCCCCGCGAACGTCGCAGGTCAGGCAGACCCGCTTTGCCTCACGCGTCGAGCCGCCCTTCTCGGGGAAGAACGCCTCCGGGTCCGTCTCGGCGCACAGGGCACGCTCCTGCCACCCCAGCTCCTCCGCTTCGGCGTCGAGCACGAACAGCTCCCGCATGACTGACCCTTTCGACCCGTGAGGCCCTTGCGGGCCCCCATCCGACATCTCGACTGCAGGCCTGCGGAGAGCCCGGTCACCCTCCCGGCCGCCTCGCACCGCGCACCTGAGAGCATTCAGGCCTGGCGCTCGTCCTCGTCACGGGGTGCAACGAACAACACTGTGGGAATTACACGCCTGTCGTACCGCCCGCGTCAAGCCCCGGCGTGCTATACGCGCCAGCGACCGCCTACGGACCGGAGGTCCCGCCATGACCGCCCGCCCCGGGGAGCGCCCCGACAGCGCCGCGAGCGGCGGACCGGCTCGGGTCGCCGTGCTGTCCGGCGGCATCGGCGGGGCGAGGTTCCTGCAGGGGCTGCTGCTGCATCTGGACCGGGTGGCCGGTCCGACGGGTCCCGCCGAGGTGACCGTGCTGGCCAACACCGCCGACGACCTCTGGCTGCACGGCCTCAAGGTCTGCCCGGACCTGGACACCGTGATGTACACCCTCGGTGGCGGGATCGACCCGGAGCGTGGCTGGGGCCGCGCAGGGGAGACCTGGCACGCCAGCGAGGAGCTGGCGGCGTACGGCGTCGGGCCGGCCTGGTTCGGGCTCGGCGACCGCGACCTGGCCACCCACCTGGTCCGGACCGAGATGGTCGACGCGGGCTACCCGCTCTCCGCCGTGACCCGCGCGCTGTGCGAACGCTGGCGTCCCGGCGTCCGCCTGCTGCCGATGACCGACGACCGCGTCGAGACCCACGTCGCGGTCGACGACCCCGGGGAGCCGTCCGGGCAGCGGGTCGTGCACTTCCAGGAGTACTGGGTGCGACTGCACGCCGAGGTCCCCGCCCGCGCGGTCGTGTGCGTCGGCATCGACTCCGCCACGCCCGCCCCCGGTGTCGTGGACGCGCTGGCGACCGCGGACGTCGTGCTGCTCCCGCCCTCCAACCCGGTGGTCTCCGTGGGGCCGATCCTCGGGGTCCCGGGGGTCCGGGACGCACTGCGCGCCACCGCCGCGCCGGTGGTCGGGCTCTCGCCGATCGTGGCCGGGTCACACGTGCGCGGGATGGCCGCCCAGCTCCTGGAGGCGGTCGGCGTCGAGGTGTCGGCGGCCGCGGTCGGGGAGCACTACGGCGCCCGGACCGACGGCGGGGTCCTGGACGCCTGGCTGGTCGACGAGGCGGACGCCGACGCCGTCCCCCGGGTGGAGGCCGCGGGGATCGCGTGCCGGGCGGTGCCACTGATGATGACCGACCGCGAGGCCACCGCGCGGATGGCCGCCGCCGCGCTCGACCTTGCCCTTGACCGGGCCCAGGACCGGGCCCAGGACCGGGCCCAGGACCGGTGACCACCGACGACGCGCCCGCCCGGCTGGCTGCCACCGCCGTCCCGGGCATCGGTGAGGTCGGGCCCGGCGACGACCTGGCCGGCCGGCTGGCCACCGCCCTGGCCGCGGCCGGGCTGCCCGGCGACGGCGACGTGGTCGTGGTCACCAGCAAGGTGGTCAGCAAGGCCGAGGGCAGGGTGGTCGCCGGGGACCGCGACCGGGCCGTCGACGAGGAGACCGACCGGGTCGTCGCCGTGCGCGGCGGGACCCGGATCGTGCGCAACCGCCTCGGCCTGGTGATGGCGGCGGCCGGGGTCGACGCGTCCAACACCGAGCCGGGCACGGTGGTCCTGCTCCCGGCCGACCCGGACGCCTCCGCCCGGGCGCTGCGCGCCCGGCTCCGAGAGCTCACCGGCCGCAACGTCGCGGTCGTGGTGTCCGACACCGCCGGGCGGGCCTGGCGCACCGGTCAGACCGACATCGCGGTCGGGGTCGCCGGGCTCGAGCCGCTGGACGACCTCTCCGGCCGGACCGACCCGCACGGCAACCCGCTCGCGGTGACCGCGCCGGCCGTCGCCGACGAGGTCGCCGCCGCCGCCGACCTGGTGAAGGGCAAGCTCGCCGGCACCCCGGTCGCCGTGGTCACCGGTTTGGCGGGTCGGGTGCTGCCACCGGGGGTCGACGGCCCGGGCGCGGCCGCCCTGGTCCGGGAGGAGGCTGCCGACCTGTTCGGGTTCGGCGCGCGCGAGGCGGTCCTGGCCGCCGTACGTCGCGACCACCCGGTCGACGACCTGCGAGGGTTCGGCCCGCCGGCCGGCGCCGAGGCGCTGTCGGGGCTACTGGCCGGAGTGCTGGGCGCGGACGGGGAGGTGGTCGCCGAGCCCGGGACGCTGCGGGTCCGGCTCGGCGCGGCCGACGCGTTTCGTCGCGGCCTGCAGGCGGGCGGGGTGCTCGCGGTGGCCCATGCCCTCTCCTGGCACGCGGCCGACGTCACCGACCGGTCGCTGCGGCTGCGCCCCGCGGTTCCACCCGGTCCGTAGAATCACCCACCGTGGCCAAGTCGAGCAAGGAACGCGACCGCCGGGCGGTCGTGGAACAGCTGCGCCGCGAGCAGCAGGCCCGCGAGCGGCGCCGCACGACGGCCATCGTCGTCGGCTGCGTGGTCGTGGGGCTGGTGATCATCGGCGTCGCGGCGGTGCCTCTGATCCGCAGCAACCAGGAGAGCGCCAAGGCCCTGGACGAGCTGGGGGCATCGGCCGAGGCCGCGGGCTGCGGCAAGGTCACGACGAAGAACGCCGAAGGCAGCGGTCAGCACGTGGCGCCCGGCACCGCCCTGACCTACCCCGAGAGCCCGCCTGCCTACGGACAGCACTGGTCCACCTACCTCCAGGGGTCGCAGCTCCGGCCCTTCTTCGACATCGACGACCGGCCCGAGCTCGGGCAGGTCGTGCACAGCCTCGAGCACGGCCACACGCTGGTCTGGTACGACCAGACCATCGCCGACGACGACGAGGCGATGGCCGACCTGCGCACGATCTCGAAGAAGTTCGACGCCAGCGACAAGGTCATGGTGCTGCCCTGGACCGCCGACGACGGCGACCCCTTCCCCGACGGCAAGCACGTGGCGCTGACCCACTGGTCGGTCACCGGTGGGGACAAGGGCACCGCGCAGGTCGGGGTCTGGCGGTACTGCGCCCAGCCCAGCGGCGCGGTCGTCGAGCAGTTCCTGGCGGACTACCCCGCCAGCGACGCCCCCGAGCCCAACGCGCCCTGATCCCCCACCTGAGCTCCTGTGGCGGACATCCTCGCGCTCGCCGGGATCGCCGTCCTCTCCGCCCTGGTCCCCGTCGTCAACATCGAGGCCTACCTGATCGGCCGGGGGGCGGTCGCCGCGGTGGGCAACGTGTGGCTGCTCTCCGGGGTCGCGGCCGTCGGTCAGATGCTCGGCAAGCTGGTCTGGTACTACCTCGGCGCCAACGCCCTGCGCTGGAGCTGGGTCCGCAGGAAGGTCGAGAAGCCCAAGGCCCAGGCACGCCTCGAGCTGTGGCGCCGGCGCACACACCAGAACGCCTGGCTGGCCGGAGGCCTGACCCTGGTGTCGGCGTTCAGCGGCTTCCCGCCGTTCGCCATCGTGGCAGTGCTGGCCGGGCAGCTGCGGGTGAGCGTCGTGCTCTTCCTGGTCACCGGCACGGTGGGCCGGTGGCTGCGGTTCGCCGCCTTCCTGGGCGGCGCGGACTGGCTCTCGGGCCAGTTCTTCTGAGGTCTCGTACCGCTCCGGTCTCCCGGTCAGCAGGCGCCACCGGCCGGGACCCTCGTGCCCGGCGCCACCACGGCACCCGCCTGGACGCCGGCCTCGTCGCCGAGCGCGGCGCCGCGGACCGATGCGCCCTCCCCCACCGTTGCGCCGACGCCGAGGGCGGAGCCGACGACCAGGGCTCCTGCGCGGACCCTCGCACCGGACATCACCACGCTGCCCAGGACGCGCGCACCCGCCTCGATCTCCGCGCCCTCCCCCACGACCGTGCCGTCGCCGACCTCGCCGGAGACCCGCGCGCCGGGGTGGACCCGGGCGCCGCTGGGGTCGGGGGCGACGGCCGCGGACGGCGCCACTCCGAGGACCACGTCGCGGGACGCGGCGACGAGCGCCTCCGGCGACCCCACGTCGCGCCAGTAGGCCGACTCCAGGTACCCCACCACGAGCGCGTCCCGCTCGAGCAGCCCGGGGAAGGTCTCGCGCTCCACCGAGACCACCCGGCCCGCCGGGATCTGGTCGACCACGCGGCGCCGGAACACATAGCAGCCGGCGTTGACCTGGTCGGTCACGGGATGCTCCGACTTCTCCACGAACGCCTCCACGCGCCCGGACCGGTCGGTCGGCACGCAGCCGAACGCGCGCGGGTCCCGCACCCGGACCAGGTGCAGCGACACGTCGACCGGCCTGCCGTCCCGGGGGGTCGCGAAGTCGTCCAGCTGGGCGGTCAGGTCGTGTCCGGAGAGCACGTCGCCGTTCAGCACGACGACGGGTCCCTCGGGTTCGTCGGCGAGCGCCGGGGCGACGTTGCGGATCGCCCCACCGGTGCCGAGCGGCCGCTCCTCGCGCACGTAGCCGAGCCGGAGCCCGAACCTCGAGCCGTCGCCCAGGACCGGCCGGAACCGGTCCGCGTGGTACGACGTCGCGAGCACGACGTGACCCACGCCGGCAGCGGCCAGCTTGGCGATCTGGTGCTCCAGGAACGGCACTCCCCCGACGTCGAGAAGGTGCTTGGGCCGCCGCTCGGTCAGCGGGAGCATCCGCGTGCCCAGCCCGCCGGCGATCAGCACCGCCTCCACCGGCGGCTTCGTCGAGACCATGCGCGCATCCTGCCAAGCCGGGACGGCTCCTATGCTGCCCGGATGCGACCGACGTTCCCCGCCGTGCTGGCCGACGCGCTGCGGCGCGACCCGGGCCGGCCGCTGGTGACCTTCTACGACGACGCCACCGGGGAGCGGGTCGAGCTCTCCGTGGCCACCTACGCCACCTGGGTCGCCAAGACGGCCGCGCTGCTCGCAGACGAGCTCGACGTCGGTCGCGGGGACCTGGTGCTGGTGGACCTGCCCACCCACTGGCTCGGGCCGGTGTGGCTCGGCGGCGCCTGGACCCTCGGGGCCGCCGTCACCGACGACGCGGGGCTGCGCTCGCAGGCCCGGGTCGTCGTCCGCGGTCCGGGCGCGATGCCCGACCCGGGCGGGCCGGGAGTCCCGGTGGTCGCGCTGTCCCTGCTGCCGCTGGCCGCCCGGCTGCCGGGCCCGGTGCCCGCGGGGGTGGTGGACTACGGCGCGGTCGTCTGGGGCCAGCCCGACGTCTTCGTCGCGGTCGACCCACCCCGGCCCGACGACGTCGCGTGGCGCTCACCCGCCGGCGTCCTCACCCAGGCAGACCTGCTCTCGGCCGGCTCGAAAGCCGAGCGGGTCCTCACCGACGTGAACCCCTGCACGGCGGCCGGCCTGGGCGACGTGGCCGGGCCCGCGCTCCAGGGCGGCGGAGTGGTCTGGGTGCGGCATCCCGACCCGGAGCGCTGGGAGGCCCACCGGACCAGCGAGCGCGCCGGCGAGCGGAGCTCGCCGGCCGGCGTCGAGCCGTGAGCTCTGGCGGGTCGAGCCGTCAGTCCTGGCGGGCCGAGCCGTCAATCCTGGTGGGCCGAGCCGTCAGTCCTGGCGGGCCGAGCCGTCAGTCCTGGCCGGCCGAGCCGTCAGTCCTGGTGGGTCGCCGGGCATCGGCAGGCCGGCCGGGGGGGAGATCGGCCGGCGAGAGGGATGCAGGTTCGGGCCGGGTGCCTGCCCGGGCGAGCAAGGCGGGGGGTACGCCGGCCTCGCGCCGGCTCGCTTCGCTCGCCGGCGCTCAGCCGGCCAGGTCGTAGCCGCCGAACCCGGAGCCGACGAACCGCGCCTCGGCGTACCCGGTGGAGGTCGCCGGCAGCAGCCACAGGTTCCCGGCCGGGCTGCGCAGCAGGAGGTCCTGCGCCCGGCCGTTGCCGTCGAGGTCGCCGATCCCGACCACCCAGCTCATCGACGCCGCGGCCGACGGCGGGGAGCTGACCCAGCCCGCCGAGGCGACGACGTAGGACGGTCCGAAGCCGGCCAGGCCGTTGCCGGGGTAGACCCGCGTGGCGCCCTTGGACCGGCCGGCCAGGTCCGGCCGCCCGTCCCCGGTGACGTCGCCCACCGGCGCGAGCCGCCGCACCCCGGCCCAGCCGCGGGCCATCCGCACCGGCCGGGCGAACTTCGCGCCGCCCAGCCCACGACGCAGGTAGACCGCTCCGCTCTGGCCGCTGCGGGTCATGATGTCGCCGCGCCCGTCGCCGTCCCAGTCGCCCACGTTGAGCAGCAGGTTCGCCGACGGCAGCGTCAGGCCGGTGTCGACCACCGCGCCCAGGTTGACCGCGTCGTTGTTGGCGACCACGCTGACCCGGCCGGTCCTCCTCGCCCAGGCCACCACGTCGGCGCCGCCACCGCGCGTGACGGGCGCGAGCGCCATCCTCGTGTAGCCCGCGAACCGCTCGTAGGGGCCGAGCCAGTGCCCCAGCCCGCCGTCGCCGGTGCCCGGGAAGACGTAGGTCCGGCCGGACGAACGGGCCCGCGCGAGCAGGTCCGGGGCGCCGTCCCGGGTCGCGTCGCCACGTCCGGCGATCACGTCGAAACCCGACCACCGGCCGGGCAGCGCGACCCGCGGGCCCAGCCCGTCGGCCCGACCGGGCAGCAGGTACAGGGTCCCCCGGGCCCGGGCGACCAGGTCGGCCCGGCCGTCGCCGTCGAAGTCGCCTACGCCGGCGAGCAGGCCGTAGCCCGAGGCGTGGCGGGCCAGCCGCCGCGCCACGGCGAACGAGCCGTCGTCGCGGCCCCGGTAGAGCCACAGCGTGCCGCGACGTCCCCGCCCGACCACGTCGTCCTTGCCGTCGCCGTTCCAGTCCCCGACCCCGGTCAGCAAGGTGATGTGGGCGAACCGGTCGGTGGTCAGCCTGGTCCGGGCGAACGTCTCCGCGGCGGTGCCTCGGTAGAGCCTGGTCACACGCGTGCGCGGCCCTCGCACCAGCAGGTCCTGCCGGCCGTCGCCGGTGAGGTCGCCGGCCACGACCCGGCTGCCGGTCCCGATCCCGCGCGCGGCCACCGAGCGCGGGCCGAACCTCAGCTGGCCACCGGTGCGTACGACGCGCACCTCCTTGGTGGCGGCGTCGCGGACGACCAGGTCGGGCCAGGCCGAGCCGGACAGGTTGGTCCGCGGCGCCGGGACGATCCCGGCCATGCCGCTGCGCTGGTAGCGGGCCGCCGAGGTCCTGATGTCGCCCAGCCGGGCGTACAGGTAGCGCCCGGGACAGGCGGTGGAGCCGGCGTCGCGATGCCCGCTGATCGCCTTGAAGTAGTGCGAGCCGAGCTTCTGCCGGGTCGCCGTCGCCGACACCCCGGCCAGTGACAGCTTCCAGGCGAACAGCCGCGCGTAGGCGTCGACCATGGCCGCGGTCGGCCGGGCCGTCTCGAAGTTGCCGATCGCCGACATCGCGAAGGAGTACTCGTTGTAGCCCAGGGTGTGCGCCCCCACGACCGGCCGGGCCACGCCGCCGTACCGGCCCTCCCAGATCCTGCCGAACCGGTCGACCAGGAAGTTGTAGCCGATGTCGCTCCAGCCACGGGACTGCGTGTGGTAGGCGTAGATGCCCCGGATGATCGCCGGCACCTGGCCCCGGCTGTAGCTGTTCGCGTTGACGGTGTGGTGGACGAACCCGGCCTTGATCGTCCCGTACCGCAGCGACTTGGGGTCGCGCATCCGCTCGTCGGCGCGCCACTGGGCCCGGGTCAGGATCGTGGGCCGGGGCACGCCCGTGGTCGCGGCCGCGAGGACCGCGCCGGCCGGGGCCGACGCCGGGTCCGCGCCGCCGGTGTCGCCGGCGGTCGACGGACTCGCCGGGTCGCCGCCCTGGTCCGGCCCGCCCGGGTTGACCAGGGACAGCGACATGTCACCGGGGGTCCGGCCGTCGGCAGTGGTGGCCCGCACCTGGACGTCGTCGACGTCGCCGACCACGACCGGGTCGGTGCCGTCCCGGACGGCGGCCAGCTCCTCGGGGTCGGCCTCGTGCTCGGGGTCGTTCTGCACCGGCTGCCAGGTCGACCAGACCCCGCGGCTCCTGGTGCGCAGCTCGATCGCGAGCCGGTCGCGGCCCCAGGCCAGGTCCGAGGGGGCCCAGGTGATGCCCACGGTCGCGTAGCCGCGCACCGGCTCGGGCGCGCTGAGCACGCTCAGCCGGGACGGGGCCGACAGCACCCCGGCGCCGGTCACGACCGTCTCGGACTCGCCGGCCAGCGCCCGCAGCCCCCGTCGGTCGATGCCGTCGAGCGGCACCTCGCGCACCACCGGCCGGATCGGTCGCCCGGCTCGCGGGGCGGCCACCACGGCCTGTCCCGGCGTCACGGCGGCCGGGGTGACCCGGTTCGCCGACGACACGGGACCGGCCGGTGCGACGATGTCGAGGCTCACGACGGTGGCCGCGGAGACCGCGACGGCCGCGACAGCGGCGAGGGCGATCGCCTGCTGGCAGGCCAGCACGAACCGGCTCCGGAGGTCTGACATGGGCGCTCTTCCTCGCTGAGGTGGTCACACGAGTACCAAATGTCACACCAGCCACAGGGCCAGGCAATGGGTCCGGGCGAACTACAGTGCTGTAATTTTGCGAGCCTGACAATAACTACAGGTGTGTGACTCCCCGCGCAGGCTAGATGTCCGCGCCCAGCTCGGCGTCGAGCTCGTCCTCTCCCTGGTCCTCGGGGTCGGAGGCCACGTCGTCGTCGGCGTCGTCGTAGTGGAGGTACCGGATGCCCTCGTCGGTCGGGCCGTCGAAGGCCAGGTGGCCCTTCTCCAGGACCAGCACGCGCGGGCACATCCGGCGCACCGACGGGGCGGAGTGGCTGACGTAGAACATGGTCCGGCCCTCCGCCCGGATCTGCTCCATCCGCTGCAGGCACTTGCGCTTGAACGGCTTGTCGCCCACCGCCAGCACCTCGTCGATCAAGAAGATGTCGGAGTCGGTGTGTACGGCGACGGCGAAGCCGAGCCGGGAGAACATGCCGGAGGAGTAGAACCCGACCGGGGAGTCGATGAACCGGCCGATGTCGGCGAACGCGACGATCTGGTCGAACTTGGCCTTGGTCTCCTTCTCCGACATGCCGAGGATGGCCGCGTTGAGATAGACGTTGTCCCGGCCGGTGAGCTGGGGGTGGAAGCCCGCCCCGGTGGCGATCAGACCGGCGATCCGGCCGCGCGTGAGGACGCTGCCTTCGTCGGGTCGCATCACCCCGTTGATGATCTTGAGCAGGGTCGACTTCCCCGAGCCGTTCAGCCCCATCAGGCCGATCGACTCGCCCTGCTGGACGGCGAAGGACACCTCGTGCAGCGCGTCGAAGGTGTCGCTGATGGCCTGGCGGCGGGCCGCCGCCACCGCCATCTGCTTCAGGGTGCGGTGGTAGCGCAGCGTGAACCGCTTGCTCACCCCACGTACGACGATGGACTCCGACATCGTTAGCGGCGCTCCACTACAGCCGCTCCACGATCCGGCCCTCGAGCCGGGTGAACAGCCACTGGCACAGCCCGAGGAAGACCACGCCGACCACCAGCGTGACCCCCGAGATGGCGAACAGGTGCGGGGGCATGTAGCCCTCGGTCGAGGTGCCTTCGGGGAAGGTCGGCAGCCAGAAGCAGTCCTGCACCAGCAGCACCGACTGGGCCAGGGGGTTGGCCAGGTAGAGGTCCTTGACCCACTCCGGGAAGCCCGAGGTCGCGACCCGCTGCCAGGGGTAGATCATCGGCACCAGCCAGTGCGTGAACAGCGTCATCAGCGCGACCACCTGCGCGAAGTCGCGGAAGAACACGTTCGCGGCGCTGAAGACCAGCGCGAGACCGGTGCCGAACAAGGTGAGGATCGCCAGGCCGAGCAGACCGGCGCCCAGCTGGGCCGGCGTGGGCGACCAGCCGACGAACCCGCACGCGACGACCAGGATCAGGATCTGGGGCACGGTGTGGACGGCCGAGACGATCAGCGACGCCACGGGGAACATCTCCCGTGGCATCGACATCTTCCGCACGATCGCCTTGTTCCGCAGGATCGACCGGGTGCCGGCGGTGAACGTCTCGGTGAAGTAGTGCATGAACACCAGGCCGCAGAAGATGTGGATGGCGAAGTTCGGCACCTCCTTGTGCAGCTGCAGGATGCCGCCGATCACGAAGAAGTACATCGCGAAGCGGACCAGCGGCATCACGTAGGACCAGAGCAGTCCCAGGAACGAGCCGTTGTAGCGGGCCTGGATCTCCTTCTGCACCAGCAGCCGCAGCAGGTAGCGCCGACGAAGCACCTCGACCAGGCCGCCGGTGGCGTAGGGGGCGACCAGCGGGGCGTCCGGCACCCGGTCCGGGTCGACGACATGAGGCACCGGACCTCCCCGGGGGGGCCGCGCCCCGGTCGCGGTCATCGCGGCGCCCCGTCGGGGCTGGGCGCCGTGCCGCTCGCCCCGCCCGGCTGTTCGGCAGCGGCGTCGAAGGTGGCCGCCCACGCCTCCGGGGAGGTGATGTCGGCCAGCCGGGCCCGGTAGGCCTGCGCCAGGCGCGGCCACTCCCGGAGCAGCTCGGAGTGGATCTCCACGGTCCTGGCCAGCTGGTCGCGGAACCGGTCGGGCTCGCGCCGGTAGAGGGCCGCCGACGCGCCGTCCGGCATGGACACCACCGCGGAGTCGAACCGGGTCAGGCGGTACCACTTGGCGTCCATCGCGGGCACCTGCGCCTCGGGGTAGGACCGGGACAGGTCGCGGGGCGGCCGCAGCTGCCGCAGCGGAGCAAGCACGGCGGTGCGCAGCTGGGTGAGCCGGCCGGGGATGTCGCTCACCCCGTCGCGTCCCTTGCGCGGGGGCTTGCGGCGGCGTACGGGCGGAAAGGCGTCGGGATGGGCGTGCAGCCGGGCGTCGCTGAACTGCGAGGCCAGCCGGCGCAGCTCGGGAAGCCGGGTGCCCAGGTCGGCGTGCAGGTGGTCCGGGCCGGCCAGCACGTCCTCCAGGGCCAGGTGCCGCAGCTCCACGGTGGAGTACTGCATGGAGACCAGGTGCTTGACCTGGTGGTTGAGGCTCTCCCGCACCATCCGTCCGCCCCGGGGGTACGGAGAGTGCAGCAGCGCCGCGATGAACCGGTTGCGCTGGTGGAAGTAGGCCTGCCAGTCCAGGGCGTCGTTCTTGTCCGTCCACGGCACGTGCCACACGGCCGCGCCGGGCAGGCTCACCGTCGGGAACCCGGCCGCCTTGGCGCGCAGGCCGAACTCCGAGTCGTCCCACTTGATGAACAGCGGCAGCGACAGCCCCACCTGGCGCAGCACCTCGGTGGGGATCAGGCACATGAACCAGCCGTTGTAGTCCACGTCCACGCGCTTGTGCAGCCACCGGGCGGAGCGCAGGTTGCGGCCCTCGAAGTCCCAGTCGGTGAACACCCCCGGCGCGGACCCCCACCAGAACCGCCAGGGTTCGACCACCTCGCCGAAGCTGTGCAGGCGGGACTTGGCGAACAGGCTGAACATGTGCCCGCCGACGATGGTGGGCCGCCGGGCCAGGTCTGCGAAGGTGACCGCGCGGATGACGCCCTCGGGCTCGCAGACCACGTCGTCGTCCATGCACATGAAGTACGTCGCCGTGCCCCGCGCCAGGGTCTCGCGCTGCCCGCGGGCGTACCCGCCCGAACCTCCCAGGTTCGCCTGCTCGATCACCCGCAGCCGGTCGCCCAGCGAGGCCTCGGCCTCGGCGAACGCCGGGGCGTCGTAGACCTTCTGGCTGCCCTGCTCCACGACCAGCACCTGGTCCAGGAGCTCGGCCAGGTCGGCGTCGGCGCCGATCTGGGCGACCAGGCTCGCGCAGTAGTCGGGCCGGTTCATCGTGGTGATGCCGATGGTGACCGACCCTGGGTCGGCCAGGCCCGCGGGGACCTCGGCGGTCCACTCGGCGCTCTCCACGACGGCGTCCACGTCGCCGGCCACGACGTCGTACCAGTACCAGCCGCCGTCCACGAAGGGCCTGAGCGGCAGGTCGAAGACGAAGGTGCCGGTCTCGTCGTCTCCGGTCAGGCCGGAGTCCACCCGCTGCGAGCGCCCGTCGGCCGTGGAGCGGTAGAGCGTGACCGTCGCGCCGCGACCGGACAGGCGGACCGTGAGCGTGACGTCGGTGACCACGGTCCAGCGGCGCCAGTAGCTGGCCGGGAAGGCGTTGAAGTAGGTGCCGAACGACAGCCGCTCGCCCACCGGGATGCGCATCCGGTGGCGGCTCTCGATGAGGTCGGGGTGCAGGGGCTTGTGCTGCGACACCGGCTGCCGCAGCGAGGCCGCGTGCAGGTCGCGGGCCGAGCGGTTGGCGCCGATCTCGTACTTGTCGGCGTCCAGGACGGCGGGGTCGGGGTCGACGTAGAGCCGGAGCACGTCCAGGTCGCGGTCCAGCGGGAGGATCTGGCGCTGCAGCAGCCGGCTGACCGTGGCCCCGCCCGGCCCGGCGGCCGCAGCGGGGTCCGCCGCGGTGGCGGCGCCGGTGGTGGTGGCGGCCGGGGTCGCGGTCATCCGTCCACCCCGCCGGACTCGAGCTCGTGCTCGCCGGTGAAGTGTGGCCGGAGCCGGTTGTCGTACATCGACAGCGCCGACCCGATGGCCATGTGCATGTCGAGGTACTGGTAGGTGCCGAGCCGGCCTCCGAACAGCACGAGGTCCTCCTTCTTCGCCAGGTCGCGGTAGCGCAGGAGCCGCTCGCGGTCCGCCGGGGTGTTGACGGGGTAGTAGGGCTCGTCGTCCTCGGTGGCGAACCGCGAGTACTCGTGCACGATCACCGTCTTCCCCGGCAGGTGGGTGCGCTCGGGGTGGAAGTGCTTGAACTCGTGGATCCGGGTGTAGGGGACGTCGATGTCGTTGTAGTTCATCACCGCGCAGCCCTGGAAGTCCTCGACCGGCCTCACCTCCCGCTCCAGGTCCACGGTCCGCCAGGACAGCCTGCCCTCGCTGTGCCCGAAGTACTCGTCGACCGGTCCGGTGTACACGACCGGGACCCGTCCGGCGTACTCGTCGCGGTGCCGCAGGAAGTCGGTCTCCAGCCGGACCTCGATGTTGGGGTGGTCGGCCATCCGCTCCAGCCACGCCGTGTACCCGTCGACCGGCAGGCCCTCGTAGGTGTCGTTGAAGTACCGGTTGTCGAAGGTGTACCGGACCGGGAGCCGGGTGATGATGTCCGCGCTCAGCTGCGTGGGGTCGGTCTGCCACTGCTTGGCCGTGTAGCCCTTGACGAACGCCTCGTACAGCGGCCGGCCGATCAGCGAGATGGCCTTCTCCTCCAGGTTCGTCGCCGACGCGGTGTCGATCTCGCTGGCCTGGCCCGCGATGAGCGCGCGGGCCTCGTCGGGGGTGTGGCTGCGGCCGAAGAACTGGTTGATCAGCCCGAGGTTCATCGGGAACGAGTAGACCTGGCCCCGGTACATCGCGAAGACCCGGTGCTGGTACGGCGTGAACGCGGTGAACCGGTTGACGTACTCCCAGACCCGCTCGTTGGAGGTGTGGAACAGGTGCGCGCCGTAGACGTGCACCTCGATGCCCGTCTCGGGATCGGGCTCGGAGTAGGCGTTGCCGCCGATGTGGTGGCGACGCTCCAGGACGAGGACCTTCAGGCCGAGCTCCCGGGCACAACGTTCGGCGACCGTCAGCCCGAAGAAGCCGGACCCGACGACCACGAGGTCGGCGTTCACCAACACAGGGCTCCCTTGCGTGCAGGTCTCCTGGCCCAGTCCGGCCGCGCCCGAGTCTAGTTGTTGGGCGGCGGGCCCCCGGTCGCCGCCGCGCCCGTGGACGACGCGGTCGACACCCGGTGCCAGCGGGGGCGGTCGAGGAGGGCGCCCTTCGAGACGGGCTCCTTCGTCGCCCTCCTCAGGAACCGCTTGCGAGCCCCCCGGTGGTTGAGGAGGGCGAGCTTGCGAGCCCGTCTCGAAACCACCGAAACCCTGGCAGGGACCCTGCCCTACGCCGGTGGTTTCGAGACGCTCGCCTAACGGCTCGCTCCTCAACCACCGGGATGTGCCAGACGCCAGAGCCCCGGTGGTTGAGAAGGGCGAGCTTGCGCCCCCCCCGG
>JBIOUF010000027.1:0-2452 GCA_044866695.1 Nocardioidaceae bacterium | reverse complement strand
CGCGGTGGCGCAGGTCGAGCAGGCCGCCGCTGAGCGACTTGGCGCCGGTGGGGTTGGCGTGCGGGGACGGGAGCAGGACCAGCTCGGCGAGCGGGGTGTCGGGGAAGCGTTCCCGGACCCGCTGCTGCTGGGTGGTGATCACTGCGGCGGTGGCCTGGCTGATCGGCAGCCGGCGCTCGCGGCGGTCCCGCTTGTGGTTGTCGTAGATCAGCACGGCCGCGTTGTCGGGGTCGCGGGTCAGGCAGTCCAGGGGCAGGCGCAGGATCTCGGTGGGTCGCCGTCCGGTGTCCATGAGCAGCTCGACCGCGACCCGGATCTCGCGGCCGGAGGGTCCGCGTTGCAGGACCGGTAGCTGTTCGCACAGCTGCGCCATGATCTCCGTCGGTAGGTCGCGGCTGGGTTCTCCGCGTTCGGGTTCGGCGGGGATGTCGCCGCAGGCGAGGGTGAAGTCGCAGCCCAGCCCGGCGGCGGGGCCGCCGGGGCGGGTCAGCCCGAGCGCACGGATCCGGGCGAGGATCCGCTTGACGTCCCGGCAGGTCTTGGCGCGCAACTCGGGGCTGCACTCGCCGGTCGAGACCAGGTAGCTCATCCGGTGCAGGAACGATTCGATGTCGCCGCGCGCGAGGAGGGCGGGGTGGTCGCCGTGGTCGGGTCGGGTGCCGCGCAGGCTTTGCGACAGGCGCACCACGGCGGCGAGCAGGCTGCGCATCACGTGGGCGGGGTTGTCGCCGCGGCGGCGCGGGAGCTCGTCGGCGGCCCACCGCTTGGCCGCCTCGCGCAGCCAGGGCTGCGAGATGGTGGTGAACGTCAGCCGGCCCGCCAGCCCGAATACCGCCAGCTCCCACACGTCCTTGGCCTTTTCGGTTTCCGGGTCGCTGAGCGCGAGCGCGGCGTGCCGGGCCAGCGCGGTCAGCAGCGTGCGTTTCTCCCGGCCGGCCCCGGGTGTCGGGGCCGTGGCGTGCACGGAGTCGGCGTGCACGGAGTCGGCCTGCGCGCTGCGCAGGTGCTCCACGACCAGCCGCAGCATCTGAACGCGGGTGTGCGCTCCGGACCGGGTGCGCTGTTGCAGCCCGTAGAGCACCTGGGCGGTGATCAATGGTGGCATGCCGGCCAGGCTCACCTGACCGGTGACCACGACCGGGGAGGTGGTGCGCCGCCAGCGGGCTTCGTCCACCCCGGGATCGGCCCTGCGGTCGCGGGTCCACCGGATCTGGTGCGGCTCGCAGTAGGCGACGCGTCCACCGGAGCGGTCGCGGGGGCAGGCCGCGACCAGGCAGGGCCCGAGCCGGGCCAGGGCGCGGCGCGCCGGGTCGGCGGCGAACTCGCCCACTGGTATCCCGCGCAGCACCTGCCGCGACCGGTGCGCGCGGCACAGCCCGTGCGAGCCCGGCGACCGCGAGCAGCCCGGCACCACACAGCTCGTCACGCTCGCCGCCGCCCGGGCCGGGCCGGGCGGTGGCGTCCACCCGAGCCGGGGGTGATCCGGTGGCGGGGCCAGAACCTGACCGGCCGGGTCCCAGCCGCACTCGGCCAGGAACCGCGGGTCGACCAGTACGGCCAGCCGGACGGCCTGCGCGTCGACGACACCGAGGACACCGACGTCACCGAACACGTGCGAGACGCTCTGGGCGGCGGGCGGGGCCGGCGACCCGGTCGTCGCCAGGGCGGTCATCACGGGTGTCGCCAGGGCCGTCGCGCCGGTCACCGGGCCGCCCCGGCCTGCTCCCGCGGACTGGGCACCGCGTCCACCGCGGCGCGTAGCCGGGACGGGTCGGGATGGGAATACACCTGCGAAGAGGACACCGAGGCGTGTCCCAGCAGCTCGGCGACCACATCGATGCCGCCGCCGGAATCGGCGACGTTGGAGGCGAACGCGTGCCGCAGCTGGTGCGGACGGATCGCGGTGTCCAGCCCGGCCCGGCGCGAGGCCGCCGCAAGCAGCTCCCCGACCGCGTCCGGGCGCAGCGGCGCGCCGACCGGGGCGCGGAACAGGTTCACGAACACGAAGTCGCTGTCCGCGGCCGCCGCGACCCGCATCCGCTCGAACTCGTAGCTGTCGAACCCCTGCACGACCAGGAAGTCCAGCGGCACCACCCGCTGCCGGCGCGACTTCGCCCACGCCCGGTTCGGGTTGTCCTCCCGGCGCACCACGTGCAGATGCGCGCGGGCGACCTCGCACCCCAGCCGACCCGAGTCGGCCAGCAGGTGCACATCGCCGCGGCGCAGCCCGCACAACTCGCCGCGACGCAGCCCCGCCCGCGCCATCACCAACACGAGCAGCCGGTCCCGCGCCGAGCGGCACGCCCGCAGCAACGCCACGATCGCCTCGTCACTGGCCCGGGCGACGGGCGCCTCGGGTTCCCGCAACCGGTGCCGGGCGCGCATCCGCCAGCCCATCCGGCCACCCTCGCCCCGCGCCACTTCGGGAAGATCACGATCGTCGGCGACCTCG
>JBIOUF010000026.1:0-5247 GCA_044866695.1 Nocardioidaceae bacterium | reverse complement strand
ACCTCCGAGACGTCCGGTCCTAGGGCCGGACCCGCCCGCCGTCCGGTCGGGCCGTTGCGGTAGACGGTGCCCGGGAGTGAGTCGCAACCGATAGGCAGCGCTCTCATCCAAGGCCCACAGGGGTACCGGGAGCGAGACGTTCGGGGCATACTCGTCGGTGGCGCCGGGCGGTACGGCGCCAGGCTCACGGTCCTGGGGGACTATGCCCAAGGAGTCCGCGGCGCCAGATCGGGCTGGGTCGTACTCACGGCACCCGCGCACGGCGGGTCCCGTGGCGACCCATCGTCATGCCGTCGCCTTCCACGACACCGACGCGGACGCCGTCGACGCGGTCACCGCCTACCTCGCGGCCGGGACCCATGGGGACGAGCGGGTCGTCACGGTCGCCACCGCGGCGCACCTGGACCTTCTCGACCGGTCGCTGCGCGAGCTCGGCGTGGACGTCGACGCCGCCCGCGGCGACGGCCGGCTCGTCGAGCTCGACGCCACGCGGACCGTCGAGGCGATGCTGGTCGCCGGCGCGGTCGACCGCGGCCGCTTCTGGGCCCGGATCGACCGCGGGCTGGACCTCGGCGCACCCGGCCGGCCGGTGCGCATCTTCGGGGAGATGGTCGCGGTGCTGTGGCAGCGCGGTCAGGTCGCCGCCGCGCTGGAGCTGGAGGACCGGTGGAACGAGCTCGCCGAGGTCCGGGAGTTCCGGCTGCTCTGCGGCTACCTCGTGGAGGCCATGTCCGAGGCCTCGCTGACCGAGGTGGGCCAGGTCTGCGCAGCGCACACCACCGTGGTCCCGCCTCGCAGCTACGCCACCACCGTCCTCCCGCCAGGCGCCACAGGACCGGCCGACGACCGTTCGGAGGTGTTCTTGCCGGTCGCCTCGGCGGTGTCGGCGGCCCGCCGGTTCGTCAACGGCGTACTGGGTGGCTGGGGTGAGCACGAGCTCGCCTGGGAGGCGGCCGTGGTCGTCTCCGAGCTGGCCACCAACGCGGTCCGCCACGGAGGCTCGCCCTTCCGGACGTCGGTGAGCCGCGCCGACGGCGCGGTCCGCATCGCCGTCGAGGACGTCGCCCCAGGGCGCCCGGACCGGGGCGCGCCGGCCCCGACCGACGTCGACGGTCGCGGGGTGGCGATCGTGGAGGCGCTGGCCCGGCGCAGCGGGTGGCACCCGCTCGACCAGGGCAAGGTCGCCTGGGCCGAGCTCGAGACGACCCGCGCCTGAGCGCCGCGCCGGCGCACGTGGTGGGAGCCGCGCGGTCCTCGCACTGAGGCACTCATGAGGCACATGCTGAGGCCGGCCGAGGGCAAGACGCCCTACCGTCGATGGCATCGCCGGGCACGACCCGGTCAGGCGGCCTCCGACAGCCAGGCACGCACACCGTCACCGGAGAAGGAACCGTGAGGAGCAGACATTGAGCACGCGCACACGCTCGTCCGAGGGCATCAGCACCGGGTGGTACACGGCGCAGGACTGCACGCTCGCGGGGTTCCGGGAGGTTGTCGAGGAGACGACCCTGCTCGCCGACTACCCGCACGCCGAGGCAGTCGTGGAGAACGTCTTGGTCTACGGCCCGGTCCTCGCCGACCAGGTCGGTGAGCCGGCCCGGCGGCGCGACGTGCAGGCCGAGCTGGCTCGGGCGCTGGCCGACGGCCCCGGCGTCGTGGTGTTCAGGCAGGCGTTCGGGGCCCCGGTCGTGGATGCCGCGACCGCGGCGTTCGACCGGCTGATCGAGGGCCAGAAGAGCGCCGGCGCTGTGGCCGGGGACCATTTCGCCAAGCCCGGCGCCAACGACCGGGTGTGGGGCGCGCTGGACAAGCTGGCGGTCGCAGACCCGGAGGTCTTCGCGGGCTACTACGCCAACGACGTGCTCGCCCTGGCGAGCGAGGCCTGGCTGGGCCCGCACTACCAGGTCACCTCACAGGTCAACGTGGTGAACCCCGGCGGACAGGCTCAGGTGGCGCACCGGGACTACCACCTCGGCTTCATGGACCGGACGCAGGCGGAGTCCTACCCCGCGCAGGTGCACGCGCTCTCGCCGGCGCTGACCCTCCAGGGCGCGGTCGCGCACGTCGACATGCCGGTGGAGACCGGGCCGACGCTCTTCCTGCCGCACTCCCAGAAGTACGGCCCCGGGTACGTCGCCTACCACGATCCTGCCTTCACGGCGTACTTCGACCAGCACTACGTGCAGCTCCCCCTGGAGAAGGGTGACGCGGTGTTCTTCAACCCGGCGCTGTTCCACGGCGCCGGCACCAACCGCACCCTCGACGTCCGTCGCATGGCCAACCTGCTTCAGGTGTCGTCGGCCTTCGGCCGGGCCATGGAGAC
Source organism: Nocardioidaceae bacterium (assembly GCA_044866695.1). Taxonomy (GTDB): domain Bacteria; phylum Actinomycetota; class Actinomycetes; order Propionibacteriales; family Nocardioidaceae; genus JBIOUF01. Next base: position 2,924 of record JBIOUF010000026.1, on the reverse strand, counting down.
CGTCGACACCGTCGCGGTCTGCGCCGCGGTGTTCCCGGTGCTGCGCCGGTGGAAGGCCGAGTCGGCCGAGGCCCGGCTGCTGGCCAACGTGGTCACGGTCGCGGCGGAGGGCTACGCCTTCCCGACCAACCTCGACCTGGACCAGCCCGTGGGGTCGATGGCGCCGAAGAGCCAGGCCGGCCTGCTCGCCCAGGCCGTGGACGAGGCGTGGGACGAGGCTCGCCTGGTCGAGGCGCTCCGCGACCAGCAGGGACGGCGCCGCTCCCTCGTCGGCTGATGCGCGGAGAGCGGGGCAACTGAGGCGGGGGTCAGTCCGCCGGCATCGACGCCGGCTCGTTGAACGGCGTCACCACCTGGACCTGGGACGGCACGCTCCGGAGCCTGCATCACCAGGTCGAGGATCACCGGGCGCGCCGACAGATGGACCTGTGCCCGCTGGCGCTCCAGCTCGCCCGCTCGACCTGGGCGACCGTCTCCCGCCTGACGCCCGCGCGTCCGTGCAGGACGCGGTCGACCGTGGCCCGGCTCAAGCCCGACTGGGCCACGATGTCGGTGATCCGGAACCCGCGGGCAGGCGCAGTCCCGGACGCTCGTGGTGGGCTGTCGCGATCCACGACCTGGGCGGCGCCGGTCACGACCCGGATCCGGCCGCGCGGATGCCGGCGACGGCGCGGACCTGGTCGAGCAGCTCCAGGCAGCGGACGGACGCGGCCAGCGGTCGCAGAGGCGACTCCAGCTCGCCGGAGCCGATGCGGCGGGCGACCTCCGCCGCCTGCCAGTAGAGAGCGTCGTGCCGCACGAGTGGCTCGTCGTGCTCCAGGGCCGGGCGGCCGTCGCGGAAGCGCACTCTGAGCGGGCCCGGTCCCCAGAACGGCGGCCCGATCTCCAGAGTCGCGTCGGTGCCGGCGAGCACCGCGCGCACGGGCGTGTCGGTCAGGATGGTGCTGTGGTGGAGTGACTGGGCCCCGGAGTCGTGTACGACGATGGCCGAGACCTGTCCCTCGACCCCGGTGGGGGTCATCTCGGCCGCAGCCCCGACGACCCGGCCGGGACCCAGGAGGTCGTCGGCGACCGCGACGGTGTACGTCGCGAGGTCGAGCAGTGAGCCGCCGGCCAGCTCTTGGCGGAAGATCCGGTGACCGTCGGCGAACCACTCCCCATGGTCGAGCAGGCCGGTCCGCACGTCGCCCACGAGCCCGCCCTGCACGAGCTGCCTGACCACGTCGTACTTGGGCAGGAAGACGGTCCACAGCGCCTCCATGCAGAACACGCCGGCCTCGGCCGCGGCCGAGGCGACGCGGCGGGCCTGGTCTGCATCCAGCGCGAGCGGCTTCTCGACGAGGACGTGCTTGCCTGCTTCGATGGCCAGCGTGGCGTCGCGCAGGTGCATGGGGTGCGGGGTGGCGACGTACACCACGTCCACGCCGGCGTCGCCCACCAGCGCCCGGTAGTCGCCGTACGAGCGCTCGATCCCCTGCGCCCCGGCGAACCGCTCGGCTCGTCCGGCGTCACGCGAGGCGACGGCCACCATCCGCTGCCCGGTGTTGGCATGCAGCGCGGCGGTGAACCGCTCGGCGATCCAGCCCGTGCCGAGCACCCCCCAGCGCAGGGCCGGCGCCAGGTGGGGGTCGGGCACGCGATGTGCTGGGAGCGTGGGGGCATCGGGCATCTCGGTCCACTTCCTGTGCGGGTCCGCATGGTGAGGTTCCGGTGAGGGCCCGGTGCACCACGTGGACGACCGCCCGCCGTCGCCGAGCCCTGTGCCGGACGAGGCTACGCCGACCCCAGCCGGGCTGAACGCCGCTGAGACCGGCTGCAGGGTCAGGATGAGCGCGACGAGAACCGCGCGCGGGTGACCATGCTGTTCTCCACCAGCTGGAGACGGGCGTCGCCGGGCGACAGCCGGGAGGCGGCGATCCCGGAGCCGATGACCGCGGCGACCAGGTACGCCGTGCCGAGCAGCTCCGCGGTTGCTCGGCGCGCGAGGTCGGTCAGCGGGCGGTGGCCCCCAGCAGACCGGCGAGGTCGGCCAGGGCGGCGCGGTTGACCCGGTAGTACACCCACACGCCGCGCTTGGTGCGCTCCAGCAGGCCAGTCTCGTGCAGCACCTTCAGGTGGTGGCTGATCGTCGGCTGGGTCAGGTCGAAGGCCGCGTTGAGGTCGCACACGCACGCCTCCCCGTCGGCGTGACAGGCGACCAGGGACAGCAACCGCAGTCTGACCGGGTCGGCGATCGCCTTCAGCAGAGGGACGATCCGCTCCGCGGCGCCGGCGGAGATCGGCTCCTGCACCAGCGGCGAGCAGCACGCCATCGTCTGCAGCGGAGTCAGGTCCAGCAACTTCGACATACATCTATGTTGACAGACGTCGATGTCTGCTGCAAACTCTGTGTGACATAGAGATCTGTCGATACATCCATCGAGGAGAAGCCAACATGTCCCGGATCCAGCTGGCCCTCAACGTCGACGACCTGGACACGTCGATCGCCTTCTACAGCAGGCTGTTCAACGGCCCCCCGGCCAAGGTGAAGCCCGGGTACGCCAACTTCGCCGTCGCCGATCCGCCGCTGAAGCTCGTGCTCATCGAGAACCCAGGTCACGGCGGTTCGGTCAACCATCTGGGAGTCGAGGTCGCCGACACCGACGCGGTCGACGCCGAGGAGGAGAGGCTCGCCGCCGAAGGGCTCGCCGGCGTCGAGGAGCGCGAGCAGACCTGCTGCTACGCCAGGCAGACGAAGTTCTGGGTGCAGGGCGCCCCCAACGACGAGCGGTGGGAGATCTACACCGTGCTCGACCACTCCGACACCTTTGCCGGTCGGAGCTCCGACGACACAGAGGGGCACGACCAGGTCGAGCCAGCGCGGGCCGAGCATCACGGCCCGCAGCCCGCACGCACCCTCGCCATCGAGCCACAAGCCGTCGCCA
>JBIOUF010000025.1:0-35281 GCA_044866695.1 Nocardioidaceae bacterium | reverse complement strand
TGTCGCGGTAGCCCTCGGCCACAACCGGGCATCCGCGCAGGCATCGGCCACAACGCCGCCGACCCACGGGCACCGAGACCGGCGGCAGCGGGCTGCTAGGGTGGGGCACGATGTCGCGCAGCCTCCTGCTTCGCTGCCGCAGCGAGGTCCAGCACTCCTAGTCCGGACCCCCTCGCTGCGGAGGCTCCCTGTCCCCGCCGGACATGCCCAGAGCAACGGCCCAGCGCAGCAGCGAGGAGCACCCCCCGATGTCCAACCCGTGGGAGACCACCCAGGCCAGCAGCGGCATGCCGATCCACCGGTACCGCCCGTTCCCGCCCATCGACCTGCCCGACCGCACCTGGCCGACCAGGACGATCACGCACGCGCCGCGGTGGCTGTCCACCGACCTGCGCGACGGCAACCAGGCGCTGATCGACCCGATGACGCCGGCCCGCAAGATGACCATGTTCGAGCTCCTGGTCCGCATGGGCTACAAGGAGATCGAGGTCGGCTTCCCGTCGGCCAGCGAGACCGACTTCGCCTTCGTCCGGCAGCTGATCGAGAGCGACAAGATCCCCGACGACGTGACGATCTCGGTGCTCACCCAGGCTCGGGAGGACCTCATCGAGCGGTCGGTGCAGTCGCTGGTCGGCGTACCGAAGGCCAACATCCACCTCTACAACGCCCTCGCGCCGCTGTTCCGCCGGGTGGTGTTCCATGCCGGTAAGGACGAGGTCAAGGCCATCGCCACCCGCGGCACCGAGCTGGTGATGAAGTACTCGGAGTCCTACCTGGACAAGACCGTCATCGGCTACGAGTACTCCCCGGAGATCTTCACCGGCACCGAGCTGCCGTTCTCCGTCGAGGTGTGCGAGGCGGTGTCCGACGTCTGGCAGCCCGAGGACGGCCGGGAGATCATCCTCAACCTGCCGGCCACCGTCGAGATGGCCACCCCCAACGTGTACGCCGACCAGATCGAGTGGTTCTCCCGACAGCTGACCCGTCGCGAGAACACCTGCATCTCGCTGCACCCGCACAACGACCGGGGCACCGCGGTGGCCGCCACCGAGCTGGCCCAGATGGCCGGCGCCGACCGCGTCGAGGGCTGCCTGTTCGGCCACGGCGAGCGCACCGGCAACGTCTGCCTGGTCACCCTGGGGATGAACCTGTTCAGCCAGGGCGTCGACCCGATGGTCGACTTCTCCGACATCGACGAGATCCGGCGCACGGTGGAGTACTGCACCCAGCTGCCGGTCCACCCGCGCCACCCCTACGCCGGCGACCTGGTCTACACCGCCTTCTCCGGCTCGCACCAGGACGCCATCAAGAAGGGCCTGGAGGACCTCGACCAACAGGCCGCCGAGCGTGGCGTCCCGGTCTCGCAGCTGGGCTGGGAGGCGCCGTACCTGCCCATCGACCCCCACGACGTCGGCCGCACCTACGAGGCGGTCATCCGGGTCAACAGCCAGTCCGGCAAGGGCGGCGTGGCCTACGTGCTGAAGACCGAGCACAAGCTGGACCTGCCGCGCCGGCTGCAGATCGAGTTCAGCCGGGTGGTGCAGCAGCGCACCGACGCCGAAGGCGGGGAGATCACGCCGGAGGAGATCTGGCAGGCGTTCCGCGCCGAGTACCTCGACCGCGAGGCGCCGCTGCAGCTGAACTCGGTGCACACCTCCTCGGCGGCGGGGGAGAAGGACCAGCTCACCGTCCGCGTGTACGTCGGCGGGGAACCTCGCGTCCTCGAAGGCACCGGCAACGGGCCGATCGCCGCGTTCGTGGACGCGCTCAACGCCATCGGCTACGACCTGCGCGTCCTGGACTACTCCGAGCACGCGCTGTCGGAGGGCGGCGACGCGATCGCGGCGGCGTACGTCGAGTGCGCCGTCGGCGGGCAGATCCTCTGGGGTGTGGGCCTGGACGCCAACATCGTCACCGCCTCGCTCAAGGCCGTGGTGTCGGCGGTCAACCGGGCCTGAGCCTGGCAAAGCGGCGACACCCGTCCCGGGCCCGCGTCAGGCTTCGCCATGGACCATGTGCTCGACCGGCTCCTGCGATCCGGCGCGGATCGGGCGGGTCTCGCCGGTGGCGCGGAAGCCGTGCCTCTCGTAGACCCGGCGGGCGCCCCGGTTGGTCACGGCCACGTCGAGGTGGGCTCGTAGGCCGCGCTCGTGGGCCCAGGCGAGCACCAGGTCGAGCACCCGGCCGGCCAGGCCCTGGCCACGCCAGGCGGGGTCGGTCCACATCGCGACCACCCGGCACAGGCCCGGCTCGTCCTCGAACCCCGAGCCGACCGCCACCGGACGGCCGTTCGCCAGGGCCAGCACGGCGGGACGGCGGCAGCGCGCGACCCACTCGGCTCTGGTGAGGGCCGCCTCGCTCTCGTGGGTCGACGCGAACGCGGACGGGCTGTCCTGGAGCGACCGGAGCCGGACGTCGCGGACCAGCGCCCAGTCCTCCGGCTCGGCGTACCGGACCTCGACCTCCTCGGGGGCGGGCAGCGCCTCAGCCATGGCCGCGCTCGGCGATCATCGCGGTGCCGACGCGACCGAACCCGACCCGCCGGTACACCCTGGCCACCGCGTCGTCCTCCGCGGACAAGAAGACGGTCCGGACCCCACGGGTCCGGGCGTCCGTCGCCAGCAGCGCGCAGAGGGCCGCGCCCAGGCCCCGGCGCCGGGCGCGGGGCAGCACCGCGATGCCCATGATCTCCGTGACGCCGCCACGGGGCGCATGGGTGCCACCCCCGACCACCTCGCCGTCCCAGAGTGCGGCCGCCATCACGCTGGTGCCACCGGCCAGGGCGTCGCGCTGGGCTGCGAGGTGCCGGGCCTCACCGGGTTCGTCGCTGCCCGCGAACCCCGCGTCCACGGCGGCGACGACGGCCGGCACCCGCTCGTCGTGCGGTCCCAGCACCGCCAGCTCGGCGTCCCCGGCTGCTGCCACCGGGTCTCCCCGCAGCACCATCAGCGGCGCGTGCCGGATCGGCAGGCCGGACTCGCGGACGGCCGCTGCCAGCGACGGCGTGGTGTCGTGCACCCACTCGAGGCTCTCCGGCACCCCGAGCTCGCGCTGCCTCGCGCGCACGGCGTCGACGTCGACCGTCCTGAACCGGTGCCCGAGCCCCAGCCTCGGCCGGGCGTAGAAGTCCCAGCCGTCCTCCCTCGTCCGCAGGAACAGCGTGAACGGGCCGACCTCCTCCACGCGAGCGGTCGCCCTGGGCACGGTGTCGTAGTAGCGCTCGAGCTCGGCCAGCCCCATCAGGTCCACGTTCCGAGCGTGACAGCCGATCCCCCCGCGCGCCCACCGACTCTGCCGAGCCGTCAATCTTGGCGTGCCGAGCCGTCAATCCTGGTGCGCCGAGCCGTCAGTCCTGGTGCGCCGAGCCGTCAGTCTTGGTGCGCCGAGCCGTCAGTCTTGGTGGGCCGAGCTCGAGGACACGCGCACTCGACCCTCGACACGCGCGGCTGGAGGGGAGTGGGCCAGGTGAGAATGGGCGGATGGCGCTCTACCGGGACGAGGCGGTCGTCCTGCGCACGCAGAAGCTCGGGGAGGCCGACCGGATCGTCACGCTGCTGACCCGACGGCATGGCCGGGTGCGCGCGGTGGCGAAGGGGGTACGCCGGACCAGCTCGCGGTTCGGCTCCCGGCTGGAGCCGTTCACCCACGTGGACCTGCAGCTCGCCGAGGGGCGCAGTCTCGACGTGGTCACCCAGGCGGAGACGGTGGCGCCGTACGCCGCGCGGATCGGCGCCGACTACGCGGCGTACACGGCCGGCACGGTGATGCTGGAGACCGCTGAGCGGCTGGTGGTCGAGGACAAGGAGCCGGCGCTGCAGCAGTTCCTGCTCCTGGTCGGAGCGCTCAGGGCGGTCTGCGAGACCGACCGGGCGCCGGGCCTGGTCCTCGACGCGTTCTTGTTGCGGTCGTTGGCGGTGGCGGGCTACGCGCCGTCGTTCGAGGCGTGTGCCCGGTGCGGGGTCGAGGGACCGCACCTGGCGTTCAGCCCCGCCTCGGGGGGGATGCTGTGCCCCGACTGCCGGGTGCCCGGCTCTGCCCGCCCCTCGCCTGAGACGGTGGCGATGCTGGCCGCGCTGCTGTCCGGTGACTGGGACCGCGTCGAGCGCACCGAGGGGCGGGTCCGCAAGGAGGCCACCACGCTGGTGTCGGCGTATCTGGCCTGGCATCTCGAGCGGGGCCTGAAGTCGCTGCCCTACGTCGACCGGGTGGGCCGGTGAGACCGCCCTCCCGCCACCCGTCCGGAGCCCGGCCGCCGGCGGTCCCGCCCGACCTGGTCCCCCGCCACGTCGCGATCGTCATGGACGGCAACGGCCGGTGGGCCAAGCAGCGAGGGCTGCCCCGCACCGCCGGGCACGAGCAGGGAGAGCACGCGCTGTTCGACGTCGTCGAGGGGGCGATCGAGATCGGCGTGCGGGCCATCTCGGCGTACGCGTTCTCCACCGAGAACTGGTCCCGGTCGCCCGACGAGGTGCGGTTCCTGATGGGCTTCAACCGCGACGTGATCCGCCGCCGGCGCGACGAGATGCATGACCTCGGCGTCCGCGTGCGCTGGGCCGGCCGGACGCCCCGCCTCTGGCGCTCGGTCGTCAACGAGCTGCGGGAGGCCGAGCGGCTCACCCGGCACAACGACGTGCTGACCCTGACCATGTGCGTCAACTACGGCGCGCGCGCCGAGATCGCCGACGCCGCCCGGGCGCTGGCCCGCGACGTCGCCGAGGGCCGCCTGAAGCCGGAGAAGGTCGACCCCACGGTCTTCGCCCGGTACCTCTACGTCCCCGGCCTTCCCGATGCCGACCTGTTCTGGCGCACCTCCGGCGAGCAGCGACTCTCCAACTTCATGCTCTGGCAGGCCGCCTACGCCGAGCTGGTCTTCACCGACGTCCTCTGGCCCGACGTCGACCGCCGCCACCTCTGGCAGGCCATCGACTCCTACGCCCGCCGCGACCGCCGCTACGGCGGAGCCCTCCCCAACCCCTGACCGCGGCCGACCCGTCAGCTCGTGCGGGTCGAGCCGTCAACTCTGGCGGCTCGCACCAGGACTGACGGCTCGACGCACCAGGACTGACGGCTCGGCGCGCCAACATTGACGGCTCGGCGCGCCAACATTGACGGCTCGACGCTACGGGGGGCAGGTGGGGCAGGTGCCGAAGATCTCGAGGGTGTGGCTGACGGCGGTGAAGCCGTGGGCGGCCGCGACGTCGTCGGCCCAGCGCTCGACGGTGGGGCCCTCGACCTCGACGGTGCGGCCGCAGGCGCGGCAGACCAGGTGGTGGTGATGGGTGCCGCTGCAGCGGCGGTAGAGCGCCTCGCCGTCCCGGGTACGCAGGACGTCGACCTGGCCGCCTTCGGCGAGGGCCTGCAGGGTCCGGTAGACCGTGGACAGGCCGACCGGGTCGCCGCCGCGGCGGAGCAGGTCGTGGATCTCCTGCGCCGAGCGGAACTCGTCGAGCTCGCGCAGGCAGGCCGCCACGGCGCGGCGCTGGCGGGTCGGGCGGGCGCCGGCGGGGAGCGCGGGATCGGTGCCGGTCGGTCCGGGCTCGGTCATGGGCGGACCTCAGTGCTCGTCGTAGTGGGTGTCGTGCGGGGCGTGTCGGTGGCCGTCGTGGACGTAGTCGACGTGGTCGCCGTGCGGCACCGCGACGTGGCCGCAGCCCGCCCCGTGCTCGTGGTCGTGCTCCTCCGGCACCACGGTGTGCGGGTCCGCACGCGCGACCACCGGCGCCGGCAGGTCCGGGAACGGTGCGCTGAGGCGGGCCCGGCGGCGCAGCCAGAGCCCCACCGGCCAGGCGGCGGCGAACCCGGCGAGCGCGAGCAGCACGATGGTCGCCCCCGGCGCCACGTCCGCGTACGCCGACACGACCACCCCGGCCACGCAGGACGCCGTGCCGAGCGCCATCGCGGACAGCAACGTGGTCCGGAAGCTCCGGGTGAGCTGCTGGGAGGTGGCCACCGGCACCACCATGAGCGCGCTGACCAGGAGCAGGCCCACCGTGCGCATCGCCACCGTCACGGTGACCGCCGCGAGCACGGACACGAGGATGTCGTAGCCGCGCACGCGCAGCCCGCAGACCCGGGCGAACTCGGGGTCCTGGGCGACGGCGAACAGTCTCGGCCGGAGCCCCAGGCCGACCAGCACGACCACCGCCGCGAGCGCCACGGTCACGGCGAGGTCGGTCTGGTCGACGGTGGTGATCGAGCCGAACAGGTAGCGGTTCAGGGTGGCCGCGCTCTGCCCGGCCAGGCCGGTGAGCAGGACGCCTCCGGCGATGCCGCCGTAGAACAGCAGTGCCAGCGCGACGTCGCCGCTGGTGCGCCCGGTCTCGCGGATCAGCTCGATCGCGATGCCGCCGAGCACCGCGACCACCACCGCGGTGAGGGTGGGGGAGGTCCCGGTCAGCAGACCGAGCGCCACGCCGGTCACGGCGACGTGGCCGATGCCGTCGCCCATCAGGGCCAGCCTCCGCTGGACCAGGTAGGTGCCGACCACGGGGGCGGCGAGGCCGGTGAAGAACGCGGCCACCAGGGCACGGAGCACGAAGTCGTACGCCAGGAGGCTCATGGCGCCCCCCCGTCCGCCACGGCCCCGACGCCCGGGAACGGTGGTGGCGGCTGGGGTGCGTGCGGGTCCAGGTCGAGCCCCGCGCCCCGGTAGCCCGAGGCGGCGGGGTGGTGGTGCGGGACGTCCTCGAAGGTCGCCAGCGGGGCGCCGTCGTACTCGACCCGGCCGTCGCGCATGACCACGGTCCGCCCGACCAGGGGGGCCAGTGGCCCGAGCTCGTGGGCGACCAGGACGACGGTCGTCCCAGCGTCCACCAGACCCCCGAGCACGCGCGCGAAACCCTCCTGGTTCACCACGTCGACACCGGCGGTCGGCTCGTCGAGGACCAGCAGCTCCGGCTCGCCGGCCAGGGCCCGGGCGACCATGACCCGCTGCTGCTGACCCCCCGAGAGCGTCGCGACCCCGCGGCGCCGCCGGTCCTCGAGGCCGACGGCCCGCAGCGCCGCACGGACGGCGGCGCGGTCGGACCGCCCCATCCGCTGCCACGGCCGCAGCCGGGAGAGCCGCCCCGAGCTCACCACCTCCCACACCGACGCGGGAGCGCCGGCGGCCGCGGTCACGCGCTGCGGCACGTAGCCGAGGCGGCGCCAGTCGCCGAACCGGTCCAGCGGCGTGCCGAACAGCCACACGTCGCCCCGCGCCGTCGGCACCAGGCCGAGCATGGTGCGGACCAGGGTCGACTTGCCGGACCCGTTCGCGCCGAGCACGGCCACCACCTCTCCCGGCAGGACCTCCAGGTCGATCCCGCGCAGCACCGGCCGGCCGCCGAGCTCCACCGCGACGTCGCGCAGCGCCACGTGGCTGGTCATCGACACCGGTTCGCGGTGCGCAGGGCGGCGAGGTTCGCGCGCATCAGGGACAGGTAGTCCTCGTCCGCCGTGGCGTCGGTGAGCCCCTCGACCGGGTCGAGGACGGCGGTGCGCAGCCCGAGCTCGTCGGCCAGCGTGTCGGCCAGCTCCGGCCCGGCCAGGGTCTCGGCGAAGACCGTCGTGACGCCCTCGCGGCGAGCGACGCCGGCGAGCTCGGCCAGGTGCGCCGGCGACGGCTCGGCGTCGGGAGACAGCCCGGTGACGGCCTCGAAGGCGAACGGCGTGGGCAGGTAGGCGAAGGCGTCGTGGCTGACCACCACTGTGTCGACGGCACAGCCGAGCAGCCCCTCGGAGTACGCGTCGCCGAGAGCGCGCAGGTCCGCGCGCAGCCGCCGGTACCCGCGCTCGTACGCCGCCCGGTGCCCGCCGTCCACCTCGGTCAGCGCGTCGCGAACCGCGCCGGCGATCGCCACCATGTTGTCCGGGCTCAGCCACACGTGCGGGTCGACGTCGCCCAGGCCGTCCTCCTCGTGCGCCCCGTCGGCCCGGTGCAGCGCGTGCTGCGCCGCCGACTCACCCAGGGGGAGGACGTCCACGACGCTCATGGCATCCACGACGTGCTCGGGGCCGTTTGCGTCGACCGCCTCGTCGACCGCGGGCTGGAAGCCGCGCAGGTACACCGCGAGGTCGGCCTCAGAGAGCTCCCCGGTCTGGCGGATCGTGAGCTCGGTGTCGTGCGGCTCCCGGCCCGGCGCGGTCAGGCTGGTCACGGTCACGTGCGCGCCGCCGACCCGCTCCACGACGAAGGCGAGCGGGTAGAACGACGCGGCCACCGAGACGGCGCCGTTCGCGGCGGCCTCCTGGCCACCGCAGCCGGCCAGGGCGCACAGCAGTCCCGCGGCCAGCAGGCCGCGGGACGCGAGGCCGGCACGCGACACCATGATGAGAACCATTCTCATTGCTACTGACAACCGTCGTCAACTCGCAGGTGACGACCTACCCTGGCGTGGTGCTCGTCGTGACCAGGTTCCGCGTCCCCGCCGAGCGTGCCGAGGGCTTCCGGGCCGGGGTCGAGGAGGTCCGGGCCGCCCTGGCGGAGCGGCCGGGCTACGTCGACGGCACGGTCGGCCGCAACGCCGACGACCCCGAGCTCTGGGTCCTGGCGACCCGCTGGCAGGGCCCGGGGGCGTACCGCAGGGCGGTCTCGTCCTACGACGTCAGGGTGCTCGCCTCGGCCCTGCTCGGCGAGGCGCTCGACGAGCCGGGCGCGTACGTCGTGGTCGAGCCGGGGCAGCCCCTCGACGAGGCGCGCCCTCGCGACCTCGGGTAGCCGCCGATGCGCGGCCGTTACGCTGGGCGTCCCGGTGCCAGCCAGCCGCCGGTCCGCCACCCGCAGGAGTTGAGAAGTGTCGCCCAAGCCCGGTGCCGTCATCGACCAGGTCGTCAGCCTCTGCAAGCGCCGCGGCTTCGTCTACCCGTGCGGCGAGATCTACGGCGGCACCCGCTCGGCGTGGGACTACGGCCCGCTAGGCGTGGAGCTGAAGGAGAACGTCAAGCGGCAGTGGTGGCGCTCCACCGTGCAGGCCCGCGACGACGTGGTCGGCCTGGACTCCAGCGTGATCCTGCCCCGCCAGACCTGGGAGGCCAGCGGCCACGTCGACACCTTCACCGACCCGCTGACCGAGTGCCAGGCCTGCCACAAGCGGTTCCGCGCCGACCACCTCCAGGAGGAGTACGCCGAGAGGAAGGGCCTCGACGACCCCGACGACGTGCCGCTGTCCGGCATCGCCTGCCCGCACTGCGGCACCCGTGGCGCCTGGACCGACCCGCGCCAGTTCTCCGGCCTGCTCAAGACCTACCTCGGCGTCGTGGAGGACGAGTCCGGGCTGCACTACCTGCGGCCCGAGACCGCGCAGGGCATCTTCTTGAACTTCCTCAACGTCGTCACCAGCTCGCGACGCAAGCCGCCGTTCGGCATCGCTCAGGTGGGCAAGAGCTTCCGCAACGAGATCACCCCGGGCAACTTCATCTTCCGCACCCGCGAGTTCGAGCAGATGGAGATGGAGTTCTTCGTCCGGCCCGGCGAGGACGAGGAGTGGCACCAGTACTGGATCGACGAGCGCACCCGGTGGTACCTCGACCTCGGCATCGCCCCGGACAACCTCCGGCATTTCGAGCACCCTGACGAGAAGCGATCCCACTACTCCAAGCGCACCGTCGACATCGAGTACCGCTACCACTTCGCCGGCTCGGAGTGGGGCGAGCTCGAGGGCATCGCCAACCGCACCGACTTCGACCTCACCGCTCACAGCAAGCACTCCGGCGTGGACCTGTCGTACTTCGACCAGGCCGTCGACGAGCGCTACGTCCCCTACGTCATCGAGCCGGCGGCCGGGCCCAACCGCGCGATGATGGCCTTCCTCGTGGACGCCTACGGCGAGGACGAGGCGCCCAACACCAAGGGCGGCGTCGACAAGCGCACCGTGCTCCGGCTCGACCCGCGGCTGGCGCCGGTGAAGGCGGCGGTGCTCCCGCTGTCGCGAAACGCCGAGCTCAGCCCCAAGGCGCGTGACCTCGCCGCCGAGCTGCGCGGGCACTGGAGCGTCGAGTTCGACGACGCCGGCGCGATCGGCCGGCGATATCGTCGCCAGGACGAGATCGGGACGCCGTACTGTCTCACCGTCGACTTCGAGTCTCTCGACGACGACGCCGTCACCGTGCGCGAACGGGACTCGATGACTCAGGAGCGCATCGCGCTCGACCAGGCGGTGGCCTACCTGTCCGGCCGGCTGGTCGGCTGCTGACGGGCTGCGCCAGGTCGCGCCCCCCGCCGTGCCGGAGCTGTGAGGAGAAGAGAGTCCAGGTGCCGATGCGTCCCGCAGCCGTGCGCCGCGCGCTCCTCGCGGCAGTGGCCGGCGCGCTGCTGGTCGCCGGGTGCGACGGCGGTGGGGACTCCGGCGTCGCGCCGCCGACCGGGGCCGACATCACGCCCGGCGCCTCGCCCTCTCCCTCGGCCGGGACGACGTCGAGCAGCGGCAGGCCCACCGGCAGCGCGACGGGCACCGGCACGCCATCCGCCACGAGCACCCCCCTCGAGCTGACCCAGGAGGGCATGGCGCTGGGGTTCGGCGACGAGGCGGCGGTGCGCTACGACGCCGGCCGGCGGGGGACCACGGACCTCGGCCTGGCCGTGCGGTCCGCGCGTCAGGGCCGGCTCTCGGACCTGGCCGGCTTCGACCTGAGCGACCCCTACGTGCGCAACGCGAGCTACTACTACGTGCGGGTCCGCGTCGAGAACCTCGGCACCCGCCGGGTCGGTCCCTACGAGGTCCCGCTGCGCGGCGTCTCCGACGCCAACACGCTGCTCCGCCCGGTGCGGCTCACCGCCGACTTCCCGCCCTGCCGTACCCGGCCGGTGCCGCGCGGCTTCCGGCCCGGCGCCTCGCTGCAGACCTGCCTGGTCTTCCTCTCCCCGGACCGGGGCCAGCTGGTCGGCGTCGCCTACCGCCCGACTCCGGACTACGACCCGATCCTGTGGACCGGAGAGGTCTCGCCGCCGCGCCCGGCCAAGGGGACCAGCGCGGCACCCGGCCAGAGCCCCTCCGGCGGACCCACCGGAGGCCAGCAGTGAGCGCCGCCGCGCGCCCCGCCGGCACGCTGCCACTACCGCTGCCGGGACCGCTGCCCGGGCCGCTGCGGCTGGGGCCGCTGACCGTCGACCCGCCCGTCGTGCTGGCCCCGATGGCCGGCGTCACCGACGTGGCCTACCGCCGGCTCTGCCGCGAGCAGGGCACCCTGCCCGGCCGCCGAGCGGGCACCACCGCGGGGCTCTACGTCTGCGAGATGATCACCAGCCGTGGCCTGGTCGAGCGCGATCCGACCACGTGGTCGATGCTGGCCTTCGACCCGGCCGAGCAGGTCCGCTCGGTGCAGCTGTACGGCACCGACGCGTCGTACGTCGCCAAGGCCACCGAGATCCTCTGCGCGGAGCTCGGGGTCGCGCACGTGGACCTGAACTTCGGCTGTCCGGTGCCCAAGGTGACCCGCAAGGGAGGGGGCGGGGCGCTGCCGTGGAAGCGCCGCCTGCTCGCGGACATCCTCGGCGCCGCGGTGTCCGCCGCGGAGCCCTACGGCGTCCCGGTGACGATGAAGACCCGCAAGGGCATCGACGAGGACCGGCTGACCTACCTCGATGCCGGCCGGATCGCCGAGGAGTCGGGCTGCGCGGCCGTCACCCTGCACGGCCGCACGGTCGCCCAGTCCTACTCCGGCGTCGCCGACTGGCGGGCCATCGCAGAGCTCGCGGCGCACGTGGACATCCCCGTGCTCGGCAACGGCGACATCTGGGAGGCCGGCGACGCGCTGCGCATGCTGCGCGACACCGGCGCCGCCGGCGTGGTGGTGGGACGGGGCTGCCTGGGCCGGCCCTGGCTGTTCCGCGACCTCGCGGTCGCCTTCGCCGGCGGGGGGTCCGCCGTGCTGCCGACGCTCGGCGAGGTCGCCCGGACCTTGCGCCGGCATGCCGAGCTGCTCTGCGAGCACCTGGGCGAGGAGCGCGGCTGCAAGGAGATCCGCAAGCACGTCTCGTGGTACCTCAAGGGGTTCCGCGCGGGTGGCGACCTGCGCCACGCACTGGCGACGGTCGGCTCGCTGGCCGAGCTGGACCGCCTGCTGGCCCGGCTCGACCCCGACGAGCCCTTCCCGGTCGGCGAGCTGGGCAGCCCGCGCGGGCGACAGGGCGCGCCCCGGCGGGTGGTGCTGCCCGAGGGCTGGCTCGACGACACCGACGGCGCGGGCTGCGGCTCGGTCGAGGACCCGGTGGAGAGCACCGGCGGCTGACCCGGCACCCCGGCCGGGTGCGGTCGGGCGCGGTCGGGTTGGCCGGCCGGTGTCGACCGGCGTGTTCTGTCTAGACCGATGGACGGCTGGTCGCACGGCTGCCGCGCCCGTCCGCCGGACGTCGGCCCCCTGCTGACCAGCGCAAACGCCGCGCCGCGCTGGGTGAACCAGCAACTACCCGCTCCTGTGATTCGTTTCACGCGAGGTTGGTCCGAGGTGAACCGGGCAGACCCCTTGTGCTTGAGTGGGCGCCGTTTGCCTTCGCGGCTGTCCTGTCCGTTCGATCCGGTTGGTGGGGTGAGACGTTGTCTCGTCGAGCGCTGGTGCGCGCGGTGACCCCGCGCGGACGGCTGCGCGCCCTGCGCCAGGCGGCCGGGCGGGTGGTCGTGCCGGCTGCGCTGGCCACGGTCCTCGGCACCGCCACGGTGAGCGTGGTGCTCAGCGGCGCCGCCGAGCAGTCCGGGGACCAGGCCTCGCCGTGGCACGCCGCCTCGGTGGCCGCGGGCACCGGCACGCGGGTCGCCTCCTCGCTCTCGTTGCTGCGCCGCGAGAGCGTCTCGCGCGCCGTCGTCCGCCCCTCCCGCTCGGCGCCCCGGGTCACCTTGAAGCCAGAGGTCGCCGGCCACCGGTGGTCCACCGACCACCTCAACGTGTGGCTGGCCCCGGGTGAGCAGGGCCGCAGGGTCGGGCTCGTCGACCCCGCGAAGAAGCTGGCCGTGACCGGCCGGGTCGTCGGTCACTGGGCCCAGATCGTGGTGGAGGGCGACCAGACCCGGTGGGTCAACGCCGACTACCTCAGCAAGGACAAGCCGGACCCCGTCGAGCTCGCCGCGGCCGGCGCCGTGGCCGGCGCGCTCTCGTCGGGGCCGTGCCCGGACGGCTCCGCGGTCGAGTCCGGCATCACCTCCACCGCGGTCGGCCTCTACCGGGCGGCGTGCGCGGCTTTCCCGCCCCTGACGACGTACGGCGGGTACGACGGGCACGGCGAGCACGCCGACGGCCGGGCCATCGACTTCATGACCGGTGACTCCGCCCTGGGCACCGCGCTCGCCGAATGGGCCAGGGCCAACGCGCCGGCGCTCGGCGTGCGCACGATCATCTGGCAGCAGCGCATCTGGACCCCGGAGCGCTCCGCGGAGGGCTGGCGCGGGATGTCCGACCGCGGTTCGGCAACCGCCAACCACTACGACCACGTCCACATCTCGGTCTACTGAGAGTCACGACGAGCGGCCCGGTGCCAGCCCGAGAACGCCGCGAAGGCCGTGCTCGACCTCGGTCATGAGGTGACCTGGGACCTGTCCCACCGGGTGTGCGTCGAGGCTGCTTCGGTCGATGGTTGCCAGCGCCGTGACACTCACCACCGAGTCCTTGGCCAGACCGGTGGCGACGGCGGGGAGGAAGACGTTGCCAGGCATGGCCGCCAGCGCGGTGTTCGAGGTCAGCACGGCGACGATGGTGGTCGCGAGTCGACTTCGGTTGTACTCGTCGGCCTGGATGACCAGCACCGGACGTCTCTTCGCCGGCCGGCTCCCAGCAGGCTCTCCGAGGTCGTACCAGTGCACGTCGCCACGGGTCACCACTCGTCATCGGTCCCTGCGAGCAGCACACCTCCTGCTGCGACGGCGAACCGTGCGGACGTGTCGCTGTTCGCGGTCTCGACCACCGCATCGACGGCGGCCGTCAGGTCGGCCGAGTCGAGCTCGGCGACGTACCGCTCGGCCGCCGCGGCGTAGAACTGGGACCGGTTCATGCCGTGCCTTCGGGCAGCCCGCTCAACGCGTTCGAAGGTCTCGTCGGGTACGGAGATGGCGGTCTTCATCCACGTCAGTATAACCGGGTAAGACTCCCCCCGCAGGTGGCGACGCTCGGCCCGTCGGCGCGCCGACAGTAGGGTCGGCCCTGCGATGGGGTCGACGGTTCCGCAGTACGACGAGCACGCGCGCGCCCGGCGGGTCGCGGAGCCGCCGAAGGACGCCGCGCGGGGGCCGTTCGAGCGGGACCGCGCCAGGCTGGTGCACTCGGCAGCCCTGCGCCGCCTGGCCGCGAAGACCCAGGTCGTGGGTCCGGGCACGGACGACTTCGTGCGCAACCGGCTGACCCACACTCTCGAGGTGGCCCAGGTGGCCCGCGACCTGGCCCTGCGGCTGGGCTGCGACCCCGACGTGGTCGAGGCCGCGGCGCTCGCGCACGACATCGGCCACCCGCCGTTCGGGCACAACGGCGAGCGGGCGCTCGACGAGGCAGCCGCGGCGGCCGGCGGGTTCGAGGGCAACACCCAGACGCTGCGGATCCTCACCCGGCTGGAGGCCAAGCGCCTGGACGGCGCCGGGCGCAGCGTGGGCCTGAACCTGACCCGGGCCAGCCTGGACGCGGCGACCAAGTACCCCTGGCCACGCTCGCCGGACCGCGGCGCAACGCTCGGCGTGTACGCCGACGGCTCGCCGGACCGCGGCGCCAAGTACGGCGTGTACGCCGACGACATGGCGATGTTCACCTGGCTCCGCGAGGCCGCGCCCGAGGGCCGGCCGTGCCTGGAGGCCCAGGTGATGGACCTCGCCGACGACATCGCCTACTCGGTGCACGACCTCGAGGACGGCGTCGTGGCGGGCCGGATCGACCTGGCCGGCCTCCGTGACGCCGGCCTGCGCCGGGCGGTCTGGGACACCGTCCGGGCGTGGTACCTCCCCGCCGCCGAGGACGACCGGCTCGACGACTCGTGGCGGCGGCTCACCGCGGCCACCCCCTGGCCGGTCGCGTCCTACGACGGCAGCCGGGCCGCCCAGGCGGCGCTGAAGGACCTCACCTCCGCGCTCGTCGGCCGGTTCTGCGGCGAGGCCACCGACGCGACGCACGACCGGTACGGCGCCGGCCCCCTGGTCCGCTACGAGGCCGACCTGGTCGTGCCCGAGAGCACCGTCCTGGCCATCACGGTGCTGAAGGGGGTGGCCGCCCACCTGGTCATGCAGGCGCAGGACCGGGTCGGCATCCTGGACCGGCAGCGCCGGCTGATGACCGAGCTGGTCCAGTCGCTGGCCGAGCGGGCCCCGGGCGCGCTGGAGCCGGCGCTCCGCGACGACTACGCCGCCGCCGCCGACGACGCCGCCCGGCTGCGCGTGGTCGTCGACCAGGTCGCCTCGCTCACCGACGCCTCGGCCGCGCGCTGGCACGCGCGGCTGGGGTAACCCGCCCCCGGCCACTCGCGCGGTCCCCGGCGTCGCACGGGGAGGAGCCCGGCCCGCCGCACGTAGACTCCCCGCGTGGCCGGGCTGATCCGCGAGCAGGACATCGCGCTGGTCCGCGAGCGGGCCGACATCGTGGAGGTGGTCGGCCAGTACGTCACCCTCCGCCCGGCCGGTGGCGGCGCGCTGAAGGGCCTGTGCCCGTTCCACGACGAGAAGACCCCGTCGTTCAACGTGCGGCCCGGCCGCGGGTACCACTGCTTCGGCTGCGGCGAGGGCGGCGACGTGATCGGGTTCGTGATGAAGCACGACGGCCTCGCGTTCGCCGAGGCGGTGCAGTGGCTGGCCGACCGCACCGGCGTACAGCTGCGGTTCACCGACCCCGGCCCGGGCGGAGACCGGGCCCCGCGCGACGGGCGCCAGCGCCAGCGGCTGCTGGAGGCCCACCGCGCCGCGGCCGCCTACTACGCCGAGCAGCTGGACGGCCCCGACGCCGCACCGGCCCGGGACTTCCTGGCAAGCAGGGGGTTCGACCGGTCGGCGGCGGATCGGTTCGGGGTGGGCTTCGCGCCGCGGGACGGCGACGCGCTGTACCGGCTGCTGCGCCAGCAGGGTTTCACCGACGCCGACCTGGTCACCTCGGGTCTCTGCGCCGAGGGGACGCGGGGCCACTACGACCGGTTCCGCGGCCGGCTGCTGTGGCCGATCCGGGAGGCCTCGGGGGAGACGATCGGCTTCGGCGCGCGGCGGATCTTCCACGACGACCGCATCGAGGCCAAGTACCTCAACACCCCCGAGACGCCGCTGTACAAGAAGAGCCACGTGCTCTACGGGCTGGACCTGGCCCGCCGGGACATCGCCCGGTCCAGCCAGGCGGTCGTCGTGGAGGGCTACACCGACGTCATGGCCTGCCACCTCGCCGGGGTGCCGACCGCCGTGGCGACCTGCGGCACCGCCTTCGGCGAGGACCACGGCCGCGTGCTGCGCCGGCTGCTGCACGACCACGAGGAGTTCCGCGGCGAGGTGATCTTCACCTTCGACGGCGACGAGGCCGGCCAGAAGGCGGCGCTGCGCGCGTTCGCCGGCGACCAGCAGTTCGTCGGCCAGACCTACGTCGCCGTGGAGCCCGACGGGCTCGACCCGTGCGACCTGCGGCTGGCCAAGGGCGACGCCGCGGTGCGGGAGCTGGTCGCCAGACGCCGGCCGCTCTACCGCTTCGTCCTCGGCAACGTCGTCACGCGCTACGACCTGGACCGCGCCGACGGCCGGGTTGACGCGCTGCGCGACGCGGCCCGGCTGGTCTCCAGCATCCGGGACCGGTCGAAGGTCGACGCGTTCGCCCGCGAGCTCGCGGGGATGGTCGGGGTCGACGTCGAGGAGGCGCGGGCGGAGGTACGCCGGGCGGCGAGCAGACCGGTCCGGCGCCGGCCGGCGGGCCCGGTCCGGCAGGAGCCGGGGGACGCCGGGGAGGACCGGCTTCCCGACCTGCACGACCCGCGCTTCTTCCTCGAGCGCGAGACGCTGAAGCTCCTCGTCCAGCAGCCGCGGCTGCTGGCGCCGTACGCCGGCGAGCTCGGCGACAACGACTTCACCCATCCCACCTACCTCGCGGTGTGGCGGCTGGTCGTCGCGCACGGTGACCTCTCCGCCGCGCCGTCGTCCCAGGCGTGGCTCGCCGCGCTGCGCGCCGCGGCGACCGAGCCGGCAGTGGGCCGGGCGGTCAACGCGCTGGCGGTGGAGCCGCTGCTGACCCAGAAGGAGCCCGACTCCGCGTACGCCGCCGCCCACGTCCACCGGCTGCTGGAGCTCACCGCGTTGCGCCGGATCAGCGAGGTGAAGTCCCGGCTGCAGCGCACGAACCCGGTGGAGCAGGCCACCGAGTACAACCGGATGTTCGGCGAGCTGGTGGCGCTGGAGCAGCACCGGCGGTCCTTGCGGGAGAAGGCGATCGGGGCGCTGGGATGAGGTCGCTGCGCCGGCGGTCGGGGCCGCCGGCGGAGGTGCGCGCCAGGGCCCGGCTGCGCCGCGGGGAGCGCGTCCTGGCCAGCGCCGTCGCGGGCGACACCTGGGTGCTCGGCACCCGCGACTGCCTGCTGCTGGTCGACGGCGGGGTGCGCCGGGTGCCGTGGGAACGAGTGCTGCGGGCGCACTGGGACCGTGACCTGGACCGGCTCACCGTGGTGGAGATCGCCGACTACGCCCTGCCGCAGCCCGCGCACCACCTCACCCTCACCGACGGCGGTGAGCCCGCCCTGCTGCTGCAGCTGGTGCGCGAACGGGTCAGCGCCAGCGTGGTCCTGGAGCGGCGCGTGGACCTCGACGGCCGCCGCGGGCTGGCCGTGGTGGCCCGCCGTCCGCCCGGCGGCGGGACTCTCACCTGGGCCTACGACCTCGACCCCGGGGTCGATCCGGCCGACCCAGCGGTCGCCGCGGCGGCCGAGCGTGGCCTGCGGTCCGCGGCCGAGGAGCTCGGCTTGGGTTAGGACCTGTTGGGAAAGTGCCTGCCGTCGCGAGCGGCGGCAGGCGTGCTGCCTCGCAAGGCGGACGAGCGAAGTCGTAGCAGCGCTCCTTCGAGCGAGGACGACGCAGCGAGGTGCCGCGGATGTCGTCGCGTAGCGGGCAGCTGGGCTTTCGCAACAGGTCGTAGCCACCTCCGGGGCGGCTTGCTAGCCTGTCCGGGCCCGCTGCACGGTCCCCTGTAGCTCAATTGGCAGAGCATTCGGCTGTTAACCGAAGGGTTGTTGGTTCGAGTCCAACCGGGGGAGCAAAACCGAAGGCCGATCGACCGGCTGCGGGTGGTCGGAGGCGGCGCCGCAGTCCGGGCAGGTGAACGCCCGCCACCTGACCGACGGCCCTCACGCCCCGGACCTCCTTGCTGCCCACGAGTCGCAATCGTTGTCTCGGCACAGTGCAGGTCCAGCAACCCGGCGTAATACGTTTGCGGTAGACTCGTAACACAATGACGGGGGCGGGCCCGTGCAGATCGAGTGGGTCGAATGGGACGAGCACAACCTCGACCACGCCACCCGCCGGGCGACCCGCCAGGAGATCGAGCAGGTCATCGCCAACGCTGACCGCGTGACTCGCAGCCGCGAGCGCCCGGACCGCGTGGTGTACCGCTCCGTCACCGACGGCGGCCGTCGCCTGGTCGTCGTAGTCCAGATCATCCGAGACGGTGTGCGGCCGATCACCGCATGGGAGGAGAGCTGACCATGGCCACCCGGAGCACGAGCGCGAGCGGGACCGAGGGCATGACCGAGGCCGAGCTCGCCGAGTACTACGACCGGACCCACGACCTGTCCGAGTTCGAGGGCGGCGAGACCATCCCGGTCACGCCGGGCCCGCGCGACGTCGTCATGTCGGTGCGGTTCACCGCCGACGAGAGTACGCGGCTGCGGGAGCGGGCCGACCAGGCCGGGATGAAGGTGACCGCGTTCATCCGTGCCGCCGCGCTCGAGGCGGAGCACCCGGTGGATGTCGCGCAGCTCAGGGAGGAGCTGACGACCATCGCCGGTGTGACGAGCCGGGTGTTCGAGCGGTTGGGGGGCGGCGGGCTGGACGAGCGCGCCTCGCGACGCTGACGCCGTCGACCCACCCGATGCCTGGCCTGGGACGTACACGCGTCGTACACCGCACGTGTAGGCTACGTGTATGAGCCGGGTGCGGACCAACATCGAGATCGAGGACCGCTACGTACAGGCCATCATGGACCGGTACGGCGTCCGGACGAAGACCGACGCCGTGGACCTGGCGTTGCGGCACCTCGCCGGCCAGCCGATGACCCGTGACGAGGCCCTGGCGATGCGAGGGGCGCAAGCCATCGGCGAGGTGCCGCAGGACGTGGCCCCGCGTGGCGTCGCGTGATCCTGGCCGACACCTCCGCATGGGTCGAGTACGACCGGGCCACCGGCAGCCCCGTGGACCAGCGGATGACCGCGCTGATCCGCGATGGCGAGGAGGTGTTGGCCGTCAGCGAGCCCGTCCTGATGGAGGTGCTCGCGGGGGCGCGGACGGCGGCGCGCGAAGCCGACCTTCGGCGGCTCATGCTGCGCTTCGAGCTGCTGCGCTTCGATCCGGTCGGTGACTTCGACGCGGCCGTGACGATCTACCGCCGTTGTCGCCGCGCGGGCGTCACGCCCCGTGGCCTGCTGGACTGCATGATCGCCGCGGTGGGATGGAGACGCCGCGCCACGCTGCTGGCACACGACGTCGACCTCTCCCGGGTCGCCGGGGTGATCGGCCTGGGACTCGACGAGGCGTCGTTGCGCGCCTAGTACAGCAGGGATGTCGCCCAGATGGCTGCGCCTCAACGACGTCCGGCTTCGAGGTATTCCTTGAGGCCGACCCAGTTGCGGCGTTCCCACCGGGGCCCGACGAGCACGAGCACCGGGGTCAGCACGCGCATCGGGCCGACGAGCCGCATGTCCCAGTCCCACCGCAGCCGGGTGCCGCCGTCGGTCTCGGCGAAGGTGAGGATGCCCTCGACATGCAGGTACGACGAGCCGATCACGTTGCGCAGCCGGTGGGGCCGCTGGTACTCCACGATCTCCAGGGTCATCTCGCCCTTGGCGCCCATGCCCTTGGGTTCGGCGACGAAGCGGGAGCCCGCTCCGACCGGTCCGTCGGTGACCTTCTCGGCCCGGACGATCCGCGGGTTGTAGCGCGGCTCGTTGCGCTCGTCGGCGACGATGTCGAACACCTCGGTGACCGCGGCGGCGATGACGACCTCACCGGCGATGTGCACCGTGCGCTTCCTCGACGTCGGCACGTCCGGTGCCGCGGCTGGCTCGATGTCGGTGACGCGGAAGACGGGGTAGCGCGGTGCCAGCTCCGCGAGCCGTTCCTGCGTCGGGGGCTCCTCCAGGCCGAAGTACCACTTCGCCTGCTCCCGCGCGGCGGGCTCTCCGCTGCGGCGTCGCCCCGCCTCCAGGTACGCCGCCAGCACCGGGGGTCGTCGGTCCACCGGCAGCTCGTCCAGACGGACCCGACGCGTGCCGCGCCGCCGCAGCACCGCCTCGCCACCGGCTGCGCGCACGTTCCGCACCCACTGCGACTCCCCGGCCAGGGCGACCAGGTAGTCCGAGCCCTCGTGCCGGGTCACCAGGATCGGCAGACGACGCGGTCGGCCGGTGCGCCGGCCGCGTACCTCCAGGGTCACCGCGTCTCGCGGAGCCAGGCCGAGCGTGGTCATCGGCACCCCTACGTGGTTCAACCGCCGGTACCACCGCGCCGGCGGCCGGTAGGACCCCTGCCCGGAGAAGTCCTGGGGGTGCAGCCGCCGGCCGACCAGGCGCGCCCACCGACCTTGCGCGTCGCGGGCATTCGCCTGAGTTCCCGAGTCGGCTGTCACGTCGTCGTCCCCTTCGTCGTCCATGAGGCCCCGCCCGCCCGGCGGCCACACTCGGGGCACGCGCTCTCACCCGCCAACGCGTCGTCCTCCCGACGCGCGCCGTCCAGAGCGGCGGGCAGCCGGTGCGCGCCGCCAGAGCCGTGCGGCCCAGCTGGTCCTCGTAGCTCCAGACTGGGTCCCCCATGAAGCAACCGAGAAGGGCCGAAGGCCCCGCCGAGCCCTTCGCCCGACGCCCTGCCCACGCGCCGTCGCGGTCAGTCGGGGACCTTGGCCTCTGGCGACGGAGCGGCAGGCCGGTGACGATCGAGCCATGGCCAGGTGGCCGGACGCCCGTGACGGCGAGCCGTGGCCGCTGTGGACGCGGCCCCGCCGGTGGACGGCCGTCCCCGGACCGGGCGCACCGACACCAACGTCCCGGCGACCCTCCCCGCGGTCGCGTTCGACGTTGCCGAGCCGTCGACCATACGGGCCGCTGCCCGGTCCCTTGCTCCTCGGGGAGGTAGGCACGGGCGAGGTCCGGACCGCCCGTAGACCCTCGATCCGAGGAGGTCCTCGATGACCACCACGACCATGAACCGCTACCGGGGCAACGCCGTCGCGGTGGGGCTCCTGCTGATCGCATGCACGGTCACCAGCATCCTGAGCGCCGCACCCCTTGGCTCGACTCTGGATGAGTCGGACTACCTGAAGCAGCTGGCGGCCAGCGACGACGCCGTGATCTGGACGGCCCTCATCGAGTTCGCGTGGGCGGCGACCGGCGCGGGCATCGCCATCGCGCTCTACCCGGTCCTGCGAGAGCACAGCCGCGCGCTGGCGCTGGGATCCGTTGCCGGAAGAGTGGCCGAGGGTGTCCTGGTCCTGGTCGGAACGCTGAGCCTGCTGGTGCTTCTCACCGTCAGCCAGGACTCGCTGGAGCCCGGTGCCGACCCAGCGGCATTCTCCGCCACCGGAGACGCCCTGCTCGCCGTGCGCGACTGGACGACCGGGTTCCTCGTGGCGTTGCCTTTCCTCGCCGCGGTCCTCCTGTACTACTCCGTGCTCTACCGGGCTCGGCTCGTCCCCCGGTGGCTCTCCGGCTGGGGACTCCTCGCAGCCGCGTCGGGCCTGGTCGCGA
This sequence comes from Nocardioidaceae bacterium, assembly GCA_044866695.1. Lineage (GTDB taxonomy): Bacteria > Actinomycetota > Actinomycetes > Propionibacteriales > Nocardioidaceae > JBIOUF01. The sequence goes on along the minus strand of JBIOUF010000025.1, from coordinate 13,431 downwards.
CCGGCTACGCCGGCTACACCCAGGAGTTCGGCTTCTCCACCGTCAACACGGTGCTCAACATCCCGATCCTCCTGCAGGAGATGGTCCTGGCCGTGTGGCTGCTCGCCAAGGGGTTCACCCCGGCGAGCGTCGAGGCCGGTGCCGCGAGGATCGGGGCGGACGATGTCGACCGGACCACGAACCGCACTCCTGACAGGTCGGGGACCAGCACCCGGGGCTCACCGGCGGGGGTGGTGACGCGACCATGACCACATCCGGCCCACGAGCACCGGCCCTGCGGCGGGCGGGTGGCCTCGCCGCGCTGTACGTCGCGGCGGGCTACCTCGCGGCGATCCCGTACTTCGTGTTCTTCGTGGACTACCCGAGCGTCACCGCCCCCGCCGACAAGGTCGCCCTGCTTGTCGACCACCAGACGAGCCTGTACGTCATGCACCTCGTCTCGTTCCAGCTCGTCGCCGTCGCGCTGGTCGTGGTGACTCTCGCGGTCCACCAGCAGCTGGCCGAGGACGCGCCGGCGGCCAGCCAGGTGGCAGCCGCCCTCGGGGTGGTCCGTGCCGGGCTGCTACTGGCCAGCGTCATGGTGTTCGACCACGGCATGGCGGTCGTGGTGGACCAGCACGCCAGCGACCCCCAGCAGGCGACGGCGACCTGGCAGGTGGTGGAGGCCATCGCCGACGCGTTGGGCGGAGCCGGCGGCGACATCCTCGCCGGCGTGTGGTTCCTGCTGGTCAGTGGGCTGGCGCTTCGCGCGAGCACGTTCGCGCGCGGTCTGGGCTGGCTCGGCCTCGTCACCGGGGCGGCGGCCCTGGTCTCGGCGGTCCCCGGCCTGGGCTTCTTCGAGGTCGCGGGCGGGCTGCTGCAGATCGTCTGGTTCCTGTGGTTCGGCATCGTCACGGTCTGGACCGGACCTACCGCGGCCTCACGGTCCCGTCGAGACTGGTCGGCATGGCGGGCGACGTCGTCGGGCGGGAGGCGGAGCTCGCGCAGCTGAGCCGGCTGCTCGACGCCGCCGCGGAGGGCCCGTGCCGGCTCGTGGTGACCGGCGAGGCGGGCGTCGGCAAGTCGACGCTGCTCCGCGCAGGTGCCCGGCTCGCGGAGGAGCAGGGCTGGCAGGTGCTCGGCGCACAGCCGTCCGGTGCCGAGGTGCAGCTGGGGTACGCGGGGCTCGGCGACCTGGCCGCCCCGCTCCTGCCCCGGCTGGCGGCGCTGCCCGGTCCGCAGCGGGACGCACTGTGCGTCGCGCTGCTGCTGGCACCTCCTCCGGGTCCGCAGCCCGCCGAGCGCACGGTCGCCGCCGCCACGCTCACGCTGCTGCAGGACGCCGCCCGGGAGCGGCCGACGCTGCTGGTGCTCGACGACCCGCAGTGGCTGGACCAGCCCACCAGGGCCGTGGTGGCCTTCGCGCTTCGGCGGCTGCGCGGGCGGGCCGCCCTCCTCGTCGGAACCCGCGACCAGGTGGGCGCGGTGGAAGACCTCCAGGTGGCCGACGCCGGGCGCTCGACCACGCTGCCGCTGGCAGGCCTCTCCCTGGCTGCGTTGCACGCCCTGATCGCCGCCCGGTCCGGTCGCCGGCTCAGCCGTCCCGTCGTCGAGCAGGTCGCCGCGCTGGCGCGGGGCAACCCCCTCTTCGCCCTCGAGATCGCGCGCGGCATCGACACCGATGCCGGACCGGTGTCCGCGCCGCCCAGCCTCACCGCGAGCCTGGCCGGCCGGATCCGGTCGCTGCCGGAGCCCACTCAGCAGGCCCTGCTGGTGGCCAGCCTGCTGGCCCGCCCGTCGTACGCCGCCCTCCGGCGCGCCCACGGCGACGACGTCGAGACCGACCTGAAGCCGGCCGAGGCGGACGGCGTCGTCCGCTGGTCGTCCGGCGTCTTGGAGTTCGCGCACCCGCTGTGGCGGGAGGCGGCCCGGGTCCGCGTGCCCCCCTTCCGGCTGCGGGAGCTGCACCGCGCCCTCGGCGAGCTGGCCGACGACATCGAGGAACGAGCCCGCCATCGAGCGCTCGGGACGGTCGGGGCGGACGCCGCGACCGTCGCCTCGCTGGTGGCAGCGGCGGACGCCGCACGGTCGCGCGGCGCCACCTCGGCTGCCGCCGAGCTGCTGGAGCTGGCGATCGGCGCCGGGGCCCAGGACCCGAGCCTGCACCTCGCCGCCGCCTGGGACCACCTGGCCGCCGACGACCCGCACCGGGCGCGTGCGCTCGCCGGCGCGGTCGTCGACCGGACGCCGACCGGGCCGCTTCGCGCCGGCGCGCTGTGGCTGCTCGGCGCCGCCACCGTGCAGGTCGACGACTTCACCCCTGCGGTGGCGGTGCTGCGGCGCGCCTGGGAGGCCGCCGACGGCGACCGCCGGCTGCGGGCCGAGATCGCGGTCGACCTGGCGACCGCGCTCGGCAACGGCGGGGACGCGCCGCAGGCGCTGGCGTGGAACGAGCGGGCGCTCGTCGACGCGCTGGCGGTGGGAGCCTCCGGCCTGGCCGCCGAGGCGAGGGCCGGGACGGCGGCGTACCGGTTCCTGCTCCACCATCGGCTCGACCAGGCCCTCGTCGAACAGGCACTGGCCGAGGAGGACCCCGGCCGGCTCACCAGCGCCATCCGCTGGCCGACCGTGTCAGCGGCCATGCTCGCGCTGTGGTCGCTGGACCTCGACCGGGCCAGGGCAGGCTTCGACCGGGCGGTGCGGCGCTGCCGCGAGCTGGGCGTCGAGGGAGGCGCCTGGATCGCCCTCGCCCGTGGCGGCGAAGCGTGCCTGTGGGCCGGTGACCTGGAGGCCGCGCAACGGCTGTTCGGCGAGCTGGCCGAGCGGGCAGCGCTCGCGGGCAGCCGCCACCAGGAAGTGGTCGCGGCAGCCTCCCGCACCTACCTCGCGGCCTGGTGCGGTGACCTCGAGGCGTCGCGAGCCGGTGCCGAGGAGGTGCTCGCCGCGGCCGCAACGGGAGGCGGCGCGCACGTGCTGCCGCTGGTGTTCGCGACCGCGGCCAGCGGCGACGCCGAGCTGTGCGCGGGCGAGGCGGCCACGGCCGCGGACCGGCTCGCCCCTCTGGCAGAAGCGTTCGGGGCGACCGGGCTGCTCGAGCCGGTCATGACCCCGTTCCTTCCCAGCTACGTCGAGGCGCTCGTCGCCACCCGGCGGACCGACGCCGCGCACGAGCTCGTGGTCCAGATGAAGGCCTACGCCGCCGCGAGCGGGCGCCCCTGGGCGGCGGGGGTGGCGGCCCGCTGTCACGGCCTGCTGCTGGCCCAGGCCGGCGACCTGGACGGCGCGCAGGCGTCGTACGCCGACTCGCTGCGGCACCTGGACGCGCCGGGGCTGCGCCACGACCGTGCGCGGACCCTTCTCGTGCTCGCGCGGCTGCACCGCCGCCGCCGCGCACGGGGCGCGGCAGCCGGCTGCCTGCGTGAGGCGGCTCGGCTGTTCACCGAGCTCGGCCGGAGCGGGTGGGCCGAGGTCGCGGACCGGGAGCGCGAGCTGTGCCTGCCGCCCGAGACCCCGGGCGTCCTGACTCCGGGTGAGCTGCGAGTCGCCGAGCTCGCGGGCGCCGGCCTCACCAACGCCGCGATCGCGGCGCGGCTCGGGATCAGCCCGAAGACGGTCGAGGCGAGCCTCGCCCGGTCCTACCGCAAGCTCGGGCTGCATAGCCGCGCCCAGCTCGGCGGCTGGCACCGGACCCGCCGCCTCGCGCTCGACGACGTAGGGAAACCCCCGATGCGCTGACCCCGGGACCGCGACCAGGATCACAGGTGGAGCGGCCTCGACGCGACTCGTCGCCCGTGCGGGTCCAGGCGGCCGCGAGGAGGGGTCCCATGACGTCCAGGCCGCCCATCACCCGTCCGGTCCCGGGCGCCGCCCTCGCGTCGGCGGTCGTCGTGCTGCTGAGCGCCTTGGTGCTGTTGGTCCCCGCGCCGGCCGAGGCCGGGAGCACCGTCACACTGCGGGTGACCATCGACCGGGTGGAGCAGAAGGGGTGCACCGACTCCACCGACGGCAGCGACTTCTATGCCGACGTGACCATCCAGGGACAGACCTTCCACTTCTCGCGGATCAACGACGAGGACGTGCTGAGCAACCCGGCCGGCTGGTCGGCCGAGAAGGGGCTCGACGTCGACGCCGTGTCGGTCGCCGCGGTGCAGGTTCGGCTCGGGGAGTACGACACCGGCCTGAACTTCGGCGACGACGAGTGCGACATCACCAACGGCGGCGACCAGCCGCTCGACCTGTCGGTCAACCTGGTCCCGTGCTCGGTCGGCGGCGACCTGTCCGCGCCGGGCTGCGGCTCGACGCTGTTCGCGACCGGGTCCGACGAGGACGACTCCGCCGAGGTGCAGCTGCGCATCCAGGTCGACGAGCCGGGCGCCACCGGCGGGATCGCGGTGCGGTGCCTGCACTCACCGCTGTGGCCGCAACCGGGCGACGCCGTCACCATCACGGCGGAGTCGCTCGACGGGGCGATCCAGGTCGGGGACACGGCGGCGGACAACTCGCGGCTGCCGACGACCCCGGCGCCCCCGCTGGTGAACCGGCAGAACATCGCCGACGAGATCCAGGTCTGGGTCGGGGACCGGGCCTCGGCAAAGCAGGTCGGCCGGGGGAAGACGACCACGACCTACAAGACGCCGCCGCTCGCGGCTGGGACCGACCTGCTCTACGCCTGCCGGGTCAAGGACGGCGCGGACTCGGCGTTCACGGGCTGGCGCCGGGTGCGGGTCGGGCCGCCGGTGGACGGCAAGGCCGTGCCGGTCATCTACACAGGTGACAAGAAGAACCGGGTCGACGTGGTCTTCGTCGCGGACATGGACAACTTCACCGCTGCTCGCGACGCCGCCTTCCTCAGCAACGTCAGCGACCTCCTCGAGGGCGCGTACTTCGGACAGGACTACTTCCTGCGCAACCAGGGTGACTTCAACTTCTGGCTCGCCGACCAGCGCGGTGACGCCGACTCGGTGCTCACCCCGCCGGCGGTGGACCCCGACTGCGTGCTGACGCCGCCCGGCAACTGGTCCACGGACTACACCTGGGCCGACACCGGGGCGATCCTGCACACCGACCGGTTCCGGGACTGCGCCAGCGGCGGCGTCTTCTCCTCCGAGCCCGACTCCCTCGGGACGATCCTGCACGAGACCGGCCACAGCCCGTTCGACCTGGCCGACGAGTACTGCTGTGACGGTGGCTACTTCGAGCAGGGGCCGTTCCCCGACCTGTGGGACACACTGGCCGAATGCCAGGGCGACGCCCCCTCGCTCGGCCGCGTCGCCGGTGACTGTCGCACCATCACCGACCCGCGACCCGACCCGGACAAGGACTGGTTCACCTCCGAACCCACGCCGGGCGACCTGATGAACGCCGACCGCCGACCACCGCAGGCCGCGGACATCCGCCGGATGGACTGGTACTTCGGCCAGTGCCGCGACGGACAGTGCTGAGGAGCCCACGATGAGGACAGCAACGCTCGCCTTCCTCGGCACCATCACCGCCGGGACCCTGCTCTTCGCGGCGGTCACCGGTCCGGGGTCGCAGGCCGCGGTCGGTGACGACCCCGCGACCGCGCCGATCCCGACCTACGACTACGACGACCCGGCCAAGGCCTTCGTGGTCGACCTCCAGGTCGACGCGACCGGCGCCTCCCTGGTCCGGGCGCTGGTCGTCAAGCAGCGGCCGCACTCGACGCTCGGCGACCCGGCGATGATCCGGCTCGCGCTGCGCGACGAGGACGGCGGGGCGGCCGGGCACGTCGACACCTGGGACCCGCGCTGGCACTTCGAGGAGACCGCCACCGGTGGGGAGCGGATGCGCGTGCGGCCTGCCCGCGGCTCCTTCTCCGTGCCCTTCGACCCGGACGCCGGCTCGCTGGTCGTGCGCGACCTGCAGGCCGACCGGGAGCTGCTGACCGTCGACCTGGGCCCGGCGGTCCACGACTTCTGCGTCGCCAACCCCGCCGACCCAGACTGCGTCGAGGCCGACCTCGCCGTCACCGCGTCGACGGCGACCGGCACGCCGCTCGGGGTGGTCGGCGAGTCCTCCCCGGTGGCGGTGTCGGCAACCGTCGAGAACCTCGGGCCGGACGGGCCGGTCGACGCCGAGGTCGCGCAGACCGCGACCCCCGGCCCGGGCGTCACGGTGACGCCGGCCTCGCAGGCCCTCGGCGCAGACGCGCTGGCGGTCGGCTCGCCGCGGACGCTCGCCACGTCGTACTCGGTCGGATGCACCGCACCCGGCTCGCACGCGGTCACCTTCACGACGACGATCGCGCCGGAGCAGGCCAAGGTGGTCGACGCGGTGAGCGCCAACAACGACCGCACCACGACGTACACGGTCGACTGCGCGATCCCGGTCACCGTCAACGCGGTACCCGGCAGCCGGCGGAACCCGGTCGCGACCAACGACGGGGCGGTGCCGGTCGCGGTGCTGACCACGCGGGCGGGCGAGTACGGCAACCCGCTGGCCTTCGACGCCCGGACGATCAGCGCGGCCACCGTGCGGATCGGCGTGCGGCCGGCGATCGTCGCGTCGGGCACCGGGTCGCCGGAGGTGCACAGCAAGGTGCATCTCGAGGACGTCTACGAGCTCGACGAGCGGACCAGGGACGGCGACCGCGACGGTCTGCTGCACGGCGCCGCCAACCTGGTCCCGCTGGCGCTGACCACCACCGAGGTGTGCGTCAGGGGGAGGACCGGCTCCGGCACGAGCTTCTTCGGCTGCGACCACGTGGTGGTGGTGCCCTGACCCGGGAGGGAGATGACCGGGACCGGGACCGGGCGGGCGGCGCGGCGCCGACGGGTGGTGCTGCGCCGGAGGGGTCGGTCCCAAGCCCGGCGTGGGTCAGTCGTCCTCGCCCCAGGTCATCGAGTAGACCTCGAACGGCGCGGCGAAGGCGACGCCCATCCGAGACCCCGCCATGCGGCCGAACCCCTCGAGCATCTCCCGCTCGTCGAAGTCCTCCCAGCCCAGCCCGTCGAGGTAGGCCCGGTGCGCCTTCAGCGAGTCCACGCCCTGCTCGAACGTCTCGGTGGTGTCCACGCCGTGTGCGGCGTTCGGGGAACCCGCCGCCCACACCGCCTTGACCCCGCCCCACTTCTCGAGCCCGTCGACGAGCTGCTCGGGGAAGACCCACCGGTTCGCGGCGTCGCGGACGCCGTCCAGGACGGCCCGGCCGACGTTGATGTGGTCGGCCTGGTTGAGGGCGCCCGGCCCGAACGACTCGCGCAGGTTGCCGGTGATGACGATCTCGGGTCGGTGCCTGCGCACGGCCTTGGCCACCGCACGGCGCAGGTCCAGGTTGTACTCCACGACGCCGTCGGGGAACCCCAGGAACTCCACCACGTCCACCCCGACGATCCGCGCGGACTCGACCTGCTCGGCCTCGCGTACCGGCCTGCACTCCTCCGGCGGGAGCCCGTCGATGCCGGCCTCGCCGCTGGTGACCATCACGTAGACGACCTCCTTGCCCTGACCGGTCCAGCGGGCCACGGCCGCGGCCGCGCCGAACTCCATGTCGTCGGGGTGCGCGACGATCGCCACCGCCTTCGCCCAGTCCTCCTTGAGCGGCTTCAGCGGCGGCGGCGGTGCCTGGTCTGACATGTGGTTCCTCCTCCGGGTCGGGATCCGAGCATGTCACCTCCTGCCCGGCTGCCCATGGTGCGGTGGTCATCAGGTGCCGTGCTCATCAGGTGCGGTGCTCGTCAGGTGCGGTGGTGATCAGCCGATGGGCGGGCGGTAGTCCTCGAGCCGCGCCAGCAGCCGGACCGCGTCGTACGGCGCGTGCCCCCGGGCGTCGTTGTCGAAGAAGGCGTAGACGTCCCGTCCGGCGTCCAGCCATCGCCGGGCGCGTGCGGCGAACCAGTCCAGGGTCTCCTCGGAGTACCCGCTGGCGTACAGGTCGGGGTGGCCGTGCAGCCGCAGGTAGCGGAAGTCGCTGGTGTCCCGGTCCAGCATCGGCCACCGGTGGGGGCTGTCGGCCAGCACCAGGGCGACGTCGTGGCGGCGCAGCAGGTCGACGGCCCGGTCGGTGCAGTACGACCGATGGCGCACCTCGACCGCATGGCGGACCGGCAGGTCCAGGTCGGTGGTGGTGAGCACGCGGTCGCCGGTGAGCCGGTCGTCGTGCAAGCCGGCCAGGGCGGCGGCGTCGCGGGTGGTGCGCGGCAGCAGGTCGAGGAAGGCCGCCAGCCGCTCCTCGCCGTAGGGAAGCTGGGGCGGCAGCTGCCACAGCAGCGGCCCGAGCTTGTCGCGCAGCGCGAGCAGGCCGGAGGCGAAGAAGTTCGCCAGTGGCGCCTCGACGCCGGCGAGCTTGCGCATGTGCGTGACGTACCGGCTGCCCTTGACCGAGACCTGGAACGCCGCCGGTGTCTGGTCGCGGATCGCCGCATAGGTGGAGGGCCGCAGCAGAGAGTAGAACGAGCCGTTCACCTCCACTGACGTGGTCCGCGCCGCGACGTACCCCAGCTCGCGCCGCTGGACCAGGCCGGCGGGGTAGAAGTCGCCCCGCCAGGAGCGGTACCGCCACCCCGAGACGCCCACCCATGCCGTCGCCATGACCCATCACTACCCGGGATCCGGACCTCACCCCTGCTCGTCGAGGCCGGCGCGGAGCCGGGCGTTGTCCTCCTCCAGCTCGAGCACCATGGCGATGCCGGCGAGGTTGAGCCCCGCGTCGAGGAGCTCACCGATCCGGACCAGCCGGGCCAGGTCGTCCTCGCTGTACAGCCGGGTGCCCCCGGGCGTTCGCGCAGGGCTCAGCAGGCCGCGGCGCTCGTAGGCCCGGAGGTTCTGCACACCGGTGCCCACGAGGTCCGCCGCGACGGAGATCCCGTAGACCCCGAGGCTGCTGTCCCGCATCCCGTCGACCCTTGTCTTGCTCTCCCCGTAGTGGTATAAAAACTGTATCAGGTAGTACAGATCTTGGAACAGGTTCCGGGGCCTGGACGGGCCCAGCGCTCCGGGACGACGACAAGCGGAGGTGACCACCATGCCCATGCTGATGAGGACGGACCCCTTCCGTGACTTCGACCGGCTGACTCAGCAGCTGTTCGGCACCGGCACCACGTCGCGTCCGGCGATCATGCCGATGGACGCCTGGCGCGAGGGCGACACGTTCGTCCTCGAGTTCGACCTCCCGGGCGTGAGCTCGGAGTCGCTGGACATCGACGTGGAGCGCAACGTGCTGACCATCAAGGCCGAGCGCCCGGCCGCCCACGGCGACTGGGAGCCGCTGGCCGCCGAGCGTCCTCGCGGGCTGTTCAGCCGGCAGCTGGTCCTCGGCGACAACCTCGACCTGGAGCACATCGACGCGGCGTACGAGGCCGGCGTGCTGCGGCTGCGGGTGCCCGTCGCCGAGAAGGCCAAGCCGCGCAAGGTGGAGGTCAGCGTCGGGTCGGCGAAGGAGCAGCCCTCCATCCGCGCCTGACCCGTCAGGTGCGCAGGCCCGGCGACCCGGTCGCCGGGCCTCCGCGCGTCCTCGGCGCCTTCCCTTCCGGCCTACGCTGGCCGGATGGGTGACCTCACCACGCTGGGCGCGCTGCTGGAGCAGGGGTACCGCCCGCGCACGGTCAAGCAGGAGCTCCGCGACAACCTGCTAGGGGCGCTGCGCGCGGGCCGCCCGGCGTTCCCGGGGATCGTCGGGTTCGACGACACGGTGCTCCCGCAGCTGGAGAGCGCGCTGCTGGCCGGGCACGACGTCGTCCTGCTGGGCGAGCGCGGCCAGGGCAAGACCCGGCTGATGCGCACGCTGGTCACGCTGCTCGACGAGTGGCTGCCGGTGGTGCAGGGCTGCGAGATCAACGACGACCCGGTGGCGCCGGTCTGCGTGCGCTGCCGGCGGCTCGTCGAGGAGATGGGCGCGGCGCTGCCGGTCGCCTGGCTGCACCGCGACCTACGCTACGTGGAGAAGCTGGCCACCCCGGACACCAGCGTCGGCGACCTGGTCGGCGACGTCGACCCGGTGAAGGTCGCGGAGGGGCGTCCGCTCGGCGACCCCGAGACGGTGCACTACGGGCTGATCCCGCGCACCAACCGCGGCATCTTCGGCATCAACGAGCTGCCGGACCTCGCCGAACGGATCCAGGTGGCGATGTTCAACGTCTTGGAGGAGCGGGACATCCAGGTCCGCGGATACTCGCTGCGCCTGCCGCTGGACCTGCTGCTGGTCGCCAGTGCCAACCCAGAGGACTACACCAACCGGGGCCGGATCATCACCCCGCTGAAGGACCGCTTCGGCGCCGAGATCCGCACGCACTACCCCGAACGGGTGGCGGAGGAGATCGCCGTCATCGCCCAGGAGGCGGAGCTGGTCGCGGGGGTTCCCGAGCACCTGCTGGAGATCCTGGCCCGGCTGGCCCGTGGCCTTCGGGCGTCGCCGTCGGTCGACCAGCGGTCGGGCGTCAGCGCGCGGTTCGCGATCGCGGCCGCGGAGGGCGTCGCCGCGTCGGCCCTGCGCCGCGCCGCGCGCACGGGGGAGACCCGCGCGGTGGCGCGGGTGTGCGACGTTCCCGCGGTGCTGCCCACGCTGCTCGGCAAGCTCGAGTTCGAGATGGGCGAGGAGGGCCGCGAGGTCGAGGTGGTCCAGCACCTGCTGCGTGTCGCCGTGGCGGAGACGTTCCGCGAGCGGCTGGGCGGGCTCGACCTGTCCGGGTTCGCCGCGGTGTTCGCCGAGGGGGCGACCGTCGAGACCGGTGAGCTGGTCACCGCCGCCGAGCTGCTCGGTCAGCTCGACGCCCTGCCCGGGCTGTCGAAGGTGCTCAGCCGGCTCGGCGAGGACGAGTCCGACCAAGGCCGAGCCGCCGCCGCGGTCGAGCTGGTCCTCGAGGGGCTGCATCTCACTCGTCGGATCGACAAGGAGTACGTCGACGGCCGCACGGTCTACGGAGCCTGACGCGGTGGCCGCCCATCGGTTCCGCTACGGGCCCTGGCGCGGTGGCCCCGATCCCCTCGCGCCGCCGTACGACCTGAGAGCGGTGCTCGACGAGGTGGGTCAGGACGTGCTCGCCGGCGGGTCGCTGCGCGAGGCCCTGCGTGACCTGATGCGCCGCGGGCTCGACGGGGCGCGCGGCCTGGACGCGCTGCAGGCCCGGGTACGCCGGATGCGCCGGCAGGCGCGCCAGCGCGGTGACCTCGGCGGCACCCTCGACCAGGTCAGGGCCGCGCTCGACCAGGCGCTGGCCACCGAACGGGAGACCCTCGCGGGCATGACCGGCGACGACGCCCGGCTCGCCGAGATGGAGCTGGCCACGGTCCCCGACGACGCGGCCGGAGCGATCCGCGCGCTCGACTCCTACGACTGGCGCTCACCGGAGGCGCGCCGGATCTTCTCCGAGATCCAGCAGATGCTGCAGCGCGAGGTGCTGGACGCCCAGTTCGCCGGCATGAGGCGGATGCTCGAAGGGGGCGACCCGGCGGCCATGCAGGCGGTCAAGGACATGCTCGCCGACCTCAACAACCTGCTCGCCGCACATGCTCGTGGAGAGGACACCGAGGACCGGTTCCGTGAGTTCATGGACCGGCACGGTGAGCTGTTCCCGGAGAACCCGCGCAACGTCGACGAGCTCATCGACGCGCTCGCTCGCCGGCAGGCGGCGGCCGACCGGATGATGGCCTCCCTGCGGCCCGAGCAGCGCGAGCAGCTGGCCCAGCTGATGAGCGACGCGCTCGGCGACCCCGACCTCGCCTCGCAGCTGGCTCAGCTCTCCGACAACCTCCGCGCGCTGCGTCCAGGCCTGGACCGTGGCCCGGTGAACATGCGCGGGGACCAGCCGCTCGGGTACAGCGCCGCGGTCGAGGCCGTCGCCGACCTGGCCGACCTGGAGGCGCTGGAGCAGCAGCTCTCCGCGGCGTCGGTCGGCGCACCGCTCGACGACGTCGACGTGGACACCCTCGAACGGCACCTCGGCGGCGACGCGGCCCGCGACCTGCGAGCCCTGCGCGACCTCGAGAACGAGCTGGAACGGCAGGGCTTCGTCACCTCCGGCGACGAGGGGCCGCGGCTCACCCCGCGCGCGGTGCGCCGCCTCGGCGAGACCGCCCTCCGCCGCGTGTTCGCGGAGCTGGAGGCGGCCGGCAGCGGTGACCACGACGACCGCCGCACGGGCGCCGCCGACGAGCCGACCGGGCTCAGCCGGCCCTGGGTGTTCGGCGACGACCTGCCCATCGACGCCGTCCGCACGGTGTCCAACGCCGTACGCCGTGGCGGCATCGGGCGGTCCGGCGGGGCCACCCTTCTGGTCGAGGACTTCGAGGTCGTCGAGACCGAGCGGCGGACGTCGGCCGCGGTCGCCCTGTGCGTGGACCTGTCCTACTCGATGGTGCACCAGGGCCGGTGGGGGCCCATGAAGCAGACCGCGCTGGCGCTGTCGCACCTCGTGCAGACCCGCTTCCGCCAGGACGCGCTGCAGATCATCGGCTTCAACCTCACCGCCCGGCGGCTCACGCCCGTCCAGCTCGCCGAGGTGGAGCCCGAGTGGATGCAGGGCACCAACCTCCAGCATGCGCTGATGCTGGCCTCGCGGCACCTGCGACGACACCCCGACGCCGAGCCCGTGGTGCTCGTGGTCACCGACGGCGAGCCCACCGCGCACCTGACCCGGGACGGCTCGCCGTACTTCAGCTGGCCCACGACCCGGGAGACTTTGCGGGCGACGGTGGCTCAGGTCGACGAGCTGGCCAGGTGGGGCGCGACGCTGAACCTGTTCATGCTCGGGGACGACGAAGGCCTGGCCCGGTTCGTGGACGCGGTCGCGCGCCGTGCCGGCGGCCGGGTGTTCACGCCGGACGTGGGGAGGCTGGGGGAGTACGTCGTCGCCGACTACCTGCGTGTGCGACGGGGCCGGCGAGGGTAGGGCGTGCGCATGGACTTCCCGCTGAGCCGTGCGCTGTCGGTCGGCACGACGGCGTACGGGCTGTTCGCGCTGGCCCGCCCTCGTCACCTCGCCGAGGCGATGCGCGCGCCGGTGTCGGAAGAGCAGCTCTACGACCGGCTGGCCATCGCCTACGGCGTCCGAGACCTGACGATCGGGGGGGTCGGGGCGCTCGGGCCGGCGCGCGCGGTGCCGGTGGCGATGGGGCTGCGCATCGCCTGCGACCTCCTCGACGCCGTGGTGCTGACCCCGCGGGCCCACACCCCCGATCTGCGCCGCAAGGTGCTCGCGATCACGCTGGGGTACGCCGCGCTCAACGCGGGCGCTCTGGCCGCCGACTCCCGTCGGGCCTGACGGCCCCGGCCTCCACGGCGTCGGACATTCCCGGGCTGGGACCCCCGGCCCACCGCAGCGGCGTCGTCCACAGGGCTCGAAACCATGTTCGAAAATGTCGCCGCTCTTTGGTTGGCTGGGACCTGTGAGAGAGCTCCCGCTCACCGCGGACCCGGCCCCGCTGGTGGGGGTGCCGCTGGCCGAGCGCACCCACCGGCAGCACTACCTGCCGGGCAGGCTGCTGCAGATCCTCACC
>JBIOUF010000024.1:0-4734 GCA_044866695.1 Nocardioidaceae bacterium | reverse complement strand
GGCGTCCTCGCCGTGGCCACCCACCAGCTGGCGATGACGGTCTGGACGTTCCTGGCCTTCGCCCTGGACGCGATCGCGATCGCCGCGCAGGCGATCACCGGCCGCTACCTCGGCGCCGGTGACGCCGTCACCACGCGGGCGGTGACCGACCGGATGGTGCGCCTGGGCCTGTTCAGCGGGGTGGCCACCGGCGTGCTGCTCGCCGCCGCCGCGCCGGTGCTCGGCGTGCTGTTCACCCCGGACGCCGAGGTGCGGGAGCTGCTGACCCAGGTGCTGCTGGTCGCCGCGGTGTTCCAGCCCGTCTGCGGCGTCGTCTTCGTCCTCGACGGCGTCCTGATCGGTGCCGGTGACGGGCGCTACCTCGCGTGGGCGGGCGTCGTCGTCCTCCTGGCGTTCGCCCCGGTCGCCCTGGCCGCGGTGCACGTGGTCACCGCCCCGGCCGCCGGCCTGCTGGCGCTGTGGGCGGCGTTCGGGACGGTCTTCATCGGCGGACGCGCGGTCGCGCTGCTGCACCGCGCCCGCGGGGACCGGTGGCTGGTGGTGGGGGTCCGGGACTGACCTGGACCGCCTTCCGGGGGATCCGGCCGGCGGCTCGGCGCGAGTGGCGGTGCCAGTGCCGGGCGCCGCCGCCTGGCGCCGGTCAGGCCGGGACGACGTCGAGGTTGACCGTGGCGGCCAGGTCGTCGTGCACCCGCACCGTGACCTGGTGGGAGCCCAGCGACTTGATCGGGTTGGTCACGACGATCTTGCGCTTGTCGACCTCGGCGCCGGCCGCGGCCACGGCGGCGGCGATGTCGGACACGGTGACCGCTCCGAACAGCCGGCCCCCGGCGCCCGCGCGGACCGGGACCCGGATCGTGCTGCTCTCCAGCCTGGCCTTGATCTCCTCGGCCTTGTCGAGGTCGCGGACCTCGCGGGAGGACCGGGCCGCCTTGATCGACTCCACGGTGCGCTGACCGCCCTTGGTCCACCGGATGGCCAGGCCCCGGGGGACCAGGTAGTTGCGGCCGTAGCCGTCCTTGACCTCGACCACGTCGCCGGGAGCGCCGAGGCCGGTGACCTCCTGGGTGAGGATGAGCTTCATCGCCGGTGCTCCTAGCGGGCCGTGGAGGTGTAGGGCAGGAGGGCCACCTCGCGGGCGTTCTTCACGGCGATGGCGACGTCGCGCTGGTGCTGCACGCAGTTGCCGGTGACCCGGCGGGCGCGGATCTTGCCGCGGTCGGAGATGAACTTGCGGAGCAAGGTGGTGTCCTTGTAGTCGACGTACTCGACCTTGTCCTTACAGAACTGGCAGACCTTCTTCTTCGGCTTGCGCAGAACCGGCTTGGCCATCGTGGTGCTCCTCGTGACTCGGGGGCCCCGGGCGGTGCCCGGAATGGTTCGGTTCGGGTTGGCTGGCCTGGTTGGGCTGGCGTGGTTGGGCTGGGCGGTCAGAACGGCGGGTCGTCGGACGACCCGGCCGGCGCTCCGGTCGCCCACGGGTCGCTCGAGCCGCGGGACTGGCCACCGCCCGCCGGCGCGCTCGCCGGTGCGGCTCCCGACGCGGCCCACGGGTCCTCACCGCCGCCGGAGAAGCCGCCGCCACCTCCAGCGCCGCCGCCGAAGCCGCCACCACCACCGCCGCCGGCTCGGGACAGCTTGGTGACCTTGGCGGTGGCGTAGCGCAGGCTCGGGCCGATCTCGTCGACGTCGATCTCGAAGACCGTGCGCTTCTCACCCTCGCGGGTCTCGTAGCTGCGGGCCTTGAGCCGGCCGGTCACGACGACCCGCATGCCCCGCTGCAGCGACTCAGCGGCGTTCTCCGCCGCCTGCCGCCACACCGAGCAGTTCAAGAACAGCGCCTCGCCGTCCTTCCACTCGTTGGTCTGCCGGTCGAAGGTACGCGGCGTGGACGCCACGGTGAAGTTCGCGACGGCCGCCCCGGACGGGGTGAACCGGAGCTCGGGGTCGGCGGTCAGGTTGCCGACGACGGTGATCGAGGTCTCGCCTGCCATGTCAGGACTCCTGGGGTGTGCGTGCTGCGATCTGCGCGGCGTGGAATGGTGGGTCGACGGTAGCCGGGGCCGGCGACACTTCGTCAGGGGACGTGCGCCATTCGGCCGGACCTGTGGACGGCACGATCAGCGCGCGCCGGGACGGATCACCTTGGTCCGCAGCACCGACTCGTTCAGGGTGAGCTGACGGTCGAGCTCCTTGACCGTGGCCGGCTCGGCCTTCAGCTCCACGACGGCGTAGATGCCCTCGGTGAACTTGTCGATCTCGTACGCCAGGCGGCGCTTGCCCCACACGTCGACGTTCTCCACGCTCCCGCCGTCCTGGCGGACGACGTTGAGGTAGGTGTCGAGAGACGGGGCGACGGTGCGGTCATCGAGGTTGGGCTCGAAGATCACCATGACTTCGTAGGCGCGCACAGCGGTCTCCACCTCCTTCGGACTCAAGGCGGCCACGGACGGTCCGTGGCAGGAGGGCTGGTGCGGTAGCCACGGACCGGGAGGCACCCTGGACGTGGCTGGCATGTCGCCGGCACCGAGGGGCGCGGCGAACGGCTCAGGCTACCAGCCCGCCTCGCCGTACCGGAAACCGAAAGGAGGGTCGCGCCGCTGTGTGGGCGTGTGGTCCAGCGGGTCGGGGCCTCGCCCAAGGGCACGCCAGGTGCGATCGTCGCCGACCGCAGCTGGGACGACTACTCCATCGGCCGCGACACCGTCATGGCGCACCTGGGTGCGCTGGACCAGGTCTACAACGGTGTGGTCGCCGCCAACCGCACGGCGATCGAGGAGCTGGACAAGCTCGACCTGGTCACCCAGGACCTGCTGATCGGGCAGACCGGGGAGCTGGAGAAGTTCCAGTGGTTCGTCCGGGCGCACCTGGAGAACGCCGGTGGTGAGCTGTCCACGGCCGGCGAGACCACCGAGCAGGGCGCCGCCGCCAAGGCCGACGGCTGACCCTGCTGCGATGGCCGGGCATCACGCGTCCCGGCGCCGCACCGCGAGGTAGGCCAGCGCGAGGAGGGCCAGGGTCTCGGCCATGAAGGCGGCGTACCCGGTCCAGGCGCCGAGCGCGTCGGGGTTGAACGACACGGGCGTCGCGATGGTGCTGCCGGCGTTGCCCGGCATCAGGTTGGCGACCCACTCGCCCCAGGTGCCGGGAAGCAGGTAGGCCATGTTGCCCACCACGAACACCAGGCCGAGCACCACCGAGACCGCGGCGGCGGTGTGCCGCAGCAGGAAGCCGGCGGCGACCGCGAACAGGCCGAGGCCGGCCAGGTAGAGCCCGCTGCCGTACATCGCCCGCACCACGTCGCCCTCGAAGGGCACGCCGACGCCCTCGCGCTCCAAGAACCAGTTCCCGCCGAGGTAGCCGGCGAGCGCCGTGGCGGTGCCGACCACGAACAGCAACCCCGCCACGAGCAGCGACTTGGCCACCAGCACCCGGCCCCGCGACGGCACCGCGGCGAAGGTCGTGCGGACCATCCCGGTGCCGTACTCGGTCGTGACCGCCATCGTCCCCAGCACGACCGCCGTGAGCTGGGCGATCATCATCCCCCAGGTGACGAACGAGCCGGGTGACTCATCCGCGGCGTCGCTGGCCAGCCACTCCGCGTTGAGCGCGCAGATCAGCACCGTGAGCCCGGCGCCGACCACGAACAGCGACACCAGGGTCCACGTGGTGGAGCGGACCGAGATGAGCTTCTGCCACTCCGCACGGAGGGTGGCTCCGAAGCCTGGTACGGCGGGCGCCCGGTCGGTGTCGGCGCGACGCGGGACGGCGGGAAGGGTCTGGGTGGTCATGCTGCGGCTCCTTCGAGGTGAGCGGCCGGGGCGGGCCTCGTGGTGTGGCCGGCCTGGCCGGCCTGGCCGGCCTGGCCGGCGTGGTACTCCACGGCGTCGGCGGTGAGGGTCATGAACGCGTCCTCCAGGGAGGACGACACGAGGGTGAGCTCGTGCAGGACGAGGCCGTGGCGTCCGGCCAGCTCGCCGACCCGAGCGGCCTCGATCCCGCGCACCTGCAGCTCCTCGGCGTCCCGGGTCACGTCGACGCCCGGGGCCGCGACGACCGCCGCGACCTCGTCGAGACGGGGCGCGCGCACCCGCACGTACGACGAGGCGTGCCGGCTCATGAACGCGGGCATCGAGCAGTCGGCCAGGATGCGGCCGCGCCCGATCACGATCAGGTGGTCGGCCATCAGTGCCATCTCCGACATCAGGTGGCTGGAGACGAACACCGTGCGTCCCTCGTCGGCCAGCTGCCGCGCGAGACCGCGGACCCAGCGGATGCCTTCGGGGTCCAGGCCGTTGACCGGCTCGTCGAGCACGACGACGGACGGGTCACCGAGAAGCGCGGCGGCGATGCCGAGCCGCTGGCCCATGCCCAGGGAGAACCGGCCGGCCCGCTGAGCGGCCACCGAGCTCAGCCCCACCTGGTCCAGGACCTCGCCGACCCGGGCGGCCGCGATGCCGTTGCTGGTCGCCATCCAGCGCAGGTGGTCACGCGCGGACCGGCCCGGGTGCACGGCGTGCGCGTCCAGCAGCGCGCCGATCTCGCGCAGCGGCGCGGGCACCGCGGCGTACCGGTGGCCGTTGACGGTGACGGAGCCGGACGTGGGCCGGTCCAGGCCGAGGATCATCCGCATCGTGGTGGACTTGCCGGCGCCGTTGGGGCCGAGGAAGCCGGTGACCCGGCCGGGCTCGACGGAGAAGTCGATGCCGTCGACCGCGGTCACGTCGCCGAACC
>JBIOUF010000023.1:0-27440 GCA_044866695.1 Nocardioidaceae bacterium | reverse complement strand
GGTTGAGGAGCGAGCTTGCGAGCGTCTCGAAACCACCGGCACCCTGGTTGGGTGCCTGCCACCGTCCCGCTGGTTTCGAGACGCCTGCGCTAGCGCTCCGGCTCCTCAACCAGCGGGGGGGGGTGGTTGAGGAGCGAGCTTGCGAGCGCGCCGGTGGTTGAGGAGCGAGCTTGCGAGCGTCTCGAAACCACCGGCACCCTGGCTGGGGGCCTGCCACCGTCCCGCTGGTTTCGAGACGCCTCCGCCATCGCTCCGGCTCCTCGACCAGCGGTGCCGGCGCCTGCGCTGGGAGGCGCTACCTTCTCCACCCATGGCCTCCTTGGTGATGTCGCGGCGCGACCTGGACTTCTGCCTCTACGAGTGGCTCGACGTGGAGGGCCTGACCGCTCGGGACCGCTACGCCCAGCACTCCAGGGAGACCTTCGACGCCGTCCTCGACCTGGCCGAGACGGTCGCGGTGCGGCACTTCGCCCCGCACAACAAGCTGGCCGACGCCGAGGAGCCGCGCTTCGACGGCACCCGGGTGCACCTCGTCCCCGAGGTCGAGGAGGCGCTGAAGGTGTACGCCGACTCGGGGTTCGTCGGCGCGACCATGGACGAGGGCCTCGGCGGGATGCGGCTGCCACGGGTCGTCGCGGCCGCGGCGTCCACGTGGTTCCAGGCGGCCAACTGCGGCACCGCCGGGTACCCGTTCCTGACCACCGGCAACGCCCAACTGCTGGCCGCGCACGGGTCGCCGGAGCTGGTCGACCGGTTCGTCCGGCCGATGGTCGAGGGCCGGTTCTTCGGCACCATGTGCCTGTCCGAGCCGCAGGCCGGCTCCTCCCTCGCCGACGTCGCCACCCGCGCCGAGCCGCAGCCGGACGGCACCTGGCGGCTGCGCGGCACCAAGATGTGGATCTCCGCAGGAGACCACGAGCTCGGCGAGAACATCGTGCACCTGGTGCTGGCCCGCACGGTCGGCGCGCCGCCCGGCGTGAAGGGCATCTCGCTGTTCGCCGTACCCAAACACCTGGTGAACGACGACGGCTCGATCGGTGAGCGCAACGACGTCGTGCTCGCCGGGCTCAACCACAAGATGGGGTTCCGCGGCACGACCAACACCGTGCTCGGCTTCGGCGAGGGCCGGCACCGGCCCGGCGGCCGGCCGGGAGCGGTCGGCTATCTGGTGGGCGAGCAGCACCGCGGGCTCGCCTGCATGTTCCACATGATGAACGAGGCCCGCATCGGGGTCGGCCTCGGCGCCGCAGCGCTCGGCTACACCGGCTACCTGAAGTCGCTGGACTACGCCCGCACGCGGCTGCAGGGCCGGCCGGTCGAGGCCAAGGACCCCGCCATGCCGCCGGTGCCGATCATCCGGCACGCCGACGTGCGGCGGATGCTGCTGGCCCAGAAGGCGTACGTCGAGGGCGGGCTGGGGCTGGTGCTGTTCGCCGCCCGGCTCGCCGACGAGCAGGCCACCGCACCGCAGGCCGACGCAGCCACCCGCGCCGGGCAGCTCCTCGACGTGCTCACCCCGGTGGTGAAGAGCTGGCCGTCGCAGTGGTGCCTGGCGGCCAACGACCTGGCCATCCAGGTGCACGGCGGCTACGGCTACACGCGCGAGTACGACGTCGAGCAGCACTACCGCGACAACCGGCTCAACCCGATCCACGAGGGAACCCACGGGATCCAGGGCCTGGACCTGCTCGGCCGCAAGGTGGTCGCGGACGAGGGGGCGGGGCTGCGGCTGCTCGTCGGGCGCGTCCTGGACACGACCGCCCGGGCGGAGGCCCTGGGCGAGGAGTACGCGGAGGGCGCCGCCGCGGTGCGCCGTGCCGCCGAGCGGCTGCTGGTCACCACCGTGAAGGTGTGGTCGGCGGGCGACGTGTCGGTGTCGCTGGCGAACTCCTCGACGTACCTGGAGGCCACCGGCCACATCGTCGTCGCGTGGGTCTGGCTGGAGCAGGTCCTGGCGACCGCCGGCAAGGAGGGCGACTTCTACGCCGGCAAGCGCCAGGCCGCGCGGTACTTCCTGCGCCACGAGCTGCCCCGCACCGACGCGCAGCTGGACCTGCTGGAGAGCCTGGACCGCACGACGCTGGACATGCGGGAGGAGTGGTTCTAGAGCGGCGGCGGTGGTCGAGGAGGGCGGGCCGGCCAGCCTCTCCTCACCATCGCCACCGCCTCGGGCTCAGGCGCGCGCCTCCAGCACCAGGTTGAACGGCGTCGCGGCGGCGACGCCGGCCATGCCGAAGCCCGCGTCGGCGAACGCCGCGGTCAGGCGCGCCGGACCGGCCTGGGCGCCCAGGGCCGCACCGCCCTGCGCGACGCTGGCGGGCACGCACAGGCACGAGCTGGCGGCGTAGAACACCGCGGAGACCGGGTTGGCCAGGTTGGCCTCGAGCCCGTCCTCGGCGAACGGCTCGACGGCGAACACCCGACCGTCGCGCGACAGCGCGCTCCGGGCGTGCGCCAGCGCCGCAACCGGGTCGCCGAGGTCGTGCAGCGCGTCGAAGAAGCAGACCAGGTCGTAGCTGCCGGTGTAGGACGTCGCGTCCGCGACCTCGAACCGGACCCGGTCGGCGACGCCGGCCTCCTGCGCGGCTGCCGTGGCCCGGCGTACCGACTCCTCGTGGTAGTCCACGCCGACGAACGTCGAGGCCGGGAAGGCCTCGGCCAGCAGGATGGTCGCCGACCCGAGACCACAGCCGACGTCGACGACGCGGATCCCGGCCGAGAGCCGCTCCACGAGCCCCTCGACCGCGGGCAGCCACTCGGTGAGCAGCGAGCTGCGGTAGAAGGTGCGGTAGAACCGGTCGACGCCGACGAACAGCCGAGAGTCGTGGTCGGCCCAGTCGACCCCGCGCCCGGTCGCGTAGGCGTGCGCGAGCTGGTCGACCGAGGCCCACACGGCGGCGATGATCTCGAACACGGCGGCCCCGAACGCGGGGCTGTCGTCGTCGGCGAGGACCGCGGCCCGCTCCGCGGACAGCGAGAAGGCGCCGGTGGCGGTGTCGTAGCCCACGTACCCGTTGGCCGCCTGGGCCGCCAGCCATTCGCGGACCTGGCGTTCGGCGAGCCCCGAACGCTCTGCGAGCTCGTCGCTGGTGGCCGAGTCGACGGACGCGAGCGCCTTCCAGAGGCCCAGCCGGTCGCCGAGGTAGACCAGGACCGCGTTGTAGGCCGCGGCCTGGTCGGCCGCCACCTTGCCGGCGAAGGCCTCGACCGCCGCGAGGTCCAACGCGGGCGCCTGAAGCTGTGTGGTCATGAGAGCGTGCCCTTCCGATCGGTGCGGCGCCCGGGTGGCGCCGTCGGCAACCACCGTCGCCGTGGCGGCTCCCACCGCCCTGTCGCCGCGACGTCGCGACGCGGGGGGCCGTGACAGACAGGTGACAGGCCGATCCGGCACCCTGGTCGTCATGCGGACCACCACAGCCCTGCCGGACCCGGTGACGGTCCCGGACCTCGCCGGGGTCGGCGACGTCCTCGCGGTCTGGGCGCACCCGGACGACGAGACCTACCTCGCCGGCGGCCTGTTCGCGGCCCTCGGCGACGCCGGCCACCGGGTCGTGTGCGTGACCGCCACGCGCGGGGAGTCGGCGGACCCGGCGGCGACGCCGGCCGAGCGGGCCCGCCTCGCCCGGCTGCGCACCGAGGAGCTCCAGGCCGCCCTCGCCGTGCTCGGCGTGAGGGAGCACCACTGGTGGGACTACCCCGACGGCGGCTGCGGGGGGCTGGACCCCGCCGAGCCGGTCGACCGGTTGGTCACGCTGCTGGACGAGGTACGGCCGGACACGCTGGTCACCTTCGGGCCCGATGGGTTCACCGGACATCCCGACCACCGGACCGTGAGCTCCTGGACCGAGCTCGCCCTGCGCCGGGCCGCGGTTGCGCCCCGGGTCCTGCATCCGGTCGCTCTGACGACGCCGGTCGACCCCGGGCTCGACCAGGACTTCGGCGTCTTCGAGCTCGGCCGGCCGCGGAGGTGCGCGGACGACGAGATGGCCCTCCAGCTGCGGCTGGGCGGCGCGGCGCTGGACCGCAAGGTCGAGGCGCTGCTGCGACAGGAGTCGCAGACCGGCGGGCTGGTCGCGGCGGTGGGACGGCAGCGGTTCGCCCGCTGGGTGGCCACGGAGAGCTTCGCGCTGCCGCTGCGAACCCGGTGACGTCCGCCCCTCGTTCGGGCACAGTGCGAAGGCGACGCCGTACCAGCCCCCGAGGAGCGCTGACTCGATGAACCTCGACCGGGCCCGCCTCGCCGTGCGGGTCGACGTCCTGGGCCCGCTGCGGCTCTGCGTCGACGGCCGGCCGGTCGAGGTCCCAGGAGTACGCCGCCGGGCGCTGCTCGCGCTGCTCGCCCTGGACGCCGGGCGCGCGGTGAGCACCACGCGCCTGGTCGACGCCCTGTGGCCCGAGGACCCGCCGGGCAACGCCCACCAGGCGCTCTACAACCACGTGTCGCGGCTGCGCGGGCACCTCGGTCCGCACGCCCACCGGCTGCGGCGCGGCGAGGCCGGCTACCGCCTCGACCTGGAGGCCGAGGAGCTCGACGCCGCCGCGGCTCGGCGCCTGGCATCGGCGGTCACCGCCGCCGGGACCCCGGCGTCGACCCGGGCCGAGCTGGCCCGCGCTGCGCTGGGGCTCTGGCGCGGGCCCGCCCTTGCCGAGCTGTCCGCGTTCCCGTCGCTGGCCGCGGAGGCCGTCGGGCTGGACGAGCTGCGGCTCCGCCTTCTCGACGACCTGGTCGAGGCCCGCCTGCAGATGGGCGACCGGGCCGTCGCACCCGATGCCGCGGAGGCTGCGGCCGCGTCCCCGCTGCGCGAGCGCACCGCGCTGCTGCACGTGCGCGCGCTCGCGCTCGAGGGCCGGTCCGCCGAGGCGATGGCCGCCGCGGCGGCTTACCGGCGCCGCCTCGCCGAGGAGACCGGGCTCGACCCGTCGCCCGCCCTGGCCGACCTGGAGCAGGCGGTCGCCGCCGGGGCCCTGGCACCGGTGCCGGACCCGCTGGCTCGCACGACGGCGCCCTTGCGGCTGGCCCGGCCGGACGGGCCGATGGTCGGACGCCGGCACGACCGCGACGAGGTGCTCCGCCTGGTCGGCGCCAACGCCATGGTCACGGTCGTCGGGCCCGGTGGGGTCGGCAAGTCGCGGCTCGCCCTCGACGTCGCCGCCGACCCCGCTGTGACGCCGGCGGCCACCGGCGACGTGGTCGTCGTCGACCTCGCCGCGGTGGACCGGTCCGCGCGCGTCGCCCAAGCCGTCGCCTCGACGCTCGGTGCCGGCTCGGGCCTGCTCCCCGGTGCCGGCGCAGCCGGGGCCGACCTGGCGACGACCTTGAAAGGCGCGCTGGGCGACCGCGACCTGCTGCTCGTGCTGGACAACTGCGAGCACGTGGCGGCCGCCTGTCGTGACCTCGTGGTCGCGCTGCGGCGAACGGCGCCTGGGGTCCGGGTCCTGGCCACCTCCCGGGTCACCCTGGGGGTGCCGGGCGAGTACGTCGTGCGGCTGCAGCCGCTTCCGGTTCCACGTGAGGCCTCCGACGTCGAGTCGCTGCGCCGCCAGCCCGCCGTCCGCGCGTTCGTGGCGCACGCCCGGCGACGACGCTCCGACTTCGAGGTGGGCGAGGAGGACGCCGCCGACCTCGTCGACGTGCTGCGCCGGCTGGACGGCCTGCCCCTGGGCATCGAGCTGGCGGCGCGGCAGGTCGCGCTGATGCCGTTGCGCGAGGTGCGAGACCGGCTGGACCGGGCCCTCGACCTCGCCACCGGGGGCCAGGGCCGCGCCGACGGTCGCCAGCGCACGCTGCGGGCCACGGTCGACGCGTCCTTCCGGCTGCTGGCCGGCGACGACCGACGGCTGCTGTCTGCGCTGGCGCCGTTCCCTGGCGGGGTGGACCTGCCGACGGTCGAGGCGGTCGCCCACGACCTCGGGGTCGCCGGCGACCCGCTGGACGCACTGCATCGGCTCGTCGACGCGTCGCTGCTCGTGGCCGACGCCGCGTCGGCACGGTACCGGCTGCTGCTCACGGTGCGGTCGTTCCTCCTCGACGAGCTGGTCGCGGGAGACGCACGTGTGGAGACCGAGCGCCGGTTCCTGGACCGTGCGCTCCGGGTGGCCCGCGAGATCGCCGGGTCGATGTTCGGGCCGGACGAGCGGCGGACCGACCAGCGGCTGCGAGCCGAGCTGGACAACCTGCGGGCCGCTCGCGACGTGGCCCGTGCGCACGGGCGCGACGACGTTCTGGTCGCGGTGACAGTTCTGGTGAACGACGTGGCGACCTGGCGCGACCTGCGCGAGGTCTGGGTGTGGGCGCTGGAGCTCGCCGACGACCCGGCCCTCGCCGGCCATCCCCAGCGGGTGCTCGTGCTCGGCCGTGCCGCCGAGGCGGCGCGGCTCCTCGGCGACCTCGACCGGGCCGCCCGGCTCGCGGAGCGGGCGTTGCGGGAGGCCGGACCGTGCCCGGACCCGGCGCAGGTGCACGCGGCCCGGGGTGCGCTCGGCGCGGTGGCGCACTTCCGTGGCGACTTCACCGCCGCCCGCGAGGCGTGGCTGCGCGCGGCCGAGGGCCCGGCGGAGCACGCGGCGGGCTACGTCGGCTCAGCCGCCCTCGCCGCGTCGTACGGCGGCGACCCCGTCTCTGCACGGGAGCTCCTCGACCGCGCACACGCGGTGGCCACCGTCTCACCATGCGGCACGGCGGCGAGCTTCCTCGCCTACGTCGAGGGCGAGCTGCGTGCCAGGGAGCGCGTCGAGGAGTCGCTGCCCTACTACCACGAGGCCATCGCGGTGGCGCGGGACGTGGGCTGCAGCTTCGTCGCGGGGGTCGCCAGCGTCGCCCTGGCCTCGGCGCGCACGCGGACCGGCGACGTGCCCGGGGCGGCGGAGGCGTTCGCCTACTTGCTCGACCACTGGCGGCGGACCGGCCAGGAGACCCAGCTCTGGACGACCGCCCGCAACGCCGCCGGCCTGTTGTCGGCGGTGGGCCGCCCCGAGACCGCCGCCCTGCTCGTCCTCCGCGCGGACGTCGCTCCGGGCGCTGCGGCGGTCGGGCCGGAGATCGCCCGGTTCAGCGGTCGGAGGTTCACCCCGGCCGTCGACCTGGTGGGCGAGGTCCGGCTCGCCGAGCTGCGGGCGTTGGCCGAACGGCTCGGGCCCGGCGGGGTGCTCGACCGCGCGATGGCCGAGCTGCGCGAGCTCGCCGCCGCGACCTGAGGCGCACCGGGCGCGTGCGGTGGTCAGGCGGCCGGGAAGCGGATCACCGACCGGACCGCCCGGCCCTCGGCCAGCTCGTCCATCCCCTGGTTGACCTCGTCGAGAGCGATCTCGCCGGTGACCAGTCGTTCGACCGGCAGCCGGCCCGCGCGCCAGAGCCCCACGAACCGGGGGATGTCGCGCGACGGCACCGACGACCCGAGGTAGCTCCCGATGACGGTGCGTCCCTCTGCGACCAAGAGGAGAGGCGAGACCCGTGCCATCGCGTCCGGGGCGGGAAGGCCCACCGTGACGGTCCGGCCACCCGCCGCGGTGAGCGCCAGGGCGGTCTCGAACGCCGGCACCGCGCCGGCCGCCTCGACCACGACCGGCGCGCGGACCCCCTCGGCCACCGCGGCGGCCGGGGTGTGCGCCTCGTGGGCCCCCCACGACCGCGCCAGGTCCAGCTTCTCGCCGCTGGTGTCCACCGCCACGACCCGTACGTCGTCCAGGGCCAGCGCCGTGAGCACCGCCGCCATGCCGACGCCGCCGAGGCCGACCACGGCCACGGTGTCCCCGGCGGACGGTCGCCCGGCGTTGAGGACCGCGCCGCCCCCGGTGAGCACGGCACAGCCGAGGACTGCGGCGATCTCGGGGGGCACGTCGTCGTCGACCGGCACCACCGACCGGGCGTCGACGACCGCGTGCGTGGCGAAGCCGGACACCCCGAGGTGGTGGTGCACCGGCTGCCCGGCCCGGCTCAGCCGCCGCTCACCGCCGAGCAGGGTCCCCGCACCGTTCGCGCGGCTGCCCGGCTCGCACGGCGCGCGCCCGCCGGTCCGACAGGCCGCGCACTCCCCGCACCGGGGCAGGAAGGTGATCACCACCCGCCGGCCGGGGTCGACGCCTCCCACGTCGCCTGGTCCCGTCGCCTCCACGATGCCGGCGGCCTCGTGCCCGAGCAGCATGGGAACGGGGCGCACCCGGTTGCCGTCCACGACGGAGAGGTCAGAGTGACAAAGACCGGCCGCCTCGATGCGGACCAGCAGCTCCCGCTCCCCGGGCGGGTCGAGCTCGAGCTCGTCCACGCGGATCGGTCGCGACGCCGCATACGGCCTGGGCCGGCCGATCTCCTCCAGGACGGCGCCGCGGACCCTCATCGCCCCGGCTCCCCTCCGGGCCCGCGGGCGCTCTCGAAGGCCTCGCGGAACGCGGCCGGCGGCTCGGTCGGCAGCCGGGTCTCCCGGTCGACGTACACGTGCGTCCACTGGCCGTACGCCGCGATCGACGCCGTTCCCTCTCCGAAGAGGCCGAGGTCGTAGCTCACGCTGGTGCGGCCCAGCCTCGCGACGCGCAGGGCCACGGCCACCGGCTGGGGGAACGCCAGCTCGCCGAAGAAGACGCACCGCGACTCCGCGACCACCCCGATCACCCGCGCGGTGACCGGGTCGTCGCCGGCGACGCCGGCCAGCCAGCCGTTGATGGCGGTGTCGAACAGCTGGTAGTAGACGGCGTTGTTGAGGTGTCCGAACATGTCGTTGTCGGACCACCGGGTCGTGACCGGGTACACGACCGCGAAGTCCTCGCGCAGCAGAGCCCGCTCCGCCTCGTGACGTGGCACGGTCCGCCCTCCCTCGCATTCCCTCGCACGGAGCTGTTCTGGTCGAGCCGTCAATCTTGGCGTGTCGAGCCGTCAGTTCTGGCGGGTCGAGCCGTCAGCTCTGGCGCGGCGGGCGCGCGTCTTGGCTGGCGGGGCCGTCCCGGCGCACCAGTATGACCGGTTGGCACACCAGGGCTGACGGCTGGGCGCGCCAGGACTGACGGCTCGGCGCGAGGTCGGCGGCCCGCTCCACCCGCCGTTGCTCTCGCCCGCCGGTGCCCGTTCGTGGGATGGTCGGGGAAACCCCAGCAGCGAGGTGGACGACATGGGACTGATCAGCGACGTACAGGTCCGTCAGCCGGCCAAGGACGATCTTGTCGGACGGACCTTCGTGGTGTCCGGCATCGGCGCCGGTTTCGAGGGCACCATCGGGATCCGCCTGCTGGACGGGCGCAACCGCGTCGTGGCGCAGGGGTCCGCGCAGTCGGCTGGGGGTGGGATCGGCGTGGGCGAGTTCTCCACCGAGCTGACGGTGCCCAAGCCGCCGCGGGCCGGCACCCGGCTGACCCTGCAGGTGTTCGGCGACAACCCCGGGCTGCCCGACAACGGTCCAAGCCCTGGCTTCGACCTGCGGCAGGTCTCGGTGATCATGTTCCCCGACCTGCAGGGCTGGCTGCTCTACCGGGTCGAGCGGGGCGACACGCTCACCGGGATCGTCCGCAAGGTCAAGGACTTCGTGCGTACGTCGGTCGCCCAGATCGTCGCCGCGAACCCGGCGATCACCGACCCGGACGTGATCAGGGTCGGCCAGAAGATCCGCATCCCCCTCAAGGGCTGAGGTCGCGTCATGGCGATGTCATGACAGGGCCCGGGGAGCCCGGGGACAGGGCGCTGCTGGAGGAGCTCGCGCGGTCGGCCCTCGAGGGCGTCGCGCCGGAGGAGCTGGTGCTGTTCGACGAGACCGCCGAGGAGTACTTCCGCGACCCGGACGCGGTGCTGAACCCCCGGCGCCGGGACGAGTCCGTGGGCTTCGGGCTGGACGCCGCCCTGCTCACGCCGTACCTGCTCGCCGTCGCCACGCCGGTCCTGACGTTCCTGCTCGACACCGTCGCCAAGACCGCGAAGGAGGAGGCCGCGCCGGTGGTCCGGGATCTCGTGCGCAGGCTGTTCCGCAAGGTCCTGCCCTCCTCCGCGGAGCCGAGGCCCGGCGGCGCGGAGCCGGCCGACCGGGCCGACGCGCTCAGCCCCGACCAGGCCGCGGAGGTCCGGCGGATCGCGCTGTCCCGCGCGTCCGACCTCGGCCTGCCCGCCGAACAGGCGCGGCTGCTGGCCGACTCCGTCGTCGGCGGGCTGGTGGTCGCGGGCTGAGCCCGCCCGCGCGAAGGGGGAACTCTGGCATGTCGACCGGCGTGGCGACCGAGCCCTCCGACGCGCCGCGCGGGACACCCGGGCGGGTCGACGTCCTGGCGTTCCCGAGCCCCACCACGGCGAGGTACGTCGTGTTCGCCGTCGCGATGCTCGCCTCGGGGCTGTTCGTCGGCAACTACGTGCACGGCATGACCATGGGCGACTCCTGGAGCCGCACCGTTGCCGTCTGCGGGGCCCGCTACGGCGTCACGGGGTCCGTGGCCGCGGTCATGGAGCAGCAGCCCGCGTTCGTCGAGTGCACCGCCGACGCGGAGCGGACCCGGGTGGCGGTCACCGTCGGCGGGGCGGTGGCGGTGGCGGTCGGCGGTCTCCTGCTGATGTTCGTCGTGCCTCGCGTCGTCGAGCGCCGGCGGCGGCTGCGGCCCTTCCCCGACGCCCTGTCCGGCGCGTCGCATCGCTTCGCCGAGCTCGCGGAGCGGGCCGGCGCCTCGGGTCGCGTCCGGCCGATGATCGGCCCGGCCACCCAGCGCGACGCGTTCAGCTACGGGGCTCCACGGCGCTACCGCACGGCGCTGCCTCCGGCGGTCGCGGTGCGGTTCCGGGACGCTGCGACGTTCGACCCGGTGGTCGGCCACGAGCTGGCCCACGTCGCGCATGGCGACGTCACCCTTGCCTGGCTGACCCGGCTGGTCTGGTGGACGCTGGCGCCGCTGCTCCTGCTGCCCGTCGCGGTGGGCGTTCTCGAAGGCGACCTGTCCCTGGTGCGCTCCTACTGGTGGCGCGCCGGACTGCTCGGGCTGGCCGTGGCGCTGCTGTCCAGCCAGCTGCTGCGCACCCGTGAGTACGGCGCGGACCTCCGGGCCGCCCGGCTGGCCGGCGCGGTCGACCCGCTGGTCCGCCTGCTGCGCCGGGCTCCCGCCGCAGGTGCCACGTCTGGCGACGCGCGCGCCGTGGTCCGTCGGGTGTTCGCGAAGCACCCCACCGGGGACGAGCGGGTCGCGGTGCTCCAGGAGCCGGTGCGAGTCACCCGGAGCGGCTTCGCCGACGGGCTCGCGGGGGCGTTCCTGAGCGCCCTGGCCCTGCCGCTGCTGGTGTCGACGACCAGCCCGCTGTTCGCCCTGGCCGGCCGGTCGGACCTGGCCTACGCCGCCGCGGCGGTCCTGGTCGGCCCGATCCTCGCCGGAGCGGTCGGTCTGGGGGTGTGGCGGGCGGCGTTGTACCCCCGGGCGTCCGGCCGGTCCGCCCCTCCGGTCGGGACCGCCCTCGGCGTCGGGGTGGGCGTGCTGCTCGGCCAGGCGGTGTCGCTGCAGCAGGCGGGGCTGGGCTCCGTCACGGGCACCTCGCGGCCGGTGTGGCTGCTGGTCAGCGGCGTACTGGCCGCAGGTGCGGTCGTGGTCACCTCAGGCCTCGCGCACGTCTGGGCGGACCTCTCGCCGCGGCTCGGGTCGGCACGAGGGGCGTGGGTCCCGGCACTCGTGCTCAGCTCCGTCGTCTTCACCAGCATGCTGTGGTCCTCGACGCTGTTCCAGAGCACCGTCGACCTGGGTGGGTGGCCGCTCGCCCGGGCGGCCCTGCCGGGTCTGCTGTCGCCCTGGGCGATGGTGGCCGTGGTCGCCGTACTCGCGGTGTCGGTCGGGTTCGCGCTCCTGCGCCGCCCGCGCGGCGCACCCCCCATGCCCGGCTGGCTCGTCGAGTCGCAGCCGCCCGACGCGTGGCCGCCACCGGCCGAGCCCGTGCCGCCGCTCGCCTCCGTCGCACTCGCGGCGGTGGTCGCGGGGCTGGGTGGCGCCGCCGTGGTCGTCGGCTACCGGGTCGTCGCGGGCGCCTCGACCAGCGACACGGTGACCTACGAGCGGTACCTGGCCTACCAGTGGGTCGCCGGCGTGGCGGCCGCCGCCGCGCTGGTCGTAGCGGTCGCGGCGTGGCCGCGCCGGGGGCCGGGCGCCGCGCTGGTGGCCGGTCCGGTGGCCGGCCTGCTGACGATGGCCGGCTTCCTGGGGCTGAACGTCGCGGTCGGCGGCACGGTCGACCGGCTGCTGGTCACGCAGTTCGCGCGCCCGGCGCTCGTGCTGGGCTTCTACGCGACGCTGCTGACCGCCCTGCCGGCGGTGCTGGTGTCCGAGGGTGTCCGCCGCGCCAACGGGCGCGCCGCGCTCCCGGTCTGGGTCGCGCTGGGCACGGCGGTGCCGGTGGTGGTGGCCGCCGGCGCCGGGGTGCTCGCGTTCCGCTCCGAGATGGTCTCGCTGGAGGTGCCCGACAGTGCCTTCGGAGACCTGGTCAGCCCCGGCGACGACACCGCCGAGGCGCTCCAGGTGGAGTTCGGCGAGTACCTCCGCACCGTGGTGCCGCGGATCTCCGGCGGAGTGCGGTCCGCGGCGGCGGAGGCGCAGCGCATCCTCGCCGACCCCACCGCGGACGACCGGGTCCGTGCCGACGCCATGGCCGAGCGCGTCGTCGAGCCCCTGGAGCGGCTCACCGAGGAGATGGCCGGCTACCGGACCGGCGCCCCCGAGCTGACCGCCCTGCACCGGGAGGCCGTCGAGGCGCTGCGTCTGGAGTCCAGCCGCTACGCGCTGGTGGTGCAGAACGGCGGGGTGATCGACTCAGACGTCCTCGCCGAGGCCCAGCGCCTGCTCGCCGAGGAGAACCAGCACTGGCAGCGCTGGGGGGAGCTCCGCGAGGCCCTCGCCGCCCGCCTGCTGGCCTCCTGACCCTCCCCCCGCCGCCCGTCCACGTTGACCCGGCAATCTTGGTGGGTCGAGCCGTGGATCTTGGTGGGTTGAGCCGTGGATCTTGGTGACCCCACCAACGTTGACGGCTCGGCCCGCCAACGTTGACGGTTCGGCCCACCAACGTTGACGGTTCGGCCCGCCAACATTGACGGCTCGACGCGCGACAGGCCGGTCCTCTATGTCTATGCGAGGAATGCACCGATCTGCGCGCTATTCTGGATCAGACGGCAGC
The DNA here is from genome assembly GCA_044866695.1 of Nocardioidaceae bacterium. Taxonomy (GTDB): domain Bacteria; phylum Actinomycetota; class Actinomycetes; order Propionibacteriales; family Nocardioidaceae; genus JBIOUF01. The sequence continues at coordinate 14,335 of JBIOUF010000023.1, read as the reverse complement.
AGGGGAGCACCTCGGCAGCCGCGCAGGGTTAGGCCTGGCCTTGCTTCCCCCATGGAGGACTCACATGATCGGATTCATCGTGTTCGGACTGGTCGTCGGCGTCGTCGCGCGGCTGATCAAGCCCGGCAAGCAGAACCTCAGCCTGCTCTGGACGCTCCTGCTCGGGCTCGCCGGGTCGGTGATCGGCGGTGTGGTCGCGTCGCTCCTCGGCACCGGCGACATCTGGGAGCTGAACATCCTCGGCGCCATCGTGGCGATCATCGCCGCCGTGCTGCTGGTCGGCGTCGCGGAGGGTCTCTCGGGTCGCAACAAGGTCGACGCCTGACCCGCCGAGCCACTCCGCGATCCGGTCAGACTCGCGAGGCGGACCTGGCGCCGACCAGGCCGCCGAGGTCGACCCCGCCGGCGGCCCTGGGCCCGACCAGGGCGGTGACGGTCACGAAGCCGTCGCGCACCATCGCGGCGTCGCTGTCCGGTTCGTCGTGCAGGTCGAGCTCCTCCACGCGCATGCGCACGGTGCCCTCGCCGGTCTCGACGTTCCGGGCCTGGAACGCGCCGAGCCGCGCCAGCGGGGCCTCGACGACGCCGCGGACCTCCGAGGTCGCCAGGTTCGGGATGTTGACGTTGAGGCAGAGCGAGGCGTCGAACCGGCGCTCGGCGGCCCATCCCACCACGTCCTGGCAGACCTCGGACGCGGTGTCCCAGAACGGGGTGCCTCGGTAGGCGTTGATCGAGAACGCCACCCCGGGCGTGCCCTGCAGCACGGCGCCCAGGACCGCGCCGACGGTGCCCGAGTGCAGCACGGAGTGGCCGACGTTCGAGCCGATGTTCACCCCGGAGAGCACCAGGTCGGGGCGGTCGCCGAACCCGCCGTGCACGGCGAGCCAGACGATGTAGGCGGGGGTGGCCTCGACCGCGACCGCGGGCACGCCCGCCAGGCCGGTGAGCTCGGCGGGATGGACGCGGACGTGACCGCCGTCCTCGCGCGCCTGGGTGGCGGCGCTGGCGCCGCTCTGCTCCTGGTGGGGGGCGGCCACCGTGACCTCGAACCCCGCGCCGACCGCCGCCGCGGCGAGCACGGCCAGACCGGGAGCGTCGATCCCGTCGTCGTTGGTGACCAGCGCCCTCATGCCGCACATCATGCGCGACGCGGCGAAGCGGCGGGTCAGCGACCCAGGTACCGGTGCGCCATCAGCGTCACGAACTGGTGCACGCCGTCCTCCTCGGGCGCCAGCGGCCCGGGCACGAAGGACGGCGAGGCCACGCCCCGCTGGACGGACTCGCAGGCCGCCCAGTCCTGCCGGTTGGTCACGTCCCAGAAGTCCACCGCGTAGGCCGGGTCGAAGCCAGGAGCCGCCACGGTCCCGGCCGGGAAGGCCCACGAGCACGAGATGTGGGTGCGGTCCGGGGCGACCGGGGTGAGCAGGTGGGTCATCACGTAGTCGGGATGCAGGGAGACCAGCAGGTTGGGCATCACGGCGACGTACATCACCGTCCTGCGCTCGGTGTCGGAGAGCCCGGCCATGACGGCGCCTCCGGAGCGCCCGTCGAGCGACATCGTCTCCGCGTCTGGACGCAGGTCCATCCAGCCGCCGACCCAGCTGCCGGCCCGGTCCAGGTTCTCGCCGCTGTGCGGTGGGCTGACCCGGCACAGCTGGGGGTGGATCGAGGGGCAGTGGTAGCACTCCTGGTAGTTCTCGATCACCACCTTCCAGTTCGCCGCGACGTCGTACTCGTGGGTCTCGGCGGTGACCAGGCCGGAGGCCTGGTACGGCGCCACGACCTCCTCGAGATCCCCGACGTGGGCGGCGAACGGGCCGGCGCGGCGAGACCGGTCGACGAACAGCCACCCGTGCCAGTCCTGCGCCGGCATCGCGGCCAGCGGGTAGCGGGAGGTGTCGAACGACCCGTCGCGCGGGTAGCCCGGGGCGTGCCTGAGCCGACCGTCGTGGGTGTAGGTCCAGGCGTGGTAGGGGCAGACCAGCATCGGAGTCTGCGAGCTTCCGCCGCACGGAAGCAGCTCGTGGCCGCGGTGGCGGCAGGCGTTCTCGAACGCGTGCAGGACGCCGTCGGCGTCGCGGGTGACCAGGATCCCCGCGTCACCGAGCCGGAACGCCGCCGCCGACCGCGGCGCGGCCACCCGCTCGGCACGGCCCACGCAGACCCACCGGGAGAACAGCTGGTCCTGCTCCCAGGCCAGCACCGCGGGATCGAGGTACGCCGCCCGCGGCAGCATCCGCGCGGCCTCCATGGGCGCCAGTGTCAGCGCCACCTCGGCGGGGTCGAGCGGCGCCGGCGACGCGGTGCGGCGGACAGGGGGCACGGTGTCGGTGCTCATCGCTGGCCTCGGTGTTCGTCTGGTCGGCTGGTTGAACGCCCGTTCAGGCTACACCTGACCGTCCGGGCGCCGGTGGTCTCGAGACGGGCTCGCGGGCGTTCCTGAGGAGGGCGACGAAGGAGCCCGTCTCGAAGGGCGCCCTCCTCAACCACCGTCCGGGCGCGGGCGGTTTCGAGACGGGTCAGGCCTTGAGGATGGTGGGCGGCTCGGTCTCCGCCGCCCCCCAAGGTCCGGGGCCCACGCAGGCGACGTCGACGGGAGTCGCCACGCAACCGGTGTGGCAGTAGATCTCCGCGTGGCCGTCACCCGACACGCAGTGGTAGGGCCACGGGTAGTGCCCCTTGGCCATCAGGAAGCGCGGCTCGGTGGTCTCGGCCGCATGCGTCGGCTTGAAGCACCAGGCGGTGCCCCCGACGATGCCGCACCAGTACCCCGCGGGACAGTCCTTGCAGGCGACCGCGTCACAGCACGAGGACGCCGGAGCGACCAGGGTGCCGGGGTTCGCGGCGCGGCCGCGAGCAGTGGCGCGGTAGTGACCGGCGGTGCGGTAGAGCGTCCGTTCGGCGGTGAACCCGGGTGTCGGCATGTCGAGGACTCCTACTGAAGCTGGGTGACCCTGTCGTAGTGGGGCGCGAGCGGCGCCACGAGGAACGGGAACTCCTCGGTGACGTCGACCGGGACCATGTACCTCTCGGTGAACGCGGACTGACGGTTGGTGTAGGTGAAGACGCACTCGACGACCTTCCGGTCGCCGCCCAGCGGCGACGGCCGGACCTCGATGCCCGTGAACGCGAAGTCCGCGGCGAACTGCTGGCCGGTCTTGGTGTAGATGTCGGCGTACCGCATGGCGAGGTAGTTCAGCGCGCGGTGCTCGTCGGTCGAGCCGGCGTTGTCCGCGATGCGCAGGATCATCCCCAGGACCTGGTCCACGTTGGCGGCGTTCTGCTCCGGGCTGAGGTCGTCGTCGCGTGGCACGGCGTCGGCGAACGACGCGCGGTCGAAGGAGTAGATCTGGTCGAAGGCGACCATGGGCACGCTGAGGCCGTTGCAGGTCTCGGGGCTGGCCAGCGGACCCAGGTGCCCGATCACCGCGTCGACGTCGAGCGGGCTGGGATACGCCCGGATCGACTGGACGAGGAGCTCGAAGTCAGCGGGGTCACGAGGGCGCAGGACGTAGGTGTCCATGCCGCGGACCGTCAGCACCCAGCACAGCTGCCGGGCCAGGTAGCGGTTGCCCGGCTCGTCGAGCACCATGCGGAACGTCTGCTGGTCGTTGTGGCTGGCGCTGCCACCGCCGCGGGTGGCCTGCGCGAACTCCTTCTCCACCGACAGCGACGGGAAGCGGGCCTCGATGCTTCCGATCGCGTACACGTAGGCGGGGCCCGGGTCCGCCATGGGGATGCGCGCCGGACCGGGCAGAGGCGACTGGGCCGCGACGACCTGCTCCCGGCGGCCGTGCTCCGCGCATCCGCACTGCGCGGCGGCCGCGAGCCCTTCGTGCACCTCGGGTGGGGCCCCCGCCGGTGCGTGCAGGCCGACGGTTGCGTGCTCTGGCTCCATGCTGGCTCCCTCGAGCTCCTCGACGATCACGAAGCGGACCCTGGACGCGTCACGACGGCCTCCACCGGGTCACGACCACCCGGCGGTCGAGCGCGGCCGCGCGGCGGCGGCAGCCCCCGCAGGGACGGACCCCCATCCGGGTGGTGACCCGCGACACGACCTCTCCCAGCCCGACGTCCTCGCTGCTCACGAACCCGGGCAGCCGCACCCGGTGGGGTCCGCGCTGCTGGTGGCTGGTCGCGGGCTCAGGCTGCCGGTCTGGCATGTCGCACCGTCCTTGTCATGTCGTCGTACGCCCGTTCGGCGTCCAGTAGGGGAGGAACGACGGATGTCCGGCGGTGCGTCCCGAGCAGGGCCCGGCGGACCTGCGCGGCCGTGGCGCCGGGGAACAGCGACCACAGCAACGCTGCGGCACCGGTGACGAAGGGTGCGGCGAAGCTGGTGCCGTCCAGGCTCATCGCGCCGCCGGCCGGGGTCAGGCTGGTCACGCCGACCGACGGTGCGCCGAGCCCGCGGCTTCCGACGGAGTGGCCGGTGGTGGCGTGGCGGACCGGGCGGCCGTCGGGGCCGTACCCGGACACGGCGACCACCCACGGGTGCCCGGTCAGGGCGGTCGCGGTGACCGCCGGCTCGTTGCCGGCCGCCGCCACGACGAGCACGCCGAGCCGGCAGGCCCGGTCGAGGGCTCGGACCAACGCCGGCTGGCCGGTCAGGCCGGGCGCGGTCAGCGCGGAGCTGAGGTTGAGGATGCCGGCCCCGGCGTCGATGCAGTCGTGGATGCCGCGCGCGACCACGGTCGGGCTGGTGCCGGCGGTCGACACGCAGTCGGCGAACACCGGTCGCACCAGCACCGTGCAGCCGGGGCAGATCGCCGGGGCGCTTCCTCCTCGGGCTGCTGCGAGGATCCCGGCCACGAACGTGCCGTGCAGACAGGGCTCCGTGGTCGGGCACAGGCACCACGAGCCCGCGGGACCGCCGGCCACCGGCTCGATGCGAGCCGCTGCCAGCTCCGGGTGCGCCGCCGCGACGGGGCCGTCGACGAGGCCGATCCGGACCCCCGGGGTCCCCTCGGTGCGGCGCATCAGCCCGCCCAGCCGCACCTGGGTGCATCCACTCATCCGGCGTCATCCCCTTCCCGCCGGGCGGGTGGAGTCTACCCTCGGCGCGGCGCGCGGAGCCAGGCCGTGCTCGCCGGGGCTTCGGGCGCTGGTTACCGTGCTTGCGGCCACCCCTGCTCCGGTCCAGGGTCGGAGGATGGCCCTTCGCTGGCAGTGCGTGTGCGTCGACAGCAACGACCCCCGCCGTTCCGCCGACTTCTGGCAGCGGGCCCTGGGCTGGCGGCGTACCCATGACAGCGACCAGGAGGTGGTCCTGGAGCCGCCGGCGGGCAGCGCGGAGGACGGCGTCAGCCCCGACCTGCTCTTCCTGCGCGTCCCCGAGGGCAAGGCGGTCAAGAACCGGCTCCACCTGGACCTGCGCCCCGACGACCAGGCGGCGGAGGTGGCCCGGCTGGAGGGTCTCGGCGCCAGGCGGGCCGACATCGGTCAGCGAGACGACGCGACCTGGGTCGTGCTGCGCGACCCGGACGGCAACGAGCTCTGCGTCCTTCGGGAGCTGTCGCAGTACGAGATGCCGAACGGCTGACGCTCAGCCACTCCGCCGCGACCGGGCGCGGCGGCGCCGCCGCGGCGGCAGCGCCAGCGCCCCCTCCGCGAACTCCATCGCGATCCGGAACGCCCGGTCGGCGTCCACCTCCGGGTCCCGCAGCGCCACCTGGATGGACAGCCCGTCGAGCAGCGCCGACCAGGTCACCGCGAACCCGGCCGCGTCGACCGGCTCGACCTCGCGCGACTCGACGCCCTCGGCGACGACCCGCGCGATCATCGTGCGCCACCGGGCGTCCAGCTCGACCCGGTCCCGGGACACCTCGGGGTGCCGGAACGCCTGGGCCCACAGGTCGAACCACAGCCCCCAGGCCCCGGGCACCTCGCCCTCGCCGTCGGGCACGCAGGTGAGCCGCACCAGCATCTCTAGCCGGTCGCGCAGGCCGGGCGTGGCAGCGAGCAGCTCCTCGGCCGTGGCGTAGAACGAGGCCTCGGACCATCGCAGCGCCTCGATCAGCAGCGAGTCCTTGGTGCCGAAGTAGTAGACGACCAGCCCCGGCGACGTGCCCACCCGGCCGGCGACGTCGGCGATCCTGGTGTCGGCGTACCCGCGCTCGGCGATGAGCTCGGCCGCGGCACGGAGCATCTGGTCGCGTCGCTGGTCCGCAGGTGTCACGGGCCCCGGCGCGTTCGGCTCGGTCAACGGACCCGCGCCACGGCAGCGCGGCGTCGGGCGGAGGGCCCACGGGGGTCGCGCCGAGCGGGCGAGCGCCTTCGTAATCGCCGGCGCCGCGGTGCGGTGTCTCGTGGTCGAGCCGGCTCGCTCCGCTCGCTCATCCTGGTCCTCCCACCGAACGCCCCGGCACGTCCTTGTCGGCCACGGTAGCAGGCACCTAGACTGAACAGTCAGTCAACGTCATGCGACGGCCGGAGGCGCACTCGTGGATCCCGCGGACGGGGTGAGCGCACCCGACCCTCGCAGCGCCGTCCGGCGGATGCTCGAGCCCCGGTCCGTGGCGGTCGTGGGGGCCAGCGGACGGGTCGGCTCGTTCGGGCGGCGCATGGTCGTCGAGGCGCGGCGCAGCCCGGCCCGGCCGGACCTGCACCTGGTGCACCCGACGTACGACGAGGTGGACGGGCTGCGCTGCGTGCCGACGCTCGCCGAGCTGCCCCAGGTGGACCTGGTCCTGCTCGGCGTGCCGGACCACGCCGTCGTGGACCAGGTGGCGCTGGCGTCGTCGCGCGGGGACGGAGGGGCGGTGGTGTTCGGGTCGGCGGTCGGGCTGGCGGACCGCATCCGGGCGGCGGCCGGTGCGATGCCCCTGGTCGGCCCGGCCTGCATGGGCTTCCTCAACCTCGCCCGCGGCGTCCGAGCGTTGGGCTACCTCGAGAGCACCGACCTCGTGCCCGGCCGGGTCGCGCTGGTCTCCCACTCGGGGTCCGCCTTCTCCGCGCTGCTGCGCACGCACCGGCGGCTCGACTACGCGCTCGCGGTGTCCTCCGGGCAGGAGCTGGTCACCACGACCGCGGACTACCTGGACTACGCGCTGGACCTGCCCGAGACCGGCGTCGTCGGGATGCTCGCCGAGACCATGCGCGACTCCGACCGGCTGCGGGCCGCGCTGTCCCGGGCGGCGGAGGCGGACCTGCCCGTGGTCGCGCTGACCGTCGGGTCCTCGGCCACTGGCAGCGCGCTGGTGGGGGCGCACTCGGGGGCGCTGGCGGGCGCGGACGGGGCCTGGGAGGCGCTGTGCCGCGCCTACGGCGTCCACCGCGTCCACGACCTCGACGAGCTCGTGGACACCCTGGAGCTCTTCGCGCTGACCCGCCGGCCGCGGCCGGGCTCGCGGCCCCGCGGGCTGGCCACCGTCCACGACTCCGGCGGGGAGCGGGCGCTGCTCGCCGACGTCGCGGCGGCGGCCGGGGTGTGGCTCCCGCCCTTGGCGGAGGGCACCCGCGCGGCGCTGGCCGGGATCCTCGAGCCCGGCCTGGAGCCGGGCAACCCGCTCGACGTCTGGGGCACTGGTGCCGGGACGGAGGCGCTGCTGACCTCGTGCCTGACGACGGTCGCGCGGGACCCCGCCGTCGCGGTCACAGCGCTGGCGGTCGACCTGGTCGAGGAGTACGACGGCGACGAGTCCTACCCGGCCGCGGCGCTGGCCGCCCATGCGATGACCGACGCCCCGCTGGTCGTGCTGACCGGAACGGCGGCCGCGGTCCACCAGCCCACGGCGACCCGGCTCCGTGAGGCGGGCATCCCGGTGCTCGAAGGCTTCCGCAGCGGGCTCCGCGCGCTCGGGCACCTGCTCGCAGATGACCGCCCTCGTCCCGGCCCGCCTGCCCTCGCCGGTCCCGGGGAGCCGGCCGGTCTGCCACGCGAGCCGGCCGCGCTGCTCCAAGCGCTGGACGCCCGGGGCATCCCGGCGGCCGCGGCGGCGCCGGTCGCCTCGGCGGCAGATGCGGTCACCGCAGCGGACCGGCTCGGCCTGCCCGTGGCGCTGAAGACCGCGGCCGTGGCGCACAAGTCCGACGTCGGCGGCGTGGCACTGGGCCTCACCTCGCCGAGTGCGGTCGCGGCGGCGTACGACGACCTGGCAGCGCGGCTGGGACCCCAGGTGCTGGTGCAGGCCATGGCCCCGCCCGGGGTCGAGCTCGCGCTCGGTGTGGTCCGCGACCCCCACCTCGGCCCGCTGGTCGTCGTCGGCGCGGGCGGGACGCTCGTGGAGCTGGTCGGCGAGCGGGCCGTCGCGCTGCCGCCCTTCGACGAGGCCGCGGCCGAGGCGCTGCTGGCCGAGCTGCCCAAAGTGTCCGCCCTGCTCGCCGGCGTCCGCGGAGCGGCTCCCGCCGACCACGCCGCGGTAGCGGGCGCCGTCGCCGCCCTGTCCCGCGTCGCCGCGCGCCTCCCCGACGACGTGGTCGCGCTCGACGTCAACCCGCTGGTCTGCGGACCCACCGGGTGCGTCGCCGTCGACGCTCTGGCGGTGGCGCGGACCCCGGCCGGCTGAGCCCGGTTGTGGCCGATGCCGACATGTCTCCTCGGCGTGTCGTTGCGGTTCTAGGCCACAAGCCCGGTTCCGTGCCGTAATCGGCCACAAGCACGCCGGCGCGACCAGCACCCGGCCGGCTGTGTTTCGCTTGGGCGCGTGCGCATCGACTTCCACGGCTCCCCGCGGCCGACGCTCGGCGTGGAGTGGGAGCTGGCCCTGGTCGACCGGGAGAGCCGCGACCTGGTCAACGCCGCCTCCGACCTGTTCGCCGTGGCCGGGCCGCGTCTCTCCGACGACCGGCGCCTGCACAAGGAGCTGCTGCGCAACACCGTGGAGCTGGTCACCGGAGTCTGCGACACGGTCGAGGAGGCCATGGACGACCTGCGGGGCACCCTCCAGGTCGTGCTTCCCGCAGCCGACGAGCTCGGCATCGACCTCATGGGCGCCGGGACGCACCCGTTCGCCAAGTGGTCGGCGCAGCAGCTCACCCCCGGGCACCGCTACGAGGAGCTGATCAACCGCACGCAGTGGTGGGGCCGGCAGATGCTGATCTGGGGTGTCCACGTGCACGTCGGGCTGGCCGAGCGCGACCGGGTGATGCCGGTGCTGTCGTCGCTGCTGAACCACTACCCCCACCTGCAGGCGCTGTCGGCGTCGTCGCCGGTGTGGGCCGGCACCGACACCGGCTACGCCTCCAACCGGGCGTTGATGTTCCAGCAGCTGCCGACCGCGGGGCTGCCGTTCCAGTTCCAGACCTGGGCCGAGTTCGAGGCGTTCGCGGAGGACCAGCTCACCACCGGCGTCATCGAGGTGCTCTCGGAGATCCGCTGGGACGTGCGCCCGGCGCCGCACCTGGGCACGCTGGAGAACCGGGTCTGCGACGGGGTGTCCAACCTTCACGAGCTGGCCGCCCTGGTGGCCCTCATGCACTGCCTGGTCGTCGACCTGGACACCCGGCTGGCCGGTGGTGAGCCGCTGCCGACGATGCCGCCGTGGCACGTGCAGGAGAACAAGTGGCGGGCCGCCCGCTACGGCCTGGAGGCGATCGTCATCCTCGACGCGCAGAACACCGAGCGGCTGGTCACCGACGACCTGGCCGACCTGCTCGAGCGGCTGACGCCGACGGCACGCCGGCTGGGCTGCGAGGACCAGCTGCGCCGGGTCGCCGACATCCCGGCCCACGGCGCGTCGTACGAACGCCAGCGCGCGGTCGCCGACGAGTCCGGCGGCGACCTGGTCGCGGTGGTCGACTCGGTGGTCCAGGAGCTGCGCGACAGCCTCTGACCACTGACCAGGACAGGTCGTAGCCTGCCGGCCATGAGCTTCGACGTCAGCGCGGACGCATATGGCAGGTTCATGGGCCGGTTCTCCGAGCCCTTGGCCGTGGAGATGTGCGAGCTGCTCGGTGTCCGTGCCGGGCAGCGCGCGCTCGACGTCGGCTGCGGACCGGGAGCCCTGACCGCCGAGCTGGTGCGCCGGCTCGGCCTCGACGCGGTGGCCGCCGTCGATCCGTCCCCGCCGTTCGTGGCCGCGGTCCGCGAGCGGATCCCTGGTCTCGACGTGCGCGACGGGGTCGCGGAGCACCTGCCCTACGGGGATGCCTCCTTCGACCTGGCGCTGGCGCAGCTCGTGGTGCACTTCATGACCGACCCGGTGGCCGGGCTGGCCGAGATGGGCCGGGTCGCCGGCGCCGACGGGCTGGTCGCGGCCAGCGTCTGGGACCTGTCCGGAGGCCGGGCGCCGCTCAGCGACTTCTGGCGGGCCGCCGGGGACGTCGACCCCGTGCTCACCGGCGAGTCACGCCTCCCGGGCACGAAGCGCGGCCAGCTGGACGGGCTGTTCACGGCGGCCGGGCTGACCGTCCGGCAGTCCACCGAGCTGTCGGTGCGGTCGCGGTTCGACTCCTTCGAGGACTGGTGGGAGCCGTACACGTTCGGAGTGGGGCCGGCAGGGGAGTACGTCGCGAAGCTGGACCCCGACCGGCGCGCGGAGGTGCGGGAGAGCTGCCGTGCGCTGCTCCCGGAGCCGCCGTTCGAGATCACCGGCGTCGCCTGGTGCGTGGTGGGAGGTCGCTGACCGGCGGGCCCACTCCTTTTCGATGTGTTACGATATATCGAAACCTATCGAGAGGAGTGCCGTGATGAGGCACCATCCAAGTTTCGAGCACAGTTCCGACCAGTGGGAGCCCGGCTCCCGCGGACCGCGTCCCGAGCGGCCCACCCGCGACCGGCACGGCCACGGTGGGGGCCGCCGTCGAGGTCCGCTCGGCGGTCCGGACGACGGCTTCGGTCCCGGCCGGAGGCCCGGTCGCTCCCGGGCCCGGCGCGGCGACGTACGCAGCGCCGTCCTGTCGCTGCTCGCCGACGGTCCGTCCAACGGGTACGGCCTGATCCAGGCGATCTCCGAGCGGTCGGGCGGAGTGTGGCGGCCCAGTCCGGGGTCGGTCTACCCGACGCTGCAGCAGCTCGTGGACGAGGGCCTGATCCGGTCCACCGGCGCGGAGGGGTCGGGCACCGACTACGAGCTCACCGAGGCCGGTCGCGAGCACGTGCAACGCCACCAGGAGGAGGTGACCCAGGTGTGGAGCCGGGGGTCGGACGCGTTCGGCGACCGGGCCCCGCTGGTCGCCGCGAGCCGGAAGCTCTCCGCGGTGCTGCGCCAGGTCGGCGCCACGGGCACCTCGGACCAGCGCGAACGCGCCGTCGCCAAGGTCGACGAGCTCCGGCGCGAGCTGTACCGGATGCTCGGGGAGGAGTGAGCCGCGGCGGGGCAGGCGACGCCGTGGATGATGAGCCCATGCGTCCCGACCCGCTGGCCACCTACCGCTCGGCCGTGGAGACGTTCGTCGCGATGGTCGCCGAGCTGGCCCCCGACCGGATGTCCGGTCCGGGGCTGGGGGAGTGGGACCTCCGGGCGCTGGTCGGCCACACCTCGCGGTCGCTGGTGACCGTGGACACCTACCTGGACCAGCCCGGGGAACGGGTCGAGGTGGCCTGCGCCGCGGAGTACTTCCCGGCCGCGCTGTCCACCGCCACCGACCCGGCGGCGGTCGCGGCGCGTGGCCGGCAGGCCGGCGTGGCGCTGGGGGCGGACCCGGGCCGGTTCGTGCGCGACCTCGCCGACCGGGTGCTGCGTCGCCTCGACGACCACCCGCGCGACTACGTCCTGGTCACGGTGGCCGGCGCGATGCGGCTCGAGGAGTACCTGCGCACGCGCACCTTCGAGCTGGTCGTCCACGGCCTCGACATCGCCCGCGCCACGGGCCTCCGGGCGCCGTACGACGACGCGGCGATGCTCGACGCCACCCTCCTGGCCGCCGAGCTCGCCGTCCTGCGCGGCGAGGCCGTGACGGTCCTGCCCGCCCTCACCGGCCGTACCTCCCTCCCGCCCCGCTTCACCCTCCTGGGCGGCTGAGCCCCTCCACCTCGTGGGTCGAGCCGTCAATCTTGGTGGGTCGAGCCGTCAATCTTTGGTGGGTCGAGCCGTCAATCTTGGTGGGTCGAGCCGTCAATCTTGGTGGGCCGAGTCGATCCACTCGTCCCGCACGCGGGCGGCGCGGGGGTGCCGACCCCCGCCTGGTGGGCCAGGTGTGCGAGGTGGTGTGCTGGGCACTGTCCGAGCACGACACCGACAGGGGAGGCACTCCATGACCCTGACCAGCGACCCGGTCCTGACCACCGCCGCCACGGGGACCGTCTCGGGGAGGCCCCTCGGAGACGACGAGCTGCGTCGGCTGGACCTGTGGTGGCGGGCGGCGAACTACCTGTCCGTCGGGCAGATCTACCTGATGGACAACCCGCTGCTGCGCGAGCCGCTCCTCGCTGAGCACGTCAAGCCGCGGCTGCTGGGCCACTGGGGCACCACCCCGGGGCTGAACTTCGTCTACGCCCACCTCAACCGCGCGATCATGGCACGCGACCTCGACATGATGTACATCATCGGTCCGGGCCACGGTGGGCCGGGCCTGGTCGCCACCGCCTGGCTGGAGGGCACCTACACCGAGGTCTACCCGGACATCAGCCTGGACGAGCGCGGGATGAAGCGGCTGTTCACCCAGTTCTCCTTCCCCGGCGGCATCCCGAGCCACGTGGCGCCGGAGACGCCGGGCTCGATCCACGAGGGCGGTGAGCTCGGCTATGCGCTCTCCCACGCGTACGGCGCGGCCTTCGACAACCCCGACCTGGTGGTTGCCGCGGTCGTCGGCGACGGAGAGGCCGAGACCGGTCCGCTGGCCACCAGCTGGCACAGCACCAAGTTCGTGGACCCCCGTCGCGACGGCGCGGTGCTGCCGATCCTGCACCTCAACGGCTACAAGATCGCCAACCCCACCGTGCTCGCGCGGATCGAGCCCGACGAGCTCGACGCGCTGCTACGCGGCTACGGCCACGCGCCGTACGTCGTCGAGGGCAGCGACCCGGCGGAGATGCATCAGCTGTTCGCGGCGACCCTGGACCACTGCCTCGACGAGATCTCCGACATCCAGGGCAACGCCCGCGCCGGCGACGACCCGACCCGGCGGCCCTGGCCGATGATCGTGCTGCGGTCCCCCAAGGGATGGACCGGCCCGCAGGAGCTGGACGGCAAGAAGATCGAGGGGTTCTGGCGGTCGCACCAGGTGCCGTTCGCCGACGCCCGCACCGACGACGCCCACCGCGCCGTCCTCCTCGAGTGGCTGCAGAGCTACCGGCCCGAGGAGCTCTTCGACGCCACCGGCGTCCCGGTCCCCGAGGTGCGCGACCTGCACCCGGCCGGCGACAAGCGCATGAGCGCAACGCCGCACGCCAACGGAGGCCTGCTGCTGAAGAACCTGCGGCTGCCCGACTTCCGTGACTACTGCGTGCCGGTCGAGAGCCCCGGCACGGGCGCGGTGGAGTCGACCCGCGTCCTCGGCATGTTCCTGCGCGACGTGATGCGCCAGAACATGAGCACGTTCCGGCTGTTCGCGCCGGACGAGAACAGCTCCAACCGGCTGCAGGACGTCATGGAGGTCACCGGCCGCACCTGGAACGCCGCCACCTTCTCCTACGACGACCACCTCGCCGCCGACGGCCGGATCATGGAGATCCTCTCCGAGCACACCTGCGAGGGCTGGCTCGAGGGGTACCTGCTCACCGGCAGGCACGGGTTGTTCTCCTGCTACGAGGCGTTCATCCACCTCGTCGACTCGATGTTCAACCAGCATGCGAAGTGGCTGAAGACCACCAACGAGATCCCGTGGCGGCGGCCCGTCTCGAGCCTGAACTACCTGCTCACCTCACACGTGTGGCGCCAGGACCACAACGGCTTCTCCCACCAGGACCCGGGCTTCATCGACCACGTCGTGAACAAGAAGGCCGAGATCATCCGCGTCTACCTGCCACCGGACGCGAACTGCCTGCTCTCGGTGGCAGACCACTGCCTGCGAAGCACGAACTACGTGAACGTGATCGTGGCCGGAAAGCAGCCGGCACTCAACTTCCTGAGCATCGATGAGGCCATCGCACACTGCGCGCGCGGGATCGGGATCTGGGACTGGGCGAGCAACGACGACGACGGCGAGCCCGACGTCGTACTGGGGTGCGCCGGCGACGTCCCGACGCTCGAGACCGTGGCTGCAGCCGCGCTACTCCGCGAGCACCTGCCGGAGTTGCGTGTGCGGGTCGTGAACGTCGTCGACCTGATGCGGCTTCAGTCGGAGAGCGAGCACCCGCACGGCCTCCCCGACGCGGCCTTCGACGCCCTCTTCACCACCGACAGGCCGGTGATCTTTGCCTACCACGGGTACCCCTGGCTGATCCACCGGCTCGCGTACCGGCGGCACAACCACCCGAACTTCCACGTGCGCGGCTACAAGGAGGAGGGCACGA
>JBIOUF010000022.1:0-12191 GCA_044866695.1 Nocardioidaceae bacterium | reverse complement strand
GGTCTTCCGCCGGGTGGGGGGTCGAGCCGGCAGGTCTTCCGCCGGGTGGGGGGTCGAGCCGGCAGGTCTTCCCCCGGGTGGGGGGTCGAGCCGGCAGGTCTTCCCCCGGGTGGGGGGTCGAGCCGGCGTACGAGCTCAGGCCAGGCCCGCAGCGCTCGCCAGGTCGGCCCTGATGGCGTCCAGCCGCCCGGCGGCGGCGATCCGTGCGGCGTCGACGGCGTCCTGGCCGCCGGCCGGGCCGTTCTCGACGGGCACGACGACCTCGAGGTAGCACTTGACCTTCGGCTCGGTGCCCGAGGGCCGGACGACGACCCGCGCGCGGTCGGCCAGCCGGAACCGCATGCCGTCGGTGGGCGGCAGCCCGTCGCCCCCGTCGGCCAGGTCGTCGACCTGCACCACGGCGAGCCCGCCGAGCACTGCCGGAGGCGACGTGCGCAGCCGCAGCATGGCCGCGTCGATAAGCGCCGGGTCGGCGACGCGCACCGAGAGCTGGTCGGTGGCGAACAGCCCGTACGCCGCCGCGATCTGGTCCAGCCGCCCGGCCAGGGTCCGCCCCTCCGCCTTCAGCTCCGCGGCCAGCTCGCAGACCAGCAGCAGCGCCGAGAGACCGTCCTTGTCGCGCACCAGCTCGGGGGCCGCGCAGTAGCCGAGGGCCTCCTCGTAGCCGAACACCAGCCCCTCGACCCGGCCGATCCACTTGAACCCGGTGAGCGTCACGGCGTACCCCTGCCCGTGCGCCCGCGCCATCTCACCCAGCAGCGACGACGACACGATCGTGGTCGCGTAGACGCCCCGGCGGCCGCGCCGCAGCAGGTGGTCGGCGAGCAGCGCGCCGACCTCGTCGCCGCGAAGGGTGCGCCAGCCGTGCGGCCCGGGCACTGCGACCGCGCACCGGTCGGCGTCCGGGTCGTTGGCGACGACCAGGTCCGCGCCGGCCTCGGCGGCGACCGCGGTGGCCAGGTCCATCGCGCCGGCCTCCTCGGGGTTGGGGAACGACACGGTCGGGAAGTCCGGGTCGGGCTCGGCCTGGGCCGGCGTCGGCAGGGCGGGCGGGAAGCCGGCCCGCTCCAGCACGGCCGCCGCCGTGTCACCGCCGACGCCGTGCAGGGGCGTGTACACGACGCACAGGTCCCGGGGGCCGGGCCGGGCCAGGGCGGCGACCGCGTCGAGGTAGGCCTCCGGCACCTCCTCGCCGAGCGTGGTCCACCCGTCGCCGCGGCGCAGCTCGGCGAGCGGGCCCACCGCCGCGATCCGCGCGGCGATCTCCGCGTCCGCCGGGGGGACGATCTGGCTGCCGTCGCCCAGGTACACCTTGTAGCCGTTGTCCTGGGGCGGGTTGTGGCTCGCGGTCACCATCACCCCCGCCGCGCAGGACAGGTGCCGGATCGCGAACGCCAGCACCGGGGTGGGCAGCGGCCGGGGCAGCACCAGCGCGCGGATGCCGGCGCCGGCCATGACCTCCGCGGTGTCACGGGCGAACACGTCGGACTTGTGACGCGCGTCGTACCCGACCACCACCGGCCCCTCGGCGCCGACGTCGGTGAGGTACGCCGCCAGGCCGGCCGCGGCCCGGGTCACCACGACCCGGTTCATCCGGGCCGGGCCGGCGCCGAGCGTGCCGCGCAGCCCCGCCGTACCGAACGACAGCTCGGCGGCGAAGCGGTCCGCGAGGTCCGCCGCGGCCGGCCCGCCGGAGTCGCGCCCGGCGTCGGCGAGCAGGGCGGACAGCTCCGACCGGGTGTCCGGGTCGGGGTCGTCGGCCAGCCAGGCCCGGGCCCGCTCCAGCAGGTCGCTCATCGGCGGCGCGGGGCGAAGACCGGGACCTCGCGCCGGAACGCGGCGTCGCGCGCGGCCTTGGTGTTGGCGGTGACCAGCAGCCCGGCCTGGGCCAGCCGCTCCCGGGCCAGCGTGACCCGCGCGCTCGCCGTCCAGGACTGGTGGAACAGCCGTTTGGCCGCCGCCAGCGCGTCCGGGGAGCGGGTCACCAGGCGGTCGACGAGCTGGTCGGCCACCGCGTGCGGGTCCGGGTCGACGCCGGTGGCCAGGCCGAGGCTGTGCGCGTGCTCGCCGGTGATGACGTCCCCGGTCATGGTGAGCAGCTTGGCGGTGTCCATGCCGACCAGCTCGCTCAGCGTGCGGATGCCGGTCATGTCCGGCACCAGCCCCCACTTGGCCTCGAGCACCGACCACTGCGCGTCCGGAGTGGTGTACCGGAAGTCGGCGGCCAGCGCGAGCTGGAGCCCGCCGCCGTAGCAGTGGCCGCGCACCACCGCGACCACCGGAACCGGCAGCCGGCGCCAGGCCCAGCACGCCTCCTGGAAGCGGTTGGTGCCGCGCCACGGCAGCGGGACGAAGCTGCGCACGATGCCCCACGGGTCGCGCATCGTGGCGGCGAAGTCCAGGCCGGCGCAGAACGACTCGCCGGTGCCGGCCATCACCACCGCGCGCAGGGAGGTGTCGCGGGCCAGCCGGCGAGCGGTCGAGCCCAGGTCGGCGAGCATCTCCAAGGTGAGCCCGTTGAGCTTGTCCGGCCGGTCCAGGAACACCCGGGCCACCCCGCCGGAGACCGTGCAGGAGATGTCACTCATGGGCCGAGCCTAGTGAAGCCGGCCGCGGAGGATCAGACCTTCGGGAGTACGGCGCCCAGCAGGTCGCCCATCCGTCCCGCCGCGGCGCGTCCCGCCGCGAGCACCTCCTCATGGTCCAGCGGCCGGTCGGCGACGCCGGCCGCGAGGTTGGTCACCAGCGACACGCCGAGCACCTCCAGGCCGGCCTCGCGCGCGGCGATCGCCTCCAGGGCCGTGGACATGCCGACCAGGTCACCACCGATCGCGCGGACCATCCGGACCTCCGCCGGGGTCTCGTAGTGGGGGCCGCGAAGCTGGCAGTACACCCCTTCCTCCAGGCTCGGGTCGACCTCCCGGCACAGCGCGCGCAGCCGTGCGGAGTACAGGTCGGTGAGGTCGACGAACCGGGCGCCCTCCAGCGGGCTGGTCGCGGTGAGGTTGAGGTGGTCGCTGATCAGCACCGGCGTACCGGGCGTCCAGGTCTCCCGCAGACCGCCGCAGCCGTTGGTGAGCACCACGACGCGGCAGCCGGCCGCCGCGGCGGTCCGCACCGCGTGGACGACGGCGCGGACGCCTCGGTCCTCGTAGAGGTGGGTGCGGCCCAGGAACACCAGCAGCCGACGGTCGCCCGCCGGCACCGACCTGACCCGGCCGGCGTGCCCCTCGACGGCCGGCGGAGCGAACCCGGGCAGCTCGGTGACCGCCAGGTCGGCCGCGGCCTCGCCGAGGGCGTCCGCCGCCGGGAGCCACCCCGAGCCCATGACCAGGGCCACGTCGTGACGCGGCGCGCCGGTCAGCCCGGCGAGGCGGGCGGCGGCATCGGCCGCCAGGGCATACGGGTCTTCCTCGGCCACCGCGGCAGCGTACCGAGGACCGGGAGGTCAGAGTCCTCCGGACCGGCACGAGCGGAGCCGCAGCGCGGCGACGTAGTCCGCGGGCGCGTCGGCGGCCTCTGCCGCGTCGGCGAGGAGGCCGAGGTACGACGCCGAGGGCAGGCCACCCTCGTAGGCGTCCAGGACGTAGATCCAGGCGACCTCCTCCCCGGCGAGCAGGGACACCCGGACCCTGGCCTTCCGGTACAGGCCGGTCGTCGCGCTCTCCAGCTCGTCGAGATGGACGACGTCCTCCTCGGTGACGTCGTACACGGCGACGAACACCTGCTCGAACGGGTCGGGCACCACCGTCGCCAGCGCGCCGTCCCAGCCGAGGTCCTCCCCGCCGAACGTGAGCCGCCAGCCGGTCAGCCAGCCGGTGCCGTGCAACGGGGAGTGTGGGCACCGCTCGCCCATGCGCCGGGGATCCAGGTTCGTCCCGTACGCCGCGTAGAGGCCCACGGCCACGCAGCCTAGTGCCGACCCGCCCCACCCCACCCCACCCCAGCCCCGCCCGTCCCGAGCCCCCCTCTCGCCGCGCCGAGCCGCCCCCCTCTTGCGCGCCGAGCCTTCCCCCCTTCTTGCGCGCCGAGCCTTCCCCCCTCTTGCGCGCCGAGCCGTCAATGTTGGTTGGTCGAGCCGTCAATGTTGGTGGCGCGGACCTCCGCGCCCACCCGAGATGGCCGGCAGCCGGTGTGACAATGTCGCGCGTGACCCAGGTGGTGGTGGTTGGCGGCGGTCCCGGTGGCTACGAGGCGGCGCTGGTGGCCGCGCAGCTCGGCGCGGAGGTGGTCGTCGTGGACAGCGACGGCATCGGCGGCTCGGCGGTGCTCACCGACTGCGTACCCAGCAAGACGCTCATCGCCACCGCGGAGGTGATGACCCGCGCCGAGAGCGCCGAGGAGCTCGGCATCCGGGTCTCCGGCCGGCTCGAGGTGGACCTCGCCGCGGTGAACGCCCGCGTGCTCGAGCTGGCCGGGGCGCAGTCCACCGACATCGAGGCACGGCTGACCCGCGACGGCGTGAAGGTGGTTCACGGACGGGGACGTCTCGACGGCCCGCAGCGGGTGGTGGCCGAGCTCGCCGGCGGCGGCGAGGAGTCGCTCGAGGCCGACGCGGTGCTGGTGGCGACCGGCGCCGCTCCCCGCACGCTGCCCACCGCCGTCCCCGACGGCGAGCGGATCCTGACCTGGGAACAGGTCTACTCGCTCCAGGAGCGGCCTGAGCACCTGGTCGTGGTCGGCTCGGGGGTGACCGGTGCCGAGTTCGCCGGCGCGTACAACGCCTTGGGCGTCGAGGTGACCCTGGTGTCGTCGCGCGACCTGGTGCTTCCGGGGGAGGACGCCGACGCCGCCCGGGTGCTGGAGGAGGTGTTCGGGCGGCGCGGCATGACGGTGCTGCACCGCTCGCGCATGCAGTCGGTGGCCAGGTCCGGCGAGGCCGTACGGGTGGAGCTCGGCGACGGCCGCGTCGTGGAGGCCTCACACTGCCTGCTGGCCCTGGGATCGGTGCCGAACACGGCCGGCGTCGGACTCACCGAGGCCGGGGTGGCGCTCGACGACGGCGGGTTCATCCGGGTCGACCGGGTGTCCCGGACGGCGGCCCGCGGGGTGTACGCCGCCGGTGACTGCACAGGCGTGCTGATGCTCGCCTCGGTCGCCGCGATGCAGGGGCGGATCGCCATGTGGCACTTCCTGGGTGACGCGGTCTCGCCGCTGAACCTCGCCGCGGTCTCCTCCAACGTGTTCACCGCGCCGGAGATCGCGACGGTCGGCTGGAGCCAGCGGGCCATCGACGCGGGCGAGGTCCAGGCGGAGGTGGTCATGCTGCCGCTGGCCACCAACGCGCGGGCCAAGATGCAGGGCGTGCACGACGGGTTCGTGAAGGTGTTCTGCCGTCCCGGCACCGGGATCGTCGTGGGCGGGGTCGTGGTCGCGCCGCGCGCCAGCGAGCTGGTGCACCCGCTGGCGCTGGCGGTGTCGGAGAACCTCACCGCCGACCAGGTCGCGCACGCGTTCACCGTCTACCCGTCCCTGAGCGGGTCGGTGGCCGAGGCGGCTCGCCGGCTGCACCGAGTCGCCCTCTGACCCCGACCCCGCGCCGACCTCCGTGCGCGCGAGGTCAGAACCCGCCGTCGAACCCGCCGCCGTCGAACCCGCCCCAGTCGCCGCCACCGTCGCCGCCCCAGCCACCGGCGTCGCCGCCACCGTCGCCGCCGGCATCCCCGCCGTTCCCGCCGTCGCCGCCATCGCCGCCGTCGCCGCCATCTCCGGAGCCGCCGCCGGTGTCGAACCCGTCCCCGGGCGTGCCGTCCCAGCCGGGTGCCAGCAGGGTGCCGAGCAGGAACCCCGGCAGCAGCCCCGATCCGGCGTACCCACCGAAGTAGCCCATCGCCCACGGCGAGTACGCCGGTCCGGCCTCCCAGTACGGCACCCGCCCGGCGCCGCGAGGCACGGTGCGCACGGCGGGCTCGGCGCCCTGGGCCACCCGGTCGGCATCCGCAGCGCACACCGGGACCTGTCGAGGCTGGCCGCCCGGCGGCGCCCACTCCACGTCCTGCGCCGACGGCCCGTGAGCGGGGTTGAAGAAGCACGGTGGCCGCCGTTGGGGCAGCGGTCGGCCGTCGCGGCGGGCCAGCACGCACGCCACGGCGTACCGGCCGTCCTCCAACGCCTCGGTGACATGGCGGACGTCGGCGGGGTCGCTGAGCCGGCGCAGGGAGCGGTCGGCGCTCTCGTAGCCGTCGAGGGCGCGCTGCCAGTCCTGGCGCATCGCGTCAGCGGTGTCCGGAGCGGCCAGAGCCGGCTTGACGTCGGCGTCCAGGGCCTGCAGCTCCTCGCCGAACCGGACCACGTCCTCCTCGGCAGCCCGGCGGGCGTCCGCGACCTCCTCCTCGTGACGGCGTCGTGCCTCCAGTCGGCGCCGGTGCGAGGCCTGGCGCTGCCGGAGCACCAGCCAGCCGAGCGCCGCGGCGAGCACCAGGACGAACAACCACTCCATGACACGAGGCTACCGGCGCAGCCGGGCCGCGCATCGCAAAGGAGTCACAGCGGTGTAATTCTAGTGGGGTGCACAAGAACCTGTGCGGCAGGGGTTCCCTTCGGACCCCCATGCGGGTCATGGTGGGGCAGTCCCTTCTGTCACTCCAGTCCCAGGAGAAGCGTTGACACCCATGGTGCGGCTCGGTGCCGCCTTCCTCTGCGCGGCCGTCAGCGCCGGGTCGCCGGCTCCCGCATCCGCGTCTGCATCTCCTGGCGAGCGGGCCGCTTCCCGCGTCGTGGTGTTCCACGGGCACGGCTTCGGCCACGGTCACGGCATGTCTCAGTACGGCGCGGAGGGCGCCGCGCGGCGCGGCCTGACGTACCGGCAGATCCTCGCCTTCTACTACCCGGGAACGAGACGTCAGAGGGTGTCGATGACCCTTCGGGTGCTCATCACCGCCGACACCACCGCAGACCTGCAGGTCCGCCCGCGACCGACGCTGACCCTGCGCGACCGGGGCGACGGGGCGACGTACCGGCTGCCCCGGCTCGACGGGGTGAGCCGCTGGCGGGTCGTGGTGAGCGCCGGCCGCGACGTCGTCGAGTACGACCGCAACGGCTGGCATCGCTGGCGTCCCGGCGGCAAGGCCGCGCTGGCCGGCGGAGGCACGTTCTACGCCCGCGGCCCGGTCACGCTGGTCACGCCGACCGGCGACCGCCGCTATCGCGGCCGGCTTCGCTCGGTCGCTCCGGCGCCCGGGTCGGCCGACCGCGACACCGTGAACGTCGTTCCCCTCGAGGGTTACGTGAAGGGGGTGGTCCCCGCCGAGATGCCGGCCTCCTGGCACCCCCAGGCGGTGCGCGCGCAGGCGGTCGCGGCGCGAACCTACGCGGTCTGGAGCCGCAACCAGAACCCCTCGGGCTACTACCAGGTGTGCGACACCACCGCCTGCCAGGTGTACGGCGGCGTGGCTGCGGAGCACCCGCTGGCCACCGCCGCGGTCGACGCCACCGCGGGAGAGGTGCGGACCTGGCGCGGCGCCGCGGCGTTCACCCAGTTCAGCGCCTCCTCCGGTGGCTGGACCGCCGCCGGGTCCGTGCCGTACCTCCCGGCCAAGCCGGACCCGTACGACGACTGGAGCGGCAACGCCGTGCACGACTGGCGGGTCACGGTCCGCAAGGCCACGATCGAGCGCGCCTACCCGGGCATCGGCACGCTGCGCCGCATCCGGGTGACCCGCCGCGACGGCAACGGCGAGTGGGGCGGCCGGGTCCTCCGGGCCGTCCTGGTCGGCGGCAAGGCCCGCCGGGCGGTCACCGGCGACGACCTGCGGTGGGCAGCGGGGCTTCGCTCCACCTGGTTCCGCATCGGCTGAGACGTCCGCCAGCAGGCGCATGGAGCGGCGCAGCCCATCGACCACCTCGACGCGGTCCGCAAGGACTGACGGCTCGGCCCGCCAGGATTGACGGCTCGGCCCACCAAGATTGACGGGTCGGCGGGGACGGGTCAGGTTGGGGTGACCACGAGGACCAGGTCGCCGCCCTCGACCTGCTGGGTGCCGGCGATGGCGACGCGGGCGACGGTGCCGGTGACCGAGGTGGTGATGGCCGCCTCCATCTTCATCGCCTCGATGGTGGCGACGGTGTCGCCGGCGGAGACCTGTTCGCCGACCGCGACGGCGGGGGTGACCACGCCGTCGAACGGTGCCGCGACATGGCCGGGGTCGGCCGGGTCGGCGCGCTCGGCCGTGGGCGCGTCGGCGGCGACCGAGCGGTCGCGCACGGGCACGGGCCGGAGCTGGCCGTTGATCGTGCACATCACGGTGCGGAAGCCCCGCTCGTCGGGACGGCCGATCGCCTCCAGGCCGAGCAGGAGGGTCTTGCCCTCCTCGAGCTCGACGACGTGCTCCTCCCCGGGGCGCAGGCCGTAGAGGTAGTCCACGGTCGGCAGCACGGACAGGTCGCCGTACCGCGACCGGGACTCGGTGAACTCCCGGGTGGGGCCGGGGAACAGCAGCTCGTTGAGGGTGCGCCTGCGATCCGAGGCCAACCCGGCCCGCTGCTCCTCGGTGAGGTCGGTCGCCGGCGGGCGGTGCGTGCGACCGGCCAGCGCCTTGGTGCGGAACGGCTCGGGCCAGCCGCCCGGCGGGTCGCCCAGCTCGCCCTCGAGGAAGCCGACCACCGAGTCGGGGATGTCGAAGGCGCCCGGGTCCGCGGCGAACTTCGCCGGGTCGGCCCCGACGGCCACGAGGTGCAGCGCGAGGTCGCCGACGACCTTGGATGATGGTGTGACCTTGACAAGATTGCCGAGGATGTCGTCTGCGGCGGCGTACATGTCCTCGACCTGCTCGAACTTCTCGCCGAGCCCCAGCGCGATGGCCTGCTGGCGCAGGTTCGACAGCTGGCCGCCGGGGATCTCGTGGCGGTACACGCGGCCGGTCGGCGACGGCAGGCCGGCCTCGAAGGGCGCGTAGAGGCGCCGCGTCGCCTCCCAGTACGGCTCGAGCGCGTTGACCGCGGCCAGGTCGAGACCGGTCTCGCGCGGGCCGTGGTCGGTGGTCGCCACGAGGGCGGACAGGGGAGGCTGGCTGGTGGTGCCGGCCATGGACGCGCACGCGGCGTCCACCGCGTCCACGCCCGCGTCGACGGCGGCGAGCAGCGTGGCCAGCTGGCCGCCGGGCGTGTCGTGGGTGTGCAGGTGCACGGGCAGGTCGAACCGCTCGCGCAGCGCGGTCACCAGCGTGCGCGCCGCGGGTGCCCGCAGCCGGCCGGCCATGTCCTTGACCGCGAGCACGTGCGCGCCGGCCTCGACGATCCGTTCGGCAAGGCGCAGGTAGTAGTCCAGCGTGTACAGCCGTTCCGCTGGGTCGGAGAGGTCGGCGGTGTAGCACAGCGCCACCTCCGCGACCGCGGTCCCGGTGCCCCGGACGGCGTCGATGGCCGGGCGCATCTGGCCGACGTCGTTGAGCGCGTCGAAGATCCGGAACACGTCGATGCCGGTCTCCGCCGCCTCCTCGACGAAGGCGGTGGTGACCTCGGTCGGGTACGGCGTGTAGCCGACGGTGTTGCGCCCCCGGAGCAGCATCTGGATGCAGATGTTGGGCACCGCACGGCGAAGCGCGGCGAGCCGCTCCCAGGGGTCCTCGGACAGGAACCGCAGGGCCACGTCGTACGTCGCCCCGCCCCATGCCTCGATCGACCACAGCTGCGGCGTCATGCGGGCCACATGGCCGGCGACGGCGAGCAGGTCCCTGGTGCGGACCCTGGTCGCCAGCAGCGACTGGTGGGCGTCGCGGAACGTGGTGTCGGTGACCGCGACCCGCTGCTGCTCACACAGCCGCGCGGCGAACCGCTCGGGACCCAGCGCGCGCAGCAGCTGCCGGCTGCCGTCGGGTGGCGGCGTCGCGGTCTCCAGCGGCGGCAGCTTGGTCGCCGCGTCGACCGTGGTCGGCGACTCGCCGTACGGCTGGTTGACGGTCACGTCGGCGAGGAAGGTGAGCAGCTTGGTGCCGCGATCGGCGCTGGACCGCGCCGTGAGCAGGTGCGGATGGCCCTCGATGAAGCCGGTGGTCAGCCGCCCGGCGCGGAAGTCCGGGTCGTCCAGGACGGCCTGCAGGAACGGGATGTTCGTGGCCACCCCGCGGACCCGGAACTCCGCGATCGCGCGCCGGGCCCGCCGCACCGCGATCTCGAAGTCGCGGCCGCGGCAGGTCAGCTTGGTGAGCATGGAGTCGAAGTGCGCGCTCACCTCCGCGCCGGTGTAGGTAGTGCCGCCGTCCAGGCGGATCCCTGCGCCGCCGGGGGAGCGGTAGGTCGTGATCACGCCGGTGTCCGGGCGGAACCCGTTCGCCGGGTCCTCGGTGGTGATCCGGCACTGCAGCGCGGCCCCCCGCAGCCGGATCCCGTCCTGGGCCAGGCCGAGGTCGGCCAGCGTCTCCCCGGACGCGATCCGCAGCTGCGACTGCACCAGGTCGACGTCGGTGACCTCCTCGGTCACGGTGTGCTCGACCTGGATGCGCGGGTTCATCTCGATGAAGACGTAGTCCCCGTGCGCGTCGAGGAGGAACTCCACGGTGCCGGCGTTGACGTAGCCGATCTCCCTGGCGAAGCGCACGGCGTCGGCGCAGATCCGGTCGCGGAGGTCGGGGTCCAGGTTCGGTGCGGGAGCGATCTCGACGACCTTCTGGTGCCGCCGCTGGACCGAGCAGTCCCGTTCGTAGAGGTGGATCACCTCGCCGGCCGCGTCCGCGAGGACCTGCACCTCGACGTGCCGCGGGTCGACGACGGCCTGCTCCACGAACACGGTCGGGTCCCCGAACGCGCCCTCGGCCTCGCGCATGCAGGTCTGCACGGCCTCGCGCAGGTGCGCGGCGTCGTCCACCCGCCGCATCCCTCGCCCGCCCCCGCCGGCGACGGCCTTGACGAACACGGGCACCCCGAGCGCGCGGGCGGCCTCGACGAGCGCGTCGGGGTCCGTCGACGGCGCGACCCCGGCGAGCGTGGGCACCCCGGCCGCCCTCGCGGCCTCGATCGCCCTGGACTTGTTCCCGGTCAGGGTCAGCACCTGGGGGCTCGGGCCCACGAAGGTGATCCCGCGCGCGGCGCACGCCTCGGCCAGGGCCGGGTTCTCCGAGAGGAAGCCGTAGCCGGGGTAGACCGCGTCGGCGCCCGCGCGGACGGCGGCGGCGACGATCGTCTCGGGGTCCAGGTATGCCCGGACCGGGTGGCCCCGCTCGCCGATCTGGTAGGCCTCGTCGGCCTTGAGCCGGTGCTCGGAGCCGCGGTCCTCGAACGGGAACACCGCCACGGTCCGGGCGCCCAGCTCGTAGGCGGCTCGGAACGCCCGGATCGCGATCTCGCCCCGGTTGGCCACGAGCACCTTGGAGAACATGGCCCGACAGTAGTGGTCATGCCCCCGAGGGTTGCGACCCCCGGCGGCCCGAGGAGCGAGCTTGCGAACCTGCGGTGGCTGAGCAGCGAGCTTGCGACCCACGGTGGTTGAGGAGCGAGCCGCTAGGCGAGCGTCTCGAAACCACCGGCGCTGCGGCTCCTCGACCAGCGTCCGCCGGGCCAGGACCTCAGCCCTTGATCTCGCAGACGACCGCGCCGCTGGTGACGGTGTCGCCGGGCTCGACGGAGAGGCCGGCGACGGTGCCGTCCTGGTGCGCCTTGAGCGGCTGCTCCATCTTCATCGCCTCGATCACCACCACCACGTCGCCGGCGGTGACCGCCTGGCCCTCCTCGACAGCCACCGTGACGATCGTGCCCTGCATCGGGGAGGTGACCGCGTCGCCGGAGGCGGCGGCGCCGGCCTTGCGGCCGGACGCGCGGCGGGGCCTGGCCGGGCCGGCCGCGACGGGACCGCCGGCGGCCCCGAACCCGGCGGGCAGCACGACCTCGAGCCGCTTGCCGCCCACCTCGACCGTGACGCTGGTGCGCTCGGCGGCCGCGGGTGCCTCGGCGTGGTCGCCGGAGTAGGGCGGGATCCGGTTGTCGAACTCGGTCTCGATCCAGCTGGTGTGCACCGCGAAGCCGCGGTCGTCGCCGACGTACGCCGGGTCCACCACGACCGCCCGGTGGAACGGCACCACCGTCGGCATCCCGTCGACCTCGAACTCGGCCAGCGCGCGGCGGGACCGCTCCAGCGCCTGGGTGCGGCTGCGGCCGGTGACCACCAGCTTGGCGACCAGGGAGTCGAAGGAGCCCGGGACGGTCTCGCCCTCGGCGTAGCCGCCGTCCAGCCGGACGCCCGGTCCCGACGGCGGGTCCCA